>DAOPZG010000043.1:0-18093 GCA_035353235.1 Candidatus Limiplasma sp.
TACTTAAAATCCCCTCTTCGAAGAACGAAGAGGGGATTTTTTACTTGCTCCGGCTTCGGAGGGTTCGACAACACATTCTCGAAGAACCATGCGTCAGGCTTTCGCGTGGTATCCGTTCGGATTGCCCTTCTGCCAGCGCCAGGCATCCCGGCACATATCATCCAGAGATTTCTGCGCAATCCAGCCAAGCTTCTCCCGGGCTTTCGTCGCGTCGGCATAGCATACCGCAATATCTCCCGGGCGGCGTTCGGTGATCTCGTAGGGAATCGTTACCCCATTAACCCGTTCAAAGGTTTGAATCAGGTCCAGAACACTGTACCCCGTACCAGTGCCAAGGTTGATCACCTCACAGCCCCTGTGTTCCATCAGATAGCCGCATGCCGCAACATGGCCCCGTGCCAGATCGACCACATGGATATAGTCGCGTACCCCGGTGCCGTCCGGCGTGGGATAATCGTTGCCGTACACGCGCAGGCAGGGCAGTTTTCCGCTTGCCACCTGTGTAATGTAAGGCATCAGGTTGTTGGGGATTCCAACCGGGTCCTCTCCGATCTTGCCGCTTTCATGCGCCCCAATCGGGTTGAAGTAACGTAACAGCGCAACCGCCCAGTCGGGGTTGGCAAACGCGATATCGGTCAGGATTCGTTCAATCATATATTTCGTCCAACCGTACGGGTTGGTACAACCGGTCGGCATCGTTTCCGTAAGCGGCATGGTTTGCGCTGTGCCGTAAACGGTGGCGGACGAGCTGAAGACGAATCGCTTCACACCATGCGCGCGCATCGCTTCGCACAGCGTTAGCGTGCTGTCCAGATTGTTGCGGTAGTATTCCAACGGTTTTGCAACGCTTTCTCCCACCGCTTTATATCCGGCAAAATGGATCACGGCGTCGAAAGAATGTTGGTCGAAAATCCGGTTCATCGCTTCCAGATCGCACACATTGGCCTTATGCCAGCTCACAGGCTTTCCGGTGATCTGCTCCAGCCTCGTGATCACTTCTTCACAGCTGTTGGAGAAATCGTCCACGATTACCGCGTCATGTCCCGCGTTGACCAGTTCAACATAGGTATGGGATCCGATAAAACCGGCGCCCCCGGTTAACAATATCGTCATGGATGTGCCTCCTTGGATTGTGATTGTATCCGTTTCACCGCGCATCGCGGTTGATACGCACGAACCAAACCGGATCAGAAGAGCTTCTCCGGATAAACGCCCTGATCATGCATCTTCTTCAACTGGGCCTGTACATATGGTTTGTCTTCTTTATACGTTACGCCAAACCATACGGCATCGGTAGAGAGAACGTCAACAGACAGTCCCTCTTCGTGCATCAGTTGATCCACCAGTACAGGCAGCACGTATTCCGCTTTCATTTCGTCCGGTTTCAGGCCCCGCAGGAATTGATCAAAGTGCTTCTGCGCGGCGTCAAAAATCCAGGGGGTAAAGCCAAACAGATTCATGCTCACCAGACTGTTCGGGTTCAGGATCACACCGTTTGGATCGGCATTGGTGTCGCGGATCGTCCCATCCGGGAAAGGCTGAATTTTATAGGTCTCGGTTACGCTTTTCAGCTTGCCCTCCGCGGAGGTTTCGCAGACACCGCGGGTTACATGTCCGTTCTCGCTGACCGTATTCTTCAGATAATACCCGACCATACAGGCTTCCCGTTCCGGTTTCAGGCTGCCGATTCGTTTGCTGATCAGCGCATAGGGCGGGCGACCATAATAATCATCGGCATTGATAACCGCAAAAGGTTCATGGATCGCATCCTTGGCACAAAGCATGGCATGAACTGTGCCGAACGGTTTGACACGGCCTGTGGGAATGGAATACCAGCCAGGCATAGTTTCCGGTTCCTGAAAGACATATTCCACTTTCACTTTACGGCTGAGTTGATCGCCAATCAGCTGATGCACCCGCTCTTCAAATTCATGTTTGATAATAAAGACTACCTTGTTAAAACCGGCCTGAATAGCATCGTAAACCGAATATTCCAGCAGGATTTCGTTATGCGGGCCCATCCCATCCACCTGCTTGTTGCCGCCATAGCGTGACCCCATTCCAGCCGCAAGAATCAATAACGTTTTGTCCATTTCTTTCTCCCTTTCCATCCAGCTTTATCTTAAAGCGCCGCGTGTGCACCGGACAGCAGTTCCGTAGCGGGCGACCCCTCCTTTGCAGGATGCGGTTCTTCCTGCAGACCGTTCGGCGCGGTCTCTCCATCCCATCGGGGCAGCGCTTCCTCCAGGCGATTGGTATTCTCCATGATTGTTTCATTGGGTATGTTTTCCCGTATAAACTCTGCCGGTTTATCAACCGCAGGAGGAGTGGGCTTTCTTACCGTCTTCTTATTAATTTCTCGTGTGGGAGCGCTGGTCGGCACCGACTCTTTCAATGCCCGAGCCTTGGTGCGCATCAGCGGGCAAATCATCTGTTTCTCCGAAGAAAAACCCTCTGTACTGTCCCGGCGGAAAAAGATCGTGACCGTGCGAAGAATCATCTTCATATCCAGCATCAGAGAAAAGTTTTCGATGTAGAACAGGTCCAGAATGACTTTATCCCGGGGTGTGGTGTTGTACTTGCCATCAATCTGCGCCAGCCCCGTCAGCCCGGCTTTCATTTGTTTCCGGTACTCAAACTCCGGCACTTCCTGCGTATAGCGGTCTACGTTCTCTAACATTTCCGGACGAGGACCAACGATGCTCATATCTCCTTTGAGCACATTAAAAAGTTGGGGCAACTCGTCAATCCGATATTTTCGTAAAAAACGACCTGCCTTGGTAATTCGCTCATCGTCCTCACAGGCGGATTGTCCCGCCGCGTCACACGCATCCTGATACATCGTCCGGAATTTGATGATCTTAAACACCCGTCCGCCAATCGTTGCTCTTTTTTGTTTGAAGAATATCGGGCCGTTGTGTGAAAAAGCGATCATCAGCGTTGCCAGAAGCATCAGCGGGCTGGTTACGATCAGCCCCAGCAGGCTGATCACGATGTCGGAAATACGTTTCACGAACCGTTGCATCAGCGAGGGTTCCGCGCGGTGGATATATAAGAACAGCGTATCATCAATCACATTTTGCTGAGAAGAGGAAGCAATCACGTCTTCCAGTTCCGCCTGCAGATAGATTGTCTTCCCGTTCTGGTAGCAGAACGATTTTAGCTGTGCTTCCTCCGTGTCGGGGATTCCTGCCAGAAACACGACGTCGTTATCTAATATCGTCTGTTCTACATCTTCACATTCGAAATGCAGCACGTCGCACAATTTATACTTCTGGCGGAATGTGGCGATTTTTTGGGCAATATGTTCCGCCTGCTCCTGTGAAGCGGTAATAATACAGCATTTCTCCGCCGGATTGATCCGGAAGTAAATACGGTAACCCAGCATGACGAACAGATAAATCAGGCTGATCTGGATCAGGATAGCGATCAGCAACAGCCAAAAGTCCCCCCCGAAAAGGATCAGGCGGGAATTGTTCGCCTTGTTAACGTTCATGATCTGTAACTGCAGATACGTAATGATGTCCGTCAGGAGGATAGTAATCACAATCGAGGCGAAAACCGAGCGCGCCTTTTTAGCGCCGAGTTCATATCCGCCGTATACATACGTCAGGATCAGCAACAGAACCGTAAAGGTAGCCATCGTTGTGGCTGCGGTACGGCTCATATTGATAATCTGAGGGTTTGTAGTGGACAGTGGTAAAAAGAAAGCTATAAACAGAGAAACATACAGTAAGCACTGGAAAACCGTCTTTATTACCTGCGACAGCAAATATCGCTTCTTCATGCCTGCCTCCATGACGTAAGCGTAGCCTCCTGCGGGTAAAAATCGAGCCCTGTCAACATCTGAAGGAGCATTTCAACAACCCCAAACAGGTAAAGAATATCACGGGCCTATCAACGTGTCAAGTTGAGAAAGTCTAATCGAACCTGTGCAGGCCTTCTGTATGATCATTATGGGTATTTTCCCGGAACTGATGCTATAATGTTTACAGTCAGGAGGGGTTTGATGAAGATTCTGGTCAGTGCCTGTTTGTTGGGTTTACCCTGCCGCTATGATGGTCGCAGCGTGCCAAACGATGCTGTTATAGCCCTTGGTAAAGAGCATGTATTGGTGCCCTTCTGCCCGGAAATCTACGGTGGGCTCGCAACGCCACGTGAACCTGCGGAAATACAGAATGATCGCATAGTCACCCGTTCAGGCGCAGATGTCACCGAAGCTTACCGGAAAGGTGCTGATGAGGCACTGCGCGTCGCCCGGCTGTTGGGCTGTTCCTGCGCTGTTTTACAGGATCGCAGCCCCTCCTGTGGGTCCGGCGTTAGATACGATGGCACCTTTACCGGCACGCTTACGGATGGCGACGGGCTGACAGCCTCCCTGCTCAAGGAGAATCATATCCAGGTCATCCGCGCTTCTCAGGTCTCACAGACTTTTCTCTGTTGCCCCTGTTCCGCAAAGTGCCACAAACATGGTCGTTGCGACGAGTGCCGAGCCCATCACGCCGGGCGAAAAAATCCGCCTTTCTGTGAAAGATGCTGACAACGAAGGGAACGCCCCGCTGCGGAAGAAATCCGCGGTGGGGCGTTCCCTGTGAATCATCAGGCCGGATGCCTGCGTTGATATACGATCACTTCGCATCCTGCGCAGGCGCGGGCCATTGCTGTACTGCGCCTGTTTGAATCTCGGAAGGCATCGTAGCCCCATCTGGCAACTGGTAGCCCATGTCGTAATCGAAATTCTTCGTGCCGCTTTCCACGCTGAACGGATCGCTTTCCGCGCTGGTACCATCCCCACTGACGAGGCAGCTGGAAATCACCCGAAGAGCCGGCATGGATTTTGTGATCGTCAGCGCCGGATAAGCCTTTGCCCGCAACGTATACGTACCCGGATACACATCCGGAAATTCATAATATCCCCATTCGTTCGTTTGGGTGGAATAAGCGACGACGCCGTCGGAGAGCAGTTCAACCGTTACCCCGTTGATCGTAGGTTCGCCATAGTCCAGCAGGCCATTTTGGTTGGTATCCAGCCATGCCTGATCGCCTACCCGCGCGGGTTTAATCAGGATCACGTTCAGCGACAGCTGATGTTTCGCCATCTGTACCGTGAACGGGTCGCTGATACCCAGCCCGTCAGAAGATTTGGCAACGATGGATGCGCCATCCGCGTAATTGGGGTCCCCCGGGCGAACGAAGATCGTACTGTCAGGCTGCTTCACCGTAATCCGATAGGCGTCCGGCCATAACCCGTCAAAACGATAAACACCCTGTTCGTTCGTCGTCGTTGTTTGCAGGGGTTGATCTCCGTCGCCATCATACAGCGCCACTTCCACGCCCGTCTGCGGCGTATGCGTGCCGTTCTCGTCCAACGTGACCGTGCCACCGACGCTGGTGTAGGAAACCAGCCCGCCAGTCAGGTTCGCGGCCGTTTCCCCTTCGGTCACGGTAATACCGCCGCGGGAGAGCATGGAGCCGTCCAGCGTGAAGTCGCTCTTGCCTTCCGCAGGCTGCGCCTGCGCGGGCAGCGTAAACCGCAGCGTATAAGTCCCGGGGCGCACATCGGTAAACGCCACGTCGCCACTCTGGTCGGAAGTGGCGGTTTTCACCACCTCTTCTTCCTCCTCGTCGTAGAGCTCATACTTCAGACCGCTTACGAAGCTCTCATCCTCCGCGTGCGTTCCGTTCCGGTTTTCATCCAGCCAAATGGAAGCGGTTATCGTGGCGGGTTTCACCGCCCCGATCATGTTGCTTTCGCGGTTGACCAGTGCTGCCCACGGGCAGCTGACGCTTGCGTCACCAGTCGTATCCAGTGTGATTCCGCTCTTTGTCAGGTTGCCGGAGAAAATGTACCCCTCCGGAAGCTGAATCCGTAGCGTATACTGCCCAGGTCTCAGCCCGGTAATGGAGTAAGCGCCATCCTCCTCCGTTACTGCCTGACCGCCCTGAAGCGCCGAATCGGCGGGGGTGCAGGTTACGGTTACCCCTTTCAGGGTTTCTTCCCCTTGATCCTTTTCGCCGTTTCCGTTGCGGTCATGGTAGGCGATTCCTTCAAAGGAGCCCAACGTGACAGCGCCCACCAGCGGTGCTTCGTACGCTTTTCCGGACTCAACCGTGAGCCCCTTCAGCACATTTTCCTTGCCCTGCGCATCCAGCGTGTTTCCACCATCGGCTACTTTTGCGATCGTCGCATGATCCGGTAACAGGAACGTTACCGTATAGTTGCCGGGCATCACGCCATCGAAGAAATAGGCGCCATCCTCAGCAACGGGTGAAGTCAGGTCGATTTCCCCATCCTCGGAAAGCAACCGTACGCTTCCGTCGGTAAAACCGCCTTCCCCTTCGTCCCGTAAACCGTTGTCGTTCAGGTCGTTAAAGAATACACCCGTCAATGTGGAAGATGGAAGCATCCCCGCGTTGACCTGTTCAATCGTCTGCCCCATCGCTACTGCGATGGGCTGTGTTTCCCCAAAACCATCTTTGGCCAGCGCGCTTACATCATTGCCATTGTCCTGATCCGGGCGATAGCGCGAAAACGCATATCCATCCTTGCGCTGGAACCGGACCGTATATTCACCCGGCATAATCCCTTCCAGCGTGTAATGGCCGTTCGCGTTGCTGGCGGCAGACCCCGCGAGGTTTCCCTGGCTGTCTACCAGCTGGACTTTTACGCCGGACGCCGCGTTGTCCGCGCCATCCTGCACGCCATCGTACTTTTTATCGAAGAATACCGTACCGGAGATGGTACCTCCCATTGCGACGCCCACGCAAACCTGCGTAGTGGCGCCGTTTGCGAGCGTTACCGATGGTATGGTATTCTCGCGGCGGCCTTCCTTCGCGGCAAAAGGATTGGTCGTCTCGTTCTGCGCTGCGGGAACAGTGGTAAAGATGCTGCCATCGTTGGGCAAAATGGCCCGCAGCCGATAATCCCCGCCGCGAAGCGTGTTAAATGAATAGGTTCCGTCTTCATCGGTTACGACTTTCCCCATAGACTTATCATTGGAATTTTTAATCGCTTCCAGCGTAACACCCGCATACGGGGGTTCGCCCTGATCGTATACGCCGTTGTAATTCACATCCAGAAAGGCAATACCGCTAAGCGTTGCCTTCTGCACAACGCCCACGTTTTTATCCGTCACATTCTGGGCGCCGGTCACAATAAACTGCCGGCTAGCGGTTGTGCCCTCGGTGGTGAATACGGAACGCGCGTCCCCGCCCGTCTGCGAATAACGGGCGAACAGGTATCCGTCCGGCAGGGATGCGGAAAAATTGTAGGTGTCGTCAAAAAGCAGGTCGAAGCGATAGTTTCCGTTCGCATCCGACGTGCAGGTATAGTTGGCGCCAGTCTTGCTGCCGGTCAGCGTCAGGGCAACATCGGCTACGCCGGGTTCATCCGCCTGCATCACCCCGTCGTTATTGATATCGCTCCACACGCGGCCAGAGAACGACCCGACCGGGATCGCGCCTGCCCCCGCCTCCGCCGTTTGGCCCGCTGTGAGCGTAATGGCCGATGAAACCGCCGTGAGCGCGTTGGAATTGCTGACGCAGCCGTTTCCAAGGCTCCATCCTTCCGCCGCTACGGTAAAAAGGTAGCCGTCCGGCAACGTTACGCGCAGCACATATTGCCCTGGCATAAGCCCCGCCAGCGTGCCGCTTCCATTCGCATCGGTCGTCACGGTGGCTGCCGCGGCGCCGGTCGCATCTGTTGCGTCGACCGCCTCGAAAACCACGCCCGCGATGGCACGTTCATAGGGTCCGCGAGTGCCGTTCTGGTTGCTGTCCATAAAAGCGGCTACTGCAATTTGTGCCGTCTGCCCCTCCGGCACGTCGGCCGCATACTGTATCGCTGGCAACCTGGCGGTTTCTCCGGCTTTCACAGTAATCGAAAGCCACAGCATGTCGCCCTTCTGCGAAACCTGCCACTGCGAATCCGCCGCGGGTTTCTGGCCCTGAGGCAGCGGTACATATACGGTGTAATCTCCCGCGGCCAGATTGGCAAATGTAAAGCTTCCGTCCTGAGCCGTTTGCGTGGAAAGCTGGGTATCCACGGAAGCAATCGCAACGCTTACCCCGCCGCCCGCTTCCCCGGCAGAGCCTGCTATCGACGCCGGATTGCCCGCGGCATAAGCCCGTGAAAAACCAGGAAGAAGCGTGAGAACCGTAAGGAGAATGACGATCGCCACTGTCCCCATGATTCGATTGAACCGTATGCGGCTCCCGGTCGTTCCCATTACATTGGATATCATCCGCCGCTTCGCCTCCGATGTGTTTTATCCTGAAACCCATAAAAAACCATGTTAAATAGTAACCGCCTGTTACCGCTTTGTCAACCGAGGGAAGTAAGTTGTGACTTTCGTTACAGCAAAAACGTGAACAAATCGTGAAACCTTCTCCGAAAATACACCCCCGTCGTTGACGGTACGCTGTGAAGTGTTATAATAAAATGGATGCCGGATTCATCCGGCACACCTGAGGAGGAGCACGCGTATGTCTGATCTGTCCAAAATCGCTATCGTAACGGATTCCTCCTGTGATCTGAGCGATGCGCAACTGGAACAGCACCATATCCATATGGTTTCGCTGCGAATTGTATGCCAGAACGCGGAATACCGCGATCGGGTTGAGTTAAGCCAGGAGCAGCTTTATGAACTGCTGAAATCGGAGTTGCCAAAAACAAGCCTTCCCCTGCCGGAGGATGTAAGCGGTTTATACGACCGTTTAGCCGCCGAGGGGATTACCGACATTGTACACGTCTGCATTTCTTCTGGGTTAAGCGGCACGTTCAACATGGTGCGAATGATCGCAGAGGATTACCGGGACCGCATGAACATCCGGGTAGTGGATTCGCTTACCCTGTCCACGGGACTGGGCCTGATGGTGCTTGCCGCCGCCGAATCGCTTGAAGCGGGCGACGATCCCGATACGGCGGTGGAAAAAGCGAAACGGGTTCGCTCCTCCCAGCTGGGCATGTTTGTAATCCGAACGCTGGAGTATCTTCGCAAGGGCGGACGCATCGGTCTTGTGGAAGGCGTGGTCGGCAGCCTGCTGCAGATTAAGCCGATTATCTATATTAACGATGAGGGCGTCTACCAGACGCTGTCTAAAGCACGCGGCTATAAAGCCGCGGTGGAAACCATGGCGCAGGAGGTAGTCCGTCGCTTCGGTAAAAACCGTATCAACCTTACGGTGGTTCACGGGCAGGCGGAGGAAGAGGCGGAAAGTTTGCTGGAAAAACTGAAACAGTCGTTAAGCATTGCCTCCAGTTTTATCCGTCCGGTCAGCCCCGTGTTGGCCATCCATACCGGCCCGGGCTTGTTGGGTATCGTTGCAAACCTTGCTGAGTAAAAGCTTCATAAAAGCGCGGCAGACCAAAACGGTTCGCCGCGCTTTATTATGATGTCGTATCTATGGTATACGCTATAACGTTCAACGGGCAGAACCGTTAACCAGCCGACCTACTGCGTTGCCGTCCCGCAGGGTAACCTCCACACAGCAACTGGCCTGATAGGTGGAAAACACTTCCGCGCCGATATTCCATAATCGCCGAATGACTTTCGGGTCCGGCGTTCGATCATCTTCTTCCGGGTCTGTGGAGATAACGGCAATTTGAGGCTTGACTGTATACAGAAAGGGTTCGCCGCTTGCGTCGTCCGCTCCGTGGTGGCCTACTTTCAATACCGCGGCAGGTTGGATCACACCTGCGGCCAACAGTTCTGTTTCTTCCGGTAATTCCATGTCGCCGGCTAACAGCATGTCTCCCTGCGGAGTTTTCAAACGAAGCACCAGCGAGTTGTTGTTTTCAGTTTCCGCGTCCCTGCTGATCGGACCGAGTACGAAAAAAGAAACGGAATCATCAACTGTTACGGTGTCCCCCGCGTTTAACCAGCGGAACGGCACCCCATATTTCTCCGCGGCCGTCCAAACGGGATGATCCTCCACGCTGTCCACCGAATACGTGGGCGCATACAGCATGGCAACAGGCATACCGCTCTTTAACAGGGGTTTCAGGCCACCCACATGGTCCTTGTCAGTGTGAGTAATCAGAATGCCATCCAATTGCGTTACGCCGTAATCCTCCAGCATGCTCATCATCGTATCCGCACTGTCCTTTGTGCCGGTATCCACCAGAAACCACTTGCCATTCAGTGAAAACAGTGCCGCATCCGCCTTGCCCACATTCAGAAAGAACGCCTTCACTTCCGTCTGCGGATTTTGTTTCACCGTCTCCGCGCGGACTGTCGGGCTTGCGGCAAGCAGCAGGAAGGCGAAAATACAGGCTCCGATTTTTTGAATCATTTCATTCCTCCCGGGATGCGATATTGTAAAACGGTTACATCCACAGCTTAAAAACGCGTCCGAATCGTGACAAAGCCACTGGTTCTGGTGTATACTATGCGAGATTGAACCATACAGGAAAGGACGTTGATCCATGAAAGTCCTGCTTGCCGCGTTTTTGGGTCTGATCCAGGGGTTAGCCGAGTTCTTGCCCATCTCTTCCAGCGGGCATCTCAACCTGTTCCAGGCGCTATTCCAAACCGGGTTTGAAAATCAGTTGCTCTTTAACATTCTGTTGCACATGGGCACACTGGTTGCCGTGCTGGTGGTTTTCTGGCGCGACTGGATCGCCATGCTGCGCCATCCCATCAAGAATCCCACGCTCTTGTTGTTGATTATTGCTTCACTGCCGGCATTGTTTGCCAAACTACTGCTTGGCGATCAGCTGGATTATCTGGAAACCCATAACGGTCTGCTGGGCGTCAGTTTCCTGCTGACCGGCTTGCTGCTGATGCTTACGCAATGGCTGGCGACACGCAATGAACAGCGCCAGTTGGTGACCGACAAGGTGGGCATTCAGCACGCGATTACCATGGGTTGCATGCAGGTCGTTGGGATGCTTCCGGGCGTCAGCCGCAGCGGTTCTACCATCTTTGGCGGCGTCGCCTCCCGCCTGGATCGTGAAAGCGCGGCCAAATTCAGCTTTATGATGAGCATGCCCGCCATTCTGGCCAGCTTTTTAAGTGAAGGCTACGACGCATACAAAGGCGGCGCGCTGTCTCAGGCTCAGTCCGGTGATATAATATCCGTTGTCGTCGGCGTAGTCGTCGCGGGACTCAGCGGCTATCTGGCCATCCGTTTCATGCTGCGGATCATCACCAAAATATCGCTCAACTGGTTCGCACTTTATGTGGCACTGCTGGGTATTCTGGTCATCTTCCTGCAGGCGACGGGCATTCTGGCCGACGCTCCGCAGGCTACCGCTACCGTAGCCCGCACCCTAACCGGATTGCTGTAAATCAGTTCATCATGAACCGGCGCCCCCGAAAACGGGGGCGCACTTTTTATGTTCTGATAAAGTCTGTGTGACATCCCGGGGCTTCCCCTGACGGAAAAGGAATCCCATTTTGACGTCCCTGCTCGATACAGCGCATCATCCATATCAGGTTATGCGCCAAATTGCGAAGAACCTGCATCCCTTCTGCGTCTTCTTCTGCCTGCGATGGGTTGGAACCATGCACCATTGGCCAGTAACTGGAGGATACGACAGGCATGCCGTTAATCATCGGGTACTTATAGAGTGCTTCCAGGCTGGCCGTCGTGCCGGCACGCCGAGCGGACACAACGCACGCGGCGGGTTTCCCCGCAAAAACAGCGTCCCCGTCGCCCGCGTAAAACATCCTGTCCAGAAAGGAAATCAGCGTACCGTTCGGAGAGGCGAAGTAGACCGGGGAAGCAATCACCAGCGCGTCCGATGTTTCCATCTTCTCAAGCGTCGCGTTTACCTCGTCGTCAAAGGCACGGCAACGACCGTCACAGCGGTTGCAGGCAATGCAGCCACGGATCGCTTTATTACCAACTGTAACGATTTCTGTTTCAACCTCATGGTCCGCGAAAACTTTCTTCATTTCATCCAGCGCGCGCCGGGTGGTTCCGTGTTCGTGGGGGCTTCCATTCAGCAATAAAACCTTCATGTGTCCTCCTCCTTGCACGTTAACACATCGTTAGCCGTTGTATCCGGGCGCGGCCGTTTCCTGCGCGGGGGCATCCGTGTTCCCGGCTGGCACGTCGCTATTGACTGTCTGCTGCTGCGGCGCATCGGTTTGAGCAGCCTCCTGTGTAACTGCTGCCGTGTTGGGAGCCAGACTTTGAAAGCTATTCTCGCTGTTGACCGTTGCGCAGCCTGCCAGCGAAAGCGCCATCAGCAGACAAAGCAGCGCGAGCAATGTCTTTTTCATTCATTACTACCACCTTTCTTAAGCGTTACCGGGCATTTCCGTCCGGAACGAAACCATTATAACACAAAACGGGATGCTGTTCTTTACAATCCAGGCAGTGCTTGTTACAATAAACAGGCAAAAGAGAGGAGGCGCCTTATGACGAATATCTGGCACGACATTTCCCCCTCGCGCGTTACTCCGACCGATTTTATCGCCTATGTGGAGATTGAAAAGGGCAGCAAGAAGAAATATGAGCTGGATAAAGAAACCGGCCTTCTGATTCTGGATCGAATTCTGTACACTTCCACGCATTACCCAAGTAACTATGGCCTTATTCCGCGTACCTATGCCGATGATAACGATCCGCTGGATGTGCTGATTCTCTGCAGCGAAGTGATTCAGCCGATGAGTCTGGTTCGCTGTTATCCGATCGGCGTAATCACGATGATGGATCAAGGGCATCTGGACGAGAAGATAATTGCCATCCCGTTTAAAGACCCAACCTATAACGGATACCACGATGTAAGCGAACTCCCGGCGCATATTTTCTCCGAGATGTCTCACTTTTTCTCCGTCTACAAGAGCCTGGAAGGAAAAGAAACGGTTGTGGATGAACTGCGCGGTGCACAGGATGCGCAGGATGTGATCCGCAAATGTCTGGATACCTATGTGGATCGGTACTGCCGATAACGCAAATCCATCTTCCCTTTGCTCCGGGCAGAAAATAGGTTGCATCCGTCACCGTTTCGGCGTAAAATAAACTCGTTGCCAAAACGTTTACCTCATAAGGGCCGAGCCATTGGGTGCCCTTGGAAAGGACGATCGCGTCTATGCAGGTTTTTCACCCGGCGCAAACCACGAACGGCTTGCCTCCGGAAAACGTGTTTCTGGTGGCGGACAGTTCCAACACGACCGTCGCGGAAGGATACCTTGTCCAAACCTATCATCCGTATCTTTTCCCGGAAAGACCGGTTAATATTTTTCTTAACCTGTATTCCAAAGGCCCGGGGCTGGATATGCTTTTAGGCGCATTGCTGGCCCGGGCCGTACAGCTGCGTCAGCAAACGCCAAATTTAAAAGCGCGCGTTTTTGCGCAGGTAGGCATGCAGGATGCCGCCATGCTGTCGTTTTACCGGGAAAGCGGTTTTGCCGCAGACGACGCGTTGGACGTCGTTCGTATTTACGCACCTAACGCCAAGCCCAGCGCTCCCATGGGATACGAGATGGGGCTGGTTCCGCTGCAAAAGCAACTGGAACAAACCGCGTTTTTAATGCGGATGAACACCTACCGGCTGGATGCATTGCAACAGCCAATGTTGCAGCGGTATATGAGCCTGCCCCACTTTATCGCACTGTATATCTCACGCGGCCCCGAAATTGTTGGCGAAGCGGCGTTTACCGGTTCCGGTGACACCGCCAAACTGTTCGGCCTGTATGTGATGCCAAACTATCGCAGGCTCGGTATCGGCAAAACACTGATCGCGGCCGGTATGAATCTGCTGACAGAACGTGGCGTCACAACGTTCGAGGCGGATGTGATCCGCCGGAATGTGCCTCAGTGCAGGTTGGCGCAAAGCTGCAGGGCTACGTTCATCCGCACCGCCTGCCTGTATCCGGGCATCAATTTTGATTGAGCATGGAACCGCTTCGCTATGAACTGATCCGTTCCGCACGCAAAACGCTTGCGATCAGTGTGGATCGTGATGGACAGCTCCTTGTTCGCGCCCCCATGTGGGCGTCTCAGAACCAAATTGATTCCTTTCTGTCGGACAAACGGCGTTGGATTGATCAGGCACGCGTTCATATGGCGGAACTTCCGGCATGTGAAACGCTGTCTGCCTCTCATGGCGCTACCTTCCCGTACTTGGGTCGCCCCATTACTTTGCAGTATGTGAACACGTCACGCGCCACACTGCGCGGAGATATTCTTTTTTTACCAATCACATCGTCTCAGCAGGGCACGGTTCCGATTGTTCGCTGGCTGGAAACGCAAGCCCGCAAGGAATTACCGGCTCGCGTCACTCTCCTTGCCCAGCAATACGGCTTTCCTTTACCCCACTTTCGCCTTACCCGCGCGAAAGGCCGCTGGGGCAGCATGAGCGGCCGGGGCAACATCAGCCTGAACCGCGCGTTGATCCTGTGCCCTCCCGAAATGATCGATTATGTGATACTGCACGAACTGTGCCATATTCCGCAGCCCAATCATTCGCCTGCCTTCTGGGCACAGGTGCAGCGCTGTCTGCCGGACTATAAGGCCCGACGCGCCTGGCTGAAGGCGCATAATTCGCTGATCGTTTACCTGCCTGACGGAAAAGCCTGAGGAGGTCCGCTTTGCAAACGCCTGCCAAACCGAGGCCCCATCTTCTTTTTACAATCGGCATGCTGCTGATTTTCCTGCCGGTGTTTTTTTGTCTCGCGATGATGCGGGCAAGATGGTATGGCTGGCTGGTCACAGCCCTTTCGTTCCTCCTCCTTTTCTGGCTGCGCGGGAAGCCGTTCTGGCAGGGTTGGCGGATTGTGTTATGCGTTGCCGGAGCCTACCTGATCGCTTTCTTCGGCCTGTACGCGTCTCGCCCCCTGTGGGACGTATCCCTGATGGCGCAAGTCGGCAGCGGTGCTGTGCGAACCTTTACCCGTCTGCCGGAAAAGGAACAAAAGCTGGGTACCGCCCTGTTAACGGATTCCGGCTGGACGCCGCCGGATGGATATGAGTTGCGCGCGGTACGCCTGAGCAATTCACAACTGGAACTGCTGCTAAAAACCGGCTCACAGAGCAAGCACGCGATTTTACAGCTGCATGGCGGTGCGTTCGTATCCGGAATGAACGATATGTATCGGCAGTTTGCGCTGAAATACAGCCAGCTATTCAGTGACTGTCTGGTCGCTACGCTGGATTACCGGCTTGCGCCTGAGTATCCCTATCCCTGCCAGCAGAATGATACCCTCGACGCATGGCGCTACCTGACCGGTACGCTTGGGTATGCTCCGGGCGCTGTGGTTGTTGCCGGAGACAGTGCAGGCGGGAACCTGGCGCTTTCCCTCGGCCTGCATCTGCGGGATATGGGCCAGCCTATGCCGGAAGGTTTTGTATGTATGTCCCCCTGGGCGGATTTAAGCAACTCTGGCCCATCACATTATTATAACGCCACGATTGACCCTTCCTTTGGCATTGATGAGGAAGACGACCACGGGCAGGCGGTCGGCGTGAATACCACATACCCGGATGGGCTGGATGCGACCGCCCCCTATCTTTCTCCCTCTTTTGGAGATTACACCGGTTTTCCCCCAATGTTGCTTCAGGCAGGCAGTATTGAAGTGCTGTTGAGCGACAGCCAGATGGTATATGACAACGCCATTTCCAATGGTGTTGATTGCACGCTGACGGTCTATAAGGGTATGTTCCATGTTTTTCAGGGGGCGCTGGACCTGGTGGCGGAAAGCCGCGAAGCCTGGGCTGAGGTAGGCCGTTTTCTGAACAGGTTGCCCCAGGAAAGCGCTGATTAAATCCCTTACATACATTGTGAAGAATCACACCTCGCGATCACGCAAGGTTCATTCGCTGTATCTTTTGATCCGGTCAATCGTCATTTATCGGAACACCGCCCAGTTCCCGGATTAATCGTCCTGCCCATACAAAAAGCCGGTTCAGGTTTTCCTCTGTTTCGCCCTCCGGCTCAAGCAGAAAACGGCGCTCTTTATCCAGTTTTTTCCGCAACTCCTCACGTCCGCGAACACACTGCCCCGTACGGTATTCGTATTCCGATCGCAATAAAAAGAACACAGGTTTCCGCATCTCATTAAGGAATGTTTCGGAATGTCCAAATAGAAAATGGTGGCAACAGGCGTGATAGAGGCCGCACGCTGCTGTTAGGATATTGCGTTTTAAATCTTCCGCAGTTAGCAGCGGGCGTAAAAATTCAAGATCGCCAACAATCGGCGTTGTGTCCTGATAAAGGGACAGTGCGTCTGCTTTGTCCCAGGCCAGCAGTTCCGCCTTACCACAAACAAAACCGCACAGTTTGTCCCGCTCCGGCAAACGTTCTGTCTCCCTGCGATAAAGCCGCAGATCATCCATGCTCAGCGTGTCCAGAATCAGCACCATATCAAGGTCGCTCTCCGGGTTGGCCTCACCGCGTCCATAGCTGCCCTGTAGCCCGATGCAGACGATCCTTGTACCAAAAACTTCTTCAACAATTTTCCGATACTGTTCCAACCATATTTCTAATTCGATCATCCATTTTTTCCTTTCATGGCAACAACGCACGAGAAAACTCGCGCGTTGTTAAGGGGCGTGCCGAAGGATCCATTCTATTCACGGGGTGTGGTCATGCCTGACAGGCGCTGCACGGGTGGAAGCGTACATGCCAGGCAAATGACTGTTCTTCCTGTTACGGCTGCCAAGTGGCAAATTCGGAAAGATTCAAATACTTAATAAAATCAGATTCCGATTTTGATTTAGCGGCCACCTTTATCATACGGAATGCCTTCCGATTTGGGCGCACGGCTCTTCTTGCTGGTTAAAATCAGAACAATCATCGTAACAATATAGGGCAGCATCAGGTAGATATATTCCGAACTCTTCACCCCTTCAAAATGCGGAAGGAACGGAATAGAGCCCGCGTAGGAACCCACAATTTTAAACAGGGCGAAAAACAGGCTGGCGCCCAGAATGTTCAGCGGTTTCCAGTTACCGAATATCATAACTGCCAACGCAAGGAAGCCGTAACCTGCCACGCTGCTCTGGAAACCCGACCCGGCAGCCACCGTAAAGGCAAATCCGCCGATTCCACCCAGAAATCCGGAAATGGACACGCCCAGATAACGCATCTTATACACATTGATGCCTACGCTGTCCGCAGCCTGCGGATGTTCGCCGCACGCGCGCAGACGCAGCCCCAGGCGTGTTTTGTACAGCACGATGATGGCTACAATCAGCAGGAGAAACGCAATCGGGGTAGACAGAAACAGACTCTTAAAAACAAAGCGTTCCAGAAAGCCGTTTCCAGCCGCCATACCGAAGTTTTCCTGTGTGATCCGGACCCAATTGGGAATCATAATAGTCGTTTGACCCTGTCCCTGAATCGCCCAGGTCAGCACGATGGCAAAGGCGGGAGCCAACATGTTGAGCGCCGTGCCGCCGATCGTCTGATCCGCTTTTAACCGAATCGAAGCAAACGCCAGCAGAAGGCTGAATATAACACCGGAGAAAGCGGCAACCAGAATCGCGATCAGTACGCTTAACTGCGGATGCGCCGGGCCAAAGCCGCTGGCGTCCACCATACGCAGGAACAGGCAGCTGAACAACGCGCCGATCACCATGATCCCTTCCAGGGCAATGTTGATGATACCGCTGCGTTCCGAAAACATACCGCCCAGCGCCACCAGCAGCAACGGTACCGCAAACAGGACAGTGCCGCTTAAGATATCCGCAATTACATTGGCAGTCATTTCAACGTCTCCTCCTTCTTAACAGGCTTCGTTTCGATCTCCGAAGGCTGATCGTCTTCCGCGTTGATGTTCTCCGTCTGGTTCCGGATGAACAACTTGCCAATCCAACCGCGCATCAGCAGGGCGAAAGCGCTGAGGTAGATGATCGTAGCAATGATAATATCAATGATCTCACGGGAGTATTCCGGCTGGAGCGCGTCGCCGCCCACCTGAATATAGCTGATAAAGAGGGCGCTGAAGATAGTACCAATCGGATTGGAGCTGGCCAGCAAGGCGACCGGGATGCCGTTGAAGCCCATCCCAAGAAGGCTTTTCACCAGCGTGTACTGTGCGGTCCCGCTTAAGTAGTACAGCCCGCCGCCGATGCCTGCGAGCGCGCCTGAAATCGTCATGGACAGGATAATCCGGTCCGGTCTGCCCTGTGGACACGAAT
>DAOPZG010000044.1:0-17860 GCA_035353235.1 Candidatus Limiplasma sp.
TCGAAATTCCGGAGGTTGCGTCCATTCTGGTTGACGGAAAGACAACGGATTATGGGGTACACCAGCTGGGTTCCAAACAAAGCCTAAGCATTCTCTCTCTGTTCACACCGCTGAACCAGAGCGCGCAGTGGGTTGGCTACTGTTCCGCGGCGCTTACTTCCGGCGGGAAAACCGTGGGAGTTCTTTTGTTGTCTTCACCGATTCAGGATATGATGCAGCGCCTGACATCGCTGCAAAGCAGAATGGCAATGTATTTTCTGATTGCAGCTGCGGCGGCGATGATGATCGCGCTGATTGTTTCACGGGTGATTACCAAACCCATAGTGGCTCTTACGCGAAGCATTCAGCGGATGGGACGCGGCGACCTTTCTGTGCGTGTTCCGGTTAAAGGCAGCGGGGAACTGCGCAAGCTGGCGGAAACCTTCAACGTGATGTCTGAAAAGTTGGAGATGCTGGATAAAAGCCGTAATCAGTTTGTTTCCAACGCAAGCCACGAGTTGAAAACCCCGCTGGCAACCATGAAAATACTGCTGGAGAACATCATCTACCAGCCTGATATGGACGTGGAGGTCCGCACTGATTTCCTCAG
The DNA here is from genome assembly GCA_035353235.1 of Candidatus Limiplasma sp. Lineage (GTDB taxonomy): Bacteria > Bacillota > Clostridia > Christensenellales > Aristaeellaceae > CAXXOK01. The sequence goes on from DAOPZG010000044.1 coordinate 590, forward strand.
CGATATCAACCGGGAAATTAACCGCCTGAACCTGATTATCAGCGACTTGCTCACCCTGGTCAGTATGGACAGTAAGAGCATGCGTCTGAACCGTGAGACTTTCAAATTCGCCGACGTCGTAACCGACGTGACCCACCGCCTGTCGCTGGTGGCCGAAAAACGCAGGCAGGAGATCAAACTGCAGTTGGCGGACAGCTGCGAGATGTATGCTGACTGCGCGAAGCTGACGCAGGTGGTGTACAATATCTTAGATAATGCGATCAAATATACGCCGGAAGGCGGCCTGATAAAAGTGAGGCTGATCCGTTCCGGCCGCGACGCGATCCTGAGCGTTTCTGATAATGGGCCGGGAATCCCCAAGGAAGACCAGCCGCATATTTTCGACCGGTTCTACCGCGTGGACAAAGCGCGCAGCCGCGATACCGGCGGCACAGGGCTGGGGTTGAGCATCGTGAATCAGCTGGTGCTGATGCACGGCGGCAGCGTGTCGGTACAGAGCGAGGAAGGGAAAGGTTCCACGTTTACGGTGGAACTGCCCATCCACCAGGGATAAGGAGATGCGCCAGTGAAGAAAGGCTTGTTGCTACTGGCTCTTGCGACAGTGTTGCTGTTGCTGAATGGTTGTGCCTCCCAAACGGCTGATCCGCTTTTGAAGAACGAAGCGACGGACGCGCCCGGACTGGCAATGAATCTGCCCCCCGCGCTCGTTGGATCAGATGAAGCGGGGATTGCGAAGGTAACATTGTACTACCGCTACCTGGATGAACCCATGCTGGCCGGAGAAGCCCGCGACTTGACCGTACCCAAGGATGAAAGCGTTGAGTTTGCCATCGTTCAGGCGCTTACGGAAAGCCCGAGTGCCGGACACAGCGACCTTCGCAGGCTGCTGCCCGCGGGCACACAGGTGGAAAGTGTCGTATCCCGCGGAAATACGCTTTTTGTCACATTCAACAGCGGTTTTCTGGACGATGGTATCCCCACTCAATGGGCTGATGATCCTCAATGGAAGACGGAAGCGCCGCTGAAGCGATGGCTGATTGTTCAAAGTATCGTAGCATCAGTTACGGAATACCATCCTTATACAGGGATACAGATTCTGGTTCACAGGATCGATGAGGATCAGAACAGCCTTCGACTGGATAACGCGTATTTCCTGAACGGAGCAACGGGCCTGAGCGAGCCGATTGCGCGGGACGAAACCGTTTTGCTTACGGCGGGCAATACAGCTGAGATGATTTTACTGGCCTGGCAGCAACGGGATGACGAGCGTCTGTACCGCTATGTAATGGACGATGGGAAACCTCCGCTGGCCTCGTTTTCAGAAAACTTGCAAAACAGGGCAGGGTTGAAAGACTTTTCCGTAAGCGGAGGAAGCGTTTCTGTAAGCGGAACAGACGCGGTCGTAACCGTTTCGCTGAAAATACCCGGACCGAACGGGGAAATTTCCGTGATTACCTATCCACTTGCGCTGATTCGTGATAATGGGATATGGAAAATTACCTATTCCGCGTTGCAGGCGTTGATGGAACTGTAAGGGGAGGGAGAAGGCAAACATGCGTCAGTCGATTCAATCCGGAAAGCAGATCACGCTGGGTTGCCTTCTTTGTGCTTGTGTTTTCGTGTTTTCCGCCTGCGGTAATGCCGGCGTGCCTTTGAGAGAAGAGGCGAAAGTTATCTTCCCTTCCGTGAAAGTGCCATATGCAGCACCAATCGGTGATGCGGCGCTGGAATACAGTCGGGATTATACTCTTTACCTTCCCCGATACGACGGCACTCACCTGTTAGCTATGCCCGCGACGGTTCCCTGTTCCGCTGCCCGGCTGGACGAGGAGAGCGTGATCCGCGCGCTGTTGGCCAATGAAGGCAACGGGGTCGCAAGTGCGATAGGCGGCGGCGTTGAACTGTCGCTTTACGGAGCGAATCCGGTGGAAGTAAGCGGCGATGTGGCGACAGTGAATCTGGCGGCATCCGCATTACAGCTGGATCGAAAAACGCTGTACCTTTGCAGCCAGGCGATTGCCAATACGCTAACGGAACTGAACGGGATCCGGTATGTGAATGTATTGGTAATGGATAAACAGATTGGGCTGGATCTGGGTTCCACGCTGCCCACGGGCACATTGACACGAAGCGTAGCCGCCGACGTAGGCGCGGTTTACGAACAGCTGCTGTCCCAGCGGGTAAATACGGATGAAAAGCCCAAAGAACGCAGACTCAGCACCACGGTAACGCTCTATTTTCCGCTTGCGAATACGGACGGGATGATGGCTGAAGCGCGAAATGTATCCTTCACAAGCCAGGACCCCTCCGATATGGTCGCTCGAATCCTGGAGGAGCTTTCGGACGGACCGGAGACTATTACGGGTTCGCCGACGCTCCCACTTCTGGCAGGCTTGCTTTCGCAGCCTCCGAAGGTGACGGAGCCGACTGACGGAAGCGGGAAGCTGATTTCACTGTATTTTGATTCGTCAATGGATGATCAGTTAAAAAACAACAATGTATCCCGTGCCAGTTGCCTCGGAGCGATCAGTTACTCGCTGTGTACCTTTTTACCGAATGTGGCAGGGATTATCGTTTATATTGGCGGGGAACAGGTGGAGCATGTTATGCTGGGCGCTGCCTCCGGTATCTTGTTTACGGATGGGGTAGAGCATCGTACCGATTACGCCTCGCTGCTGATGGCGGATGGGACGTTGTTTTTTCCAGGGGCGCAAGGGAAAGGGTTGGTAAAGGTTTCCCGCCCCATGCCGTGTTATCTGCGTACTAATCCTCGCTCCCTGCTGCTTGAATTATTCAGGGGACCTATGGCGACGGACAGCAGAAAAGATACGCAAACAGTACTGCCGTCGGGGACGCTTACGGATGCGGATATTCTGGGCCTGTCGTTGAATGATCGAACGCTGGCAGTCAACTTTTCGCCCGCTTTCGCCCGGGCTGGAATGACTGTGACCTCGGAACAGGATCGCCTGCTTGCCTATGCGTTAACGAATACGCTGTTGTATAGTGGACAAGCTTCCCGAATATGCTTCTTTGTTGGTGGTAATGAACCTGCCGGATTTTCTGGGGAAATTGATTGGACAGGGTATTTTTACCAGAACAATGGGATGGTGGGAAAATAGCAAGCACGGAAAACGGCGGTAAGCTGACGAAAAATGAAGAAAAATCATGATTATTAATCTTTTTTCAGCTCTGAAGCATTGCGATATTTTTCTCTTGCATGGACTGTATAACCGTAGTATAATCACACCCTGTGGAGGGTGATCATGCCGTTACAACTGCGCAGGGAGCACAAGAGCACGCGAACGGACGCGAACTCGCCGTTTGGGTTGCTTCGGTGCTTGACTGCGTTTTACTGAATACGCCGTGACCCATCAGCATATGCGCGGATTACCGCCAACTCCACAAACCCTGTACAGACGGAAGACAGCACGGGAGTGCTGGCCGAGTGATAAATACCTTCGCATGTTCCGGCTCCCGTATCCGTATTGAAGCCGCAGGAGCGCAGCGAGAATGATTTCCGGGAAAGGGAGTACAAAGCATGAAATTGGTCAAGTGCCCGCGTTGCGAATTGAATTATATCCAGGAGGGCGAAAAATACTGTAAGGTATGCATGCGAGAGCTGAAAGGGGAGCAAACCCAGGAAGAAATGGAGCTTTGCTCTGTCTGTAATGCGGCGCCTGCGCTGCCTGGCAAGGACGTATGCCTGAGCTGCCTGAAGGAAATGCAGCGCAACACCTCCGATGATGATGATGATTCGGATCACGAGGCTGTGGATGAGAGCTCCATCGAACTTAATTCCGTAAGCACCATGGATGAGATTCTTCCGCAGGTACATGAAGATATTCCGGAAAGAGAATATGGTGAGATCGAAAGCGAACTTTCGCTGGAGAGCGTTATTGAAGACGAGCAGAAAGAGGACGACGAAAAAGAAGCTGCTGAAAAGGACGAGTGAGATACCCCTGTTCAGCGCCGAGTAGTGCAGGAAGAGAGGTGCGCAATGGCGATCTTCGCAATCGGGGATCTGCACCTGCCGGGAAACGGCGTTAAGCCGATGGATATTTTCGGTAGCCATTGGGATCATCATATGGATACGATCCGGGAGAACTGGCTTCGGCTGGTTTCACCGGAAGACATTGTGCTGATCCCAGGGGACATCAGCTGGGCGATGCAGTTCCACGACGCCTTGAACGATCTTGCGGACATCGCCAAACTGCCGGGTACAAAGGTACTGCTGAGAGGCAATCACGATTACTGGTGGAGCTCGATTGCCAAACTGCGCTCATCGCTGCCCGATGATATGTACGCCCTTCAGAACGATTCCGTTATATTGGGGGGAATGGCGATCTGCGGAACGCGCGGATGGACTTTTCCCACAGAACAGCTTCCACTGGAAGATCAGGAGTTGAAGATCTACCGCCGGGAGTTGATCCGGCTAAGGATGGCGCTGGACAGCGCGAAAATGACAGGGAAGCCGATTTTGGCGATGACGCATTTCCCCCCGTTGCTGACGGATTATCGGGATACGGAATATACGGCATTACTGGAAGAATACGGGGTGGAAACCTGCGTATACGGTCACCTTCATGGCGTGGGAATCCGCAACGGGTTTTCGGGAGAGCATCACGGTATCGAATACAAACTGGTTTCCTGTGACGCGATTGATTTTTCACCGGTACGCATCTGCGATACGCCAGAGCGGGTTCTAAAACCGTAAGAGGTCCGTAGCGGGTCAAATTTTGCTCGTTGTGACGGGCTAATGGTAAAGTGACTCAATATTGAATTGTCAGTTCCATAAAACGAAATGTAAATACCGTGCGAAAAGCGGACAGCTAAAGACTGTCCGCTTTTCGCATATTGCAGCGTGCATGATTTCACGAAAGAGCACAGATAGCATGCTGAATATAAGCATAAAAATACGAAAAGATGTATATATATAAGAACACGCATTTGGACAAAAATAAAGAACATCTGTTCGCAATATCGTTATAGAGTAACGATTTGCGGATTCCCTGCGCGATAAAAATCGCGAGAAAATTTAGAAAAATGTACCAAACAGAATGTATGTTTGCTTGCGCGGTGGGCGAAAGTGGTTCATAATGGTGTCGTAGCCCAGATAGTGGTGAAAAGTGGAGAATGGAGGGGGAGCGATTGGACGAGAACGCCGGTCGGGAAACTGCCGCCGCTCAAAGCGCCGAACCGCAGCAGAAGATAGAATTCTTCGGCAGTTACTCCCATTCCATCGATGCCAAAGGCAGAATCATCATCCCCAACGCTTATCGCGACGCGTTGGGCGATACATTCACCGTTGGTCCTACCCGTGACTTTAATGGCATTGCGCTTTATCCGGACAGCGTTTTTGAACAGATACTGGACGAGTTGAATCGGATGAATCAGCGCAAGCCTTTTGTACAGAACTATACGATGCAGTTTTATAAATTAAGTTATCGATCCATGCAGGCGGACGGACAGGGCCGGCTATTACTCCCCCCCAAACTGCGGCAACGGATTTTGTTGGATGCTAAGGATTTGGAAATCAGCGGCGGTTATAACCATGTTCGTATTGTCGATGCCGGCAAGGCCGATCTGGCCGACGCGGAGTTTATGCAGAAGAAGGAAGAAATACTGGAAGAAATGGGTGACGCGGAGGAAAACTGACCGAACGCGTGCCTGGATGAAAAGGGAGGGCATGGGGGATGTCTCAAGTTGCTTACAATCCTTATAAAGTGTATGACAGCAGCTGTTTTCAACCGACGGATCGTTTCTATGTCCGCTCTTCTGTGTCCCTGCCAAATGGCGACGTGGACCCGGAAACCGGCTTGCTAAAGCCCTGCGCAGTTCGGCGCGGTCGCACACAGGCCATGCGTATGGAAGCCAAAAAACTGGATCGGGATTATGATACTCTTTCCGCCGCAGTACAAAAAAGGCAGAATGAGAAAGGAATCAGGATTCCCATGCGGTATGGCGTACTGGCTGTAATGGGCGTGCTCCTTTTATGCGCAACCATATTGCTGGTACAGCAGGGTGTGCTGGTGCAACGCAGACAGAACCTGATGGCGATGCAGGAACGGATAACCGACATCCAGACGGAGAACCAGGCGTTGCGAGCGAAGATAGATGAAGCGTCCGATGCTGCGAAAATCTGCTATGCAGCCTCGCAGGATTTGGGGATGGTTCCCGCCAGTTCCGCACAGGCCATACACCTGACGGCGGTTGACACACGGCCCGGAGATAACGGTACCATACATGTAAGCGCTTCGGCGGCAGACGCTCAAAATAGCAACGTGAACGGAGCCAGCCAATGAGCGCGTTTCACCGTGAGATATTGTGTTCTGATCAGACCGGCGGACAGGAAAGGACGCCGGTCTGAAGCGCGTTTTGCGTTTGACTGGACAAATTCGATTGAATGTGCTACTTTATATGAGCTGCAAACAGGATCGGATGAATTTAACTTCTACTTTACCGGTCTGGATTTTGCAGAACAAGGAACTATTCCGCAGCATCGGGTTTAATAAGGAATATTGATGAACGATATGGATCCTGATTACCCTCCTCCTTCAACGAAATCCGTCAAGCTTTATTTTTGGAGGCTGGCTATATGCAGCTCGGTGAACTCCTCAAAGATGTTCCCGGTATTGTAGAAACACAAGGCGATCTGGAAACCGATATTGCGTCGCTGGTTGTAGACAGCCGCGCGAAAAGCCCGAAGGGACTGTTTTTTTGCGTAGAGGGAGAGCGCTTTGATGCCCATCGTTTTGCGCCTCAGGCTGTCACGAACGGGTGTGTCGCGCTGGTTGTTTCTCGCTTATTAGAGGAGACCACGGTTCCGCAGGTGCGGGTGGAGAATGTGCGATCCGCGATGGCATATCTGGCGGGTGCTTTTTTTGGTCATCCCGCGCGTCAACTGCGACTGATCGGTGTGACCGGAACCAAAGGGAAAACAACAACCAGTTACCTGCTCAAGGCGATCATGGAAAAAGCAGGCTATAAAATGGGCTTGATTGGAACGACCGGCAATATGATTGGGCAGGAACACCTGCACAGTAACCTGACGACGCCGGACCCTATCGACCTGCACCGTTGTTTTCGTCAGATGGTGGATGCAGGCGTACAGGCCGTAAGCATGGAGGTCAGCGCGCACGCGATTGCGATGCACCGGCTGGATGGGCTTACGTTTGAGGCTGCCGGGTATACAAACCTCTCTCAGGATCATTTGGACTATTTTCACACCATGGAGAACTACTTTGCCACGAAGAAGAGCTTCTTCATGAGTGGGCAAGTGCTGAACGCCGCGCTGAACGCAGACGAAGAAACGTCGGCGGATATATTGAAGGATTTGAAAATACCCTGTCTCACATTTGGCATCAGCGCAAACGCTGATCTTTTTGCCCGGGATATTGAGATCAGCGAAAACGGCGTCAACTTCTCCATCCAGCTTCGTGGGGTGGAGGAGATGGACGTGCAGATGCGGATGACCGGGATGTTTAACGTGTATAACGCGCTTGCGGCAGCGTCGCTGGCCATGATCGTTGGCGTGGATAAAACCTGTATCTGTGAAGGGCTGCGGAGTGTGAAGGCGGTTCCCGGGCGCATCGAAATGCTGGAAACCGGAACACCGTACAAAGTGATTCTGGACTACTCCCATTCGCCGGACGCGCTGGAAAACATCCTGACAACCGTTCGTATGTTTACAAAAAAACGGCTGATTGTTCTGTACGGATGCGGCGGCGACCGGGATCAGGGCAAACGACCGATTATGGGAGAGATCGGCGGACGGCTGGCGGATTTTTCTATCCTGACCAGCGACAACCCCCGCACCGAGGACCCGGATGTGATTCTGGAAGCCATTGAAGAAGGCATGAAACCCACGCACGGCAAGTACGTGGTGATTGAGAACCGCCGCGAAGCGATCCGATACGCCCTGAAAATGGGCCGTGCGGGAGACGTGATCATCCTCGCCGGTAAAGGTCATGAAACGTATCAGGAAATTATGGGCGTGAAACGACCGTTCGACGAAAAAGTGGTTGTTCAGGAACTGCTGCAGGAATTGCGCAGCGAAAAAGACACGAAGGAATAACTGGGAGTGCGTGATCGATGCTCAGACTTATTTTTGCGCTGTTACTATCTGTGGTTGCCATGCTTGTAATTACACCAAGAGTTTTGCCGCTTCTCCGTAAGTTAAAAATCGGGCAGACTGTGTACGAATTGGGACCGGAGAGCCATAAAACGAAACAGGGTACGCCGACCATGGGCGGACTCATTTTTGCGTTGGTCACAACAGTGATCGCACTGGCACTGCATCTGGTTTGGTATTCCTCAGTGGATTTTGGATTTGCGATTATCGTTTTTGCCCTGCTTAGCATGTTGATTGGCTTTGTGGACGACTATATCAAGGTTGTCAAAAAGCGCAATCTGGGGTTGGTCTGGTGGCAAAAAGTGATTGCGCAGGTTGTGATCGGTATCGCATTTTCCCTTTTCTGCGCACTCACGCCCGCGATTGGCACCAAAATTGTCATCCCGGTCTGGAATGTGGAATGGGATTTGGGGATTTGGTATGTGCCGGTGATGACGGCGGTCATCGTGTTTATCATTAACAGCGCAAACCTCCAGGATGGGCTGGACGGTTTGCTGGCAAGTGTGGAATCTGTCGGAGCGGTTGCCTGGGCAACGATCGCGTTGCTGGGCGCGGTTACCTCGGGTTCGGCGATGTTTCCATCCGTATCCAGCAACTACGCAAACGTTGCGCTCGTTAGCCTCACGCTTGCAGGCGCCTGTATAGGATTTTTATGGTTTAATTTTCATCCTGCAAAAGTTTTTATGGGGGATACCGGCAGTATGTTTATCGGCGGGGCGACTGTCGCGATTGCCATGGTATTGCGAATGCCGATTCTTTTACTGCTGATCGCCGCAACGATGATTGCCAGCTCTCTTTCGGTGATCATCCAGCGGGCATACTTTAAAGCCACGCATGGCAAGCGGATTTTCAAGATGTCGCCGATTCATCATCATTTTGAGAAGAGCGGGATGACGGAACCCCAAATCGTCGCCATGTATACGGCGGTAACGGGCGTGTTATCTATTGCAGCGGTGCTGTCGCTGTTATAAACCGCGCGGAATACGGGAGGCATAGCGGATGAAGGTTGAGAAGAAGCGCGTTCTTCTTGTGGGGATGGCGCGAAGCGGTATTGCGGCTGCGGAGCTGTTACTGAACCATGGGGCGATACCAATTCTTTATGATGCGAAAAAGGCAGAAAGCTTTGGAGACGAGCTTGCATCGCTTCGCGGAACAGCCTGCGAATTTCACTTGGGCGAAGACCCTTTTCTGTTAATGGAGAACGCCGATCTGGTGGTCATCAGTCCGGGCGTTCCGATTGATGCTCCGATTGCGAAAGCCGCACGAGAAAACGGAATCCCGTTGATTGGCGAGCTGGAGTTGGGGTATGCTCTTTCACAAGGAGAATTGCTGGCGGTTTCCGGCACTAACGGTAAAACAACAACGGTTACGCTGTTGGGGAAAATGTTCGAAAACGCCGGCCGTGTTACGTATGTGGCAGGCAATATCGGGTATCCTCTTTCCGCTGCGGCGCTCAATAGTAAAAAAGGCGATGTGATCGTTGCTGAAGTCTCCAGTTTCCAACTGGAAAGTATAAAAACCTTCCATCCCTGTGTAGCGGCGCTGTTGAATATTACGGAGGATCACCTGAACCGTCACGGCACGATGGAACAATATATTCGCATGAAACAGCGGATCTTCGAAAATCAGACCGAAGATGATATCGCCGTACTGAACATGGATGACCCGGTTCTGTTCAAGATGGCGGAAAAAATAAAAGCGAGGGTGGCGTTCTTCTCCCGAACCCGTGAGGTGGAAAACGGCGCCTGCGTTGAAAATGGGAAGATCATCTGGCGTTGGGATGGGATCGTTAAGCCGATCTGCGATGCAGACCAGATCCTGATTCCCGGGCCGCATAACCTGGAGAACGCTTTGGCCGCCACAGCAATGGCTTCGGCGAGAGGTGTGCCTCCGGCGGTGATTCGGCATACGCTGCAGTCCTTTACGGGGGTGGAGCACCGAATCGAAAAGGTGCGCGTATTGGAAGGGATCACCTATATTAACGACAGTAAAGGCACAAATGTGGACAGCACCATAAAGGCGGTGCAGAGTATGAAAGCGCCAACCGTGCTGATTCTGGGCGGTTATGATAAACATACGGATTTTATGCCTCTCTGTCGCGAGATGCTGGCTTCCGGTATGATTCGTCATACGGTAGTGATGGGGGAAACGGCGAGGCAGATTACCCAGACGCTGGAAGAAGCGGGGTATCAGAGCGTTACCCAAGCGTTCAGTCTGGAGGATGCGGTGCAAAAAGCGCGTAGTTTTGCGGTTTCCGGCGGGAACGTGCTGCTGTCACCTGCCTGCGCAAGCTTCGATATGTTCCAGGATTATGAGGAACGGGGCCGCATTTTTAAGCAGATAGTAAACGCACTGTAAAGGACGGGTTGATTGAAACCCGGCTTGAGCCATTACCGGAGATAATTCAAATGAAAAAAAAGTCCGATCCCAGGCGGGACGAGATCGAACAATACCGGGCGTACGACCAGTATGCTTACACGTATCAAAGTCCGCCGCAACAAACGAACGGGAGTTCCAAACAGGAAGGTTATTCCGATCAGCCCGAACCTGTCGAGCCCGAGCCTGCCGAAACGCCACAGCAGGCGGCGGAGCGTGTTCGGGCGCATTCCCGTGCCGTTACAACCCGTGTCATCCTTACACTGGCGATTCTGGTGCTGGCGATTATCATCTTGCAAAGCGTAGTGTTCCGGCTTACAAAAGTGTGCGTATATGGAAACGTGACGAAAACACCCCAGCAGGTAGCGGCGGAATCCGGACTGGTGAAAGGCCTGAACATGTTTGCGATTTCCGAGGATGAAATACGCAAAAACCTCAGTTCGGACCATACCATTGTTTTTAAGGGGCTTCAGAAGGAATACCCGAACACAATACATCTGTATATTTCGGAACGGATTCCTGTCGCCTCTCTGCAGTGGCTTGGGCTTCTTTATACTGTTGACGCAGAAGGCGTTGTGATCAGCGAAAGCAACACAACGACGCTGCCGCAGGGAATGCCTTCTGTGAGCGGTCTGGAGGTAGCAAGCATTCAGGTAGGGCAGACGCTAACGGCGCGCAATAAGGAGCAGATGTCGGCATTCTGCGACATTATGTCCGAACTGGAACTGCAGCAATATCGCAGTCAGGTAAACGAAATCAATTTGTCGGACACCGAAAACCTTTTTTTGCAGATGGGCAACGGCATATCAGTACGGTTGGGCACACGGCAGTATATGCGCGCAAAAATCGGCGCGATCCGAACCGATATCCCGTATCTGGAACAGCTCGGGAAAACGGGCGGGGTGCTGGATGTGTCTACCCCGGAAGACGCCAAGTACAGCCCGGACAGTTAAAACCCTTTAAAATGCAGGCTCTGTAATGCTTTGAGAAAGGCAACGGAAAAATCCGAAAAACAGCCGGAAAAACAGTTGACACGGCCAGAAGTTTATAGTATGATTACTACCGTCGCCTGTGCGACATCATCGCGGGGTGGAGCAGTTTGGTAGCTCGTCGGGCTCATAACCCGAAGGTCGTGGGTTCAAGTCCCTCCCCCGCAACCATTTTGGCGGCGTAGCTCAGCTGGCTAGAGCATTCGGTTCATACCCGGAGTGTCGAGAGTTCAAATCTCCCCGCCGCTACCAATCAGGTTTTGTTAAGCCCCTGCATTTTGCAGGGGCTTAACTGTTGCATCGACATGCCACATTATGTTAAAATTGTAAAAACTGTTGCAGTCCAAAGAAGCGCTCCATTTTTGATCTTAATGTAAAACAGAACGGATAACGAAGGGTTTGCACCATTAAAACACTTCGTTCCCCCAAGGAAAAACGGGCGAAAAACGTTGCTTGAAAGGGATGAATCGCAAAAACTGCCTTAAAAAGCGGACTTCTCTATTGCGCAATACGGATAAAAAGGTTACAATAAATGATGGTATTTTGGGTTTACACGTCTTCCTATTGTGCATAGGAAGAAAGTAAAGGAATGCACAGCGACGCGGTACGGAGACGGGCCGCGGTTGATTCCTTAGGAACAGGGGAATGTCTTGCCATGAAATCAACGATTGCAGCCATTGATTTTGGTACGAGCAAAATCGTAACGCTGATCGCGGAAACGAGCGGCGCCCAGCGGTGTGACATTATCGGCGCTGGAATCGCCATGTACGAAGGCTTTCTAGACGGCGAGTGGAACAATCCGCAGTCGCTTAACGAAGCCATCGGTAAATCGATCGCGGAAGCGGAGCAACAGGCGAAAAGGAAAATTCGCGAGATCAACGTCGGCGTACCCGGCGAGTTTACGCGGGTTTATGCTGTTGAGACGACCGTAACCATTCAGGGAACCGATCCGCGCGTTACTCCGCGCCATGTGGAGAAAATCTTCGCCAATGCTGATAAACAGCTGTCGCCGGTACGCGGGGTAGTAGTGCACCGTAGCCCCGCCTGGTTTATGGTGGATGGTGGGAAAAAGACACTTGAACCTGTTGGCATGAAAGGCACAGAGCTGAAAGCGCTGGTGTCCTTCGTGGTTGCGGATACGTTTTTTCTGGATGATGTAATGGCGCGTCTGCGGGATATGAGCATTACCATCAGCGGCTTTTTCAGCTCCTCTACGGGCGAGGCGATGCTATACCTGTTGGAGGAAGACCGCGACCGCACTGCGATCCTGATTGATGTTGGTTATCTCTGCACAGATGTAATGGCTGTGGAGGGGGACGCGGTTATTTTCCAAAAAACGCTTCCGATTGGCGGCGGGCACATCGCTGCGGATGTTGCAGAAGGCCTGTCCATCCCGCTTCAGGCAGCGGAACAGATTAAACGTGATTATGTTTATGGCATCTCTACGCTGTCGCAGAATTACGCGGTTTCCAGCGGAGATGGGCTAAAGACCGAAAACTTTACACAAGATCAGGTATCAGCTGTGCTGGAGCCCCGTGTAGACGAACTGGCGGAGCTGATTAAAACCTGTATTGAGGAAAGCGGCGTAAAAATGGGTAGCTGGTCCACCATCTACCTGACTGGCGGCGGACTGAGCCTGAACCGGGGAGGGCGTGACTATCTGGCTGGTAAGCTGGATAAGCCAGTACGTGAAACCGTTAAACGCACCATTAAGCTTTCCAGCCCAATCTATGCAAGCGCGATGGGGCTGATGGACCTGATTATTGATACTATCGAGTCCCGCAACGTGCCCACGGGCGGCGTGGCAGGCGGAATTAAAGAATTTTTCAGAAGCCTGTTGGGGAACTAAGACGCACCGCATAGAGAAATGCTAAGTCAGACTAGGGGGATTTTACTGTGCTTGAATTTCAGATCGAGGACCAGCAAAACTTCGCTACCATTAAGGTGATCGGGTGCGGCGGCGCAGGCAACAATGCCGTAAATCGCATGGTGGACGCAGGTTTGAAAGGCGTGGAGTTTATCGCGATCAACACGGACCGGCAGGCGCTGTCGCTGAGCAAAGCGAGCACCACGATCCAGATCGGTGAAAAATTGACCAAAGGCCTCGGCGCGGGTTCTGTTCCCGATATTGGCCGCAGAGCCGCTGAAGAAAGCCGCGAAGAAATCGCACAGGCGATCAAAGGCGCGGATCTGGTTTTCGTAACCGCAGGTATGGGCGGCGGCACTGGAACCGGCGCCGCACCGATCGTGGCGGAGATTGCCCGTGACCTGAACTGCCTTACGATTGCCGTGGTAACGAAGCCCTTCCAGTTTGAAGGAAAACAGCGCATGAAAAACGCCGAAATGGGCGTAATAGACCTGAAACAGCGTGTGGACACACTGGTTGTCATCCCTAATGACCGCCTGCTGCAGGTAGTCACCAAGGGAACCACGATGCTGGAAGCCTTCCGAATTGCCGATGATGTGTTGCGTCAGGGCATACAGGGTATCAGTGATCTGATCGCTGTTCCTGCACTGATCAATTTGGACTTTGCGGATGTTAAGACCGTAATGGAGTCCGGCGGTCTGGCGCATATGGGCATCGGCGTAGGCAAGGGTGAAAACCGGATGGTGGACGCTGCCAAAAACGCAATTTCCAGCCCCCTGCTGGAGACCAGCATTGACGGCGCCCGCGCGGTGCTGATCAACATCACCGGCGGCGAGGACATGAGCATCATTGACATCAACGAGGCTGCAAGCCTTGTGATGCAGGCCGCGGACAGCGAAGCTAACATCATCTTCGGCGCTGGGATCGACAACGATATGGACGATGAGGTTCGGATCACGGTGATCGCCACCGGGTTTGAAAAAACGCCCTTCCCGCCCAAAGAGAAAAGCAAGGGCTTTGGAGCGGACCGGGACTGGACGCGCGCGCTGGGCAGCCAGGAGAATCGCGGCTATAATACGGGATATAACCCCACGCCGCTGGTACATCAGGAGTATCCTGGTTCGAATTACGACGACATGAGTTTTAACGGTGTTGCGGAAGAGGAATATCAGGGCGGCGCATTTGCAGATAACAACCGTACTATACCCACGCCTGCCGCGATGCCACCGATGATGCAGCCCTATCAGGGCTCCTATAATGGCGGATATCAGCAGCAGAGCTATGGCCAGCAGATGGGCTCGGATTATAGTATGAATGGAATGCAGAACCCCTACCCCGGCATGCAGCAACCGATTCCGCAGCCGATGGAATATGGGCAGAGCTATTCCGGCGCGCAGCAGGGGCAACAGCCCCAGCAGAACGCGCAGGCAGCTCAAATGCCCGGCGTGCCTTTCGGTAATCAGCAGCAGGCGCCTGCCGAAAAACAACCTGCTCAGCAGCCTACCCGCAGCCCGAATGTGGAACGCGATGACTTGGGCGTTCCGGCGTTCCTTCGCAGGGCAAAAAAGTAAACAGGATTCAATCAGATCAAAACGCCTCCGTTTTCTGTGAAGGAAAACGGAGGCGTTTATGGTGCTTGATAATCTGTAGAGGAGTACCATTTTCATCAACGGAACATTAGGTTTTCGATATACAAGAAAGCGGCCGGACCCTTCGGCCCGGCCCCAGACTGTTGACAAAACACATTCGAGTTGTTAACCACAGAATGCTCAAAAAGGTTCAGATGCCGGAAAGCAAAGGTGCCAAGGGGTTAAGCTTATTCGTTCGTAAGTTATTCCTTGCCATCCCGCAGCTGACAACACAGATGGCTTTTAAACAATCAGAGGCCGGACCTCTCGGTCCGGCCTCTGCGTAAAACCCTGTTTTAGTACATGCCGCCCATGCCGCCTGCACCACCAGCGGGTGCCGCGGGTTCCGGCGCAGGGATGTCGGTTACGAGGCTTTCGGTGGTCAGGATCATCGCGGCGATGCTGGCTGCATTTTGCAACGCGGAACGCGTCACCTTGGTCGGGTCGATGATGCCGCGCTCGATCATGTCTACGTACTCGCCCTTCAGCGCATCATAGCCATAGCCGTTCTTGTGGCTGTTCTTCACATTCTCAACGATCACGCTGCCGTCGATCCCGGCGTTGATGCTGATCTGGCGAAGGGGTTCTTCCAGCGCGCGAATGATGATCTGCACGCCGGTCTTGGCGTCACCGGCGAACTTGGACAGCTCCGCCTGCACGTTGGAGAGAACGTTCAACAGCGCTACGCCGCCGCCCGGTACGATCCCTTCTTCGACAGCCGCGCGGGTGGCCGCCAGAGCGTCCTCAATGCGCAGCTTGCGCTCCTTCATTTCCACTTCGGTCGCAGCACCGACGGACACAACCGCTACGCCGCCGGCTAGCTTGGCCAGACGTTCCTGTAGTTTTTCACGGTCGTAATCGCTCGTGGTGTCTTCAATCTGCTTGCGGATGCTGCTCACACGGGCTTCGATATCGGCCTTGTCGCCAGCGCCTTCCACGATGGTGGTGTTATCCTTGTCCACCTTCACCTGGCGGGCGGTGCCCAGCATGTCGATCTTTGTATCCTTCAGTTCCAGGCCCAGTTCTTCGGTAATCACCTGGCCGCCGGTCAGCACGGCGATATCGCGGAGCATTTCCTTGCGGCGATCGCCAAAGCCCGGAGCCTTAACGGCAACGCAGGTAAAGGTGCCGCGCAGCTTATTAAGGACCAGCGTGGCAAGCGCTTCGCCTTCCACGTCCTCAGCGATGATCAGCATCTTTTTACCGGCCTGCACAACCTGCTCCAGCACGGGCAGAATTTCCTGAATGTTGCTGATTTTCTTGTCGGTGATCAGGATCATGGGGTTGTCCAGCACCGCTTCCATTTTATCGGAATCGGTTACCATGTAGGCGCTGGCGTAGCCGCGGTCGAATTGCATGCCTTCCACGGTGGTCAGTTCAGTCTTCATGGTCTTGCTTTCTTCAACGGTGATTACGCCGTCTTTGCCCACGGTTTCCATGGCATCGGAAATCAACTTGCCGATTTCCTCATCCCCGGCGGAAATGCTGGCAACCTGCGCGATCGCCTGCTTGCCGTTGATGGGTTGGCTGAGGGAACGCAGACCTTCTACGGCCGCTTCCACAGCGGATTCCAGACCGCGCTTGAGCACCATGGGATTCGCGCCCGCAGCCAGGTTGCGAAGGCCTTCGCGTACGATCGCCTGAGCCAGCAGGGTAGCGGTGGTAGTGCCGTCGCCAGCGACGTCGTTGGTCTTGGTGGCGACTTCCTTTACCAGCTGAGCGCCCATGTTTTCAAACGGGTCTTCCAGTTCGATTTCTTTGGCGATCGTCACACCGTCGTTGGTGATCAGGGGCGCGCCAAACTTTTTATCCAGCACAACATTGCGGCCTTTGGGCCCCAACGTGATTTTTACGGTATCCGCGAGCGTATCTACGCCCTTTTGCAATGCGCGGCGTGCTTCCTCGCCGGTTTTAATCTGCTTTGCCATAATGCTTGTTCCTCCTACTTTATGTGGGTATAATGGTTATTCCACAGTCGCCAGAATGTCGCTCTGGCGGACGATGATGATTTCGTCACCGTCCAGTTTGACTTCCGTACCGGCGTACTTGCTGTAAATCACCTTTTGGCCGGGTTTCACGTTCATGGTAACTTCCTTGCCATCCACCAGCCCACCCGGGCCGACGGCAATCACTTCCGCCATCTGCGGTTTCTCTTTGGAACCACTTGTGAGAAGAATACCGCTCTTGGTGGTTTCTTCCGCCTCGATGTTCTTGATCACAACACGGTCGCCCAACGGCTTAACGTTCATGATAGTTCCTCCCTATCGATTGATGATATTT
>DAOPZG010000045.1:0-17669 GCA_035353235.1 Candidatus Limiplasma sp.
ATGCTACCATACGGTACGGTTCTTGTCCTGTCATCGTGAATGAAATCCGCAATATTCCCGTTCAACTGTCCGTTCGGCTGTCAAACGCCGCAAGCGTATCCCGAAGCGTCGCCAGATCGGCCTGATAAGTCGCCGCAAGCGCCCGGTTGTAAATAACTGAAGCGGGATGGTAAAGCGCAAACAACGGCAGATCATTCACGCCGCCTTCCGAATGATCAACCGTAATACTTTGCCAGCGGCCGTGACAGGAACCGATCGTGGATCCGTTCGGTAAAAACGCGTTCAATGCCACATTTCCCAGTGTAACCAGCGCGTGGGGATGAACGGCGCTCACTTCCCGGTATAGCCAGGGGCGAAAAAAAGCGATTTCCTCACGCGAAGGCGGACGGTTCACAATCCGTCCCGCCGCGCTCAGCCGTGAAGGCCGGATTTTGACGACATTGGTAATGTACAGCTCCTCCCGGAGCAGGCCGATTGCCGCTAAAAACTCATTCAAATTTTTCCCGGCTTTACCGACAAACGGCTTTCGTTGAAGCGCTTCCTGCTCTCCAGGCGCTTCACCCACCAGCATCAGCCGGGGACTTTTCGTCATCCCGTCTCCAAAGACCAGTGTAGATGCCTTCTCTCCCCATTTCGAGTGGTAGGCAGCTTCGCATTCCTGAAAAAAGGTCAGTAATTGATCCATTACGGTGCTCCCTTCAGCAGGTCGGGATAAACGCCGAGTTCGACCAGCTTGTCACGCACCGTTTTCAAATCTTCCCAGGCTTCCCGTTTTTTAGCCGTATCCCTAAGCAATGCTGACGGATGATAGGTTGCCAGCACGGGAACGCCTCCCCGCTCATACCATTGCCCCCGGCAACGCGTGATACGGTAGCTCTCCCCCAGTACGCCGCGCACCGCCGTGGAACCAAGCAACAGCACCACGCGCGGTTTGACAAGCGCCCATTGAGCCAGCAGGTGTGACCGGCACGCTTCAATTTCCTCCGGCATCGGGGTGCGATTCTGCGGCGGTCTGCATTTTACAATGTTGCAGATATAGACGCGCTCCCGGGGCAATTGAATCGCCGCCAGCATTTTGGTGAGCAGTTGACCCGCAGGGCCGACAAAAACAAGCCCTTGTCTGTCTTCCTGCTCACCGGGTCCCTCGCCAATCAGCATCAGCGGTGCATTCGGATCGCCCTGGCCGGGTACTTTCTGGCTGCATCCCTCGCACAGCGGGCATCCCGTGCACGCTGAAATCTCCTGCGAAAGCTGCGCCCAGGAAGTGTGCATGGTCGTCCCTCCGTTTACTTGATATTCGACGTCAGCAGGGTCATCGATTGGGTAATATCGCTCTGAAGCCAGGTAACGAGGCTCACCAGAATCGCGACCAGCACCAGAATAACCGCCAGACCCGCCAAAATACTGATCAGGTTAAAAACCCCCATCGCAATATGAAACCGATGGGTGTCTTCCAGTTCCTCGTTCTCCGGGTCCTGTCCGTAATCAGGCTGGTCATCCTCCGGGCCGCCATATCGACTCTTCTCAGGCTCGTATGGTGCGGTATCCTGCGGGGGTTCACGGCGTCGTCTCATGCCTTCCCCTCCTGTAATTTCAAAATAGATCGATGTTTATCCTGTATGGAACCGTCGGCTTTACAACAGAAAACCAAACGCCCCTGAAATGCGGTTTCTTTGATAAACCGTTTAAACATAGTCCATCCACGGTTCGCTCGCGTCGTCGCGTCCGGTCAGGACGCCGGCTTGTTTCATATGGGGAAAGCTTTGCTGGCGCAAGGCCTCGTACGCCACAATCGCCACCGAATTGCTAAGGTTCAGGCTGCGTGCGCCCTCCACCATCGGGATACGTACGCAACGGTCATACGCTTTGGAAAGCAGGCTTTCCGGCAAGCCGCGTGTTTCGCAGCCGAACACCAGAAAATCATCAGAGCCATACGTGACGTCTGTGTAGCTGCGGGAGGCTTTGGTGGATAGAAAGTGCATGACCGCACCCGGGTACACGTCGTGTAATTCCTCAAAGTTTTCGTATACGCGGTATTCCATCATATTCCAGTAATCAAGGCCCGCACGCTTCAGATACTTATCTTCCAGCGAGAAGCCCAACGGCTTGATCAGGTGCAGTTTCATCCCTGTTGCCGCACAGGTACGGGCGATATTGCCCGTGTTTTGAGGAATTTCGGGATTCACCAGAACAATATGCATCCACATGCCTCCCACAGGGTTATTGTACAACCAACCCCGCGTATTTTCAACCGGACTGTCCGATAAGGTCTAAACCTGCCATAACCCCGGCTAACTCACCGAAGTTTCCCGCAGTGTGCGGCTCATCTGATCCCGCGCCTGTACCAATAACGCTCCGTAAACCTCGGGCTGCTCCCGATACAGGGTTTCCGCACATTCCGCCGCGTTGGCCAGTAATTGCAGGTTGCCAAGCTCCACACCACCGGGCAAAAGTGCCACACCGTGCTGTCGCGTCCCCAGCAGTTCGCCGGGACCCCGTAGTTCCAGGTCTTTCCGCGCGATTTCAAAGCCGTCGTTGGTATGTGCCAGTGCGTGCAGCCGTTCGTTTTCTTTCGCGACCAGAAAACACCAGCTTTCGCCTCCGCCCCGTCCCACGCGCCCGCGCAACTGATGCAGTTGCGCCAGTCCATATCGTTCGGCGTTCTCTATTACCATCAGCGTTGCATTGGGCACGTTCACGCCCACTTCAATCACCGTGGTCGCCACCAGCGCCCGCAGTTTCCCGGTCGCAAAGGCTTCCAGCACAGACGCTTTTTCTGCGGACGGCTGGCGGCCGTGAGTCAGCCCCACGGGAATCCCTTTCAGCGGTCCCCGGCAGAGCGCCTCGAAGTGGCTTTCCACAGCCTTGCGCTGTTCATCCGCTTCATCCTCTTCCACCAGCGGGCAAACGATAAAGGCCTGCCTACCGGCTTCCAGCTCCCGCCTCACAAACAGATACATTTCTCTGCGTTTCTCTTCCGGCACAATCCGGGTATGTACCGGCGTACGGCCGGGGGGAAGCTCATCCACCACAGACACGTCGAGGTCGCCGAAGATGGCCAGCGCCAGTGTGCGCGGAATCGGCGTGGCACTCATCACAAGCAAATCAGGCGGCACATCGCCCCCCTTGCGAAGAAGGCGGGTGCGTTGGCCCACGCCGAAACGGTGCTGCTCGTCTGTAACGCACAACCCGAGGCGTGCAAAGCGCACGTTGTCCCCAATCAGCGCGTGGGTGCCGATCACCATCTGCCAGCTACCGGAAGCAGCCGCCGCCAGCGCCGCTTTGCGTTCCGCCACGGGCATGCCCCCCAGCAGAAGTCCGCAGCGCACACCCATCGGCTCCAGAATCGCCCTGGCGCTTTCGTAATGCTGGCGCGCCAGTATCTCTGTCGGAGCCATCAATGCCGCCTGATACCCAGCCTGTATGCACAGCCGGATCGCACCGAAAGCAATTGCTGTTTTTCCACAGCCAACATCTCCCTGTACCATACGGGCCATGGCATCAGGTTTTCGCATATCGGCCGCCACCTCCGCAAGCGTTCTCACCTGCGCGCGGGTTGGGGTAAACGGCATCCGTTTCCAAAAATCCGCCTCTGCCCTGTCCGGTATTGCCAGTGAACGACCGCCGCATCGTGCGCCGCGTAACTCCCGTACTGCAATCTGATAATACAGCAGCTGTTCAAACGCAAAGCGCCTCTGCGCTTTCGTCACATTCGCAATGGTGTCTGGCGCGTGCAGGGTACGTATCGCGTCTGCAGCGCCCATCAGCTCATACCGCGTCAGCACATCGTCCGGCAGGGTTTCCCGGCAGATTGTCTCCGCCTCAGCAAGCGCGCCGGCAACCATCCCTTCACGCGTCTTGTTCGGAATCCCCTCAATCGGACGATAAACGGGGACAATTCGCAGCCGGTCCTCCAGCGAAGCGTTCAGCAATTTGGGTTTTCGTCCGGTTCGGTCAACGCGGCCAAACAACAGAAACCGCTGTTTCTTCAGCAACGCATCCCGCATCCACGGCTGATTAAACCAGATACACTGGATTTCGCCGCTTTCGTCCGCAAGCACGCAGGTAACACGGCTTCGTTTGCCAAAACGGGACAGCTTGGGTTCGTCTGTCCGGTCCAGCAAAAAAGTCTGACGCTCGCCGTCCCGCGCCTCGCATACCGAAGTGCGCTCGCCTAAATCTTTGTATTTTACGGGAACTGTATATAAAAGATCACGCAACGAGCCGATGCCCGCTGCGTGCAATGCCGCCAGCCTGATTTTGCCCACGCCGGGCAGGTCGTTCAGCTCCATTTTATTCCACCGAAATCAGATAATAATATAACGGTTGTCCGCCGCTGTGCATTTCGACATCGCAATCACCAAATTCATCGGCAATCTCATCAGTCAGCGTCTGCGCATCTTTTTCGGCGACGTCCTTGCCAAAATACACGGTAATCAGCTCGTCGTCGTCCGTTACGATTTTCTTCATCAGGTCGAAAGTTACATCGTGCACATCGCTTCCGGTTACGACGATCTTCCCGTTATACAGGCCGATCATGTCGCCCTGATGGATATGCAGTCCGTCCATTTCGCTGTCCCGGACGGCATAGGTCACGGTGCCGGTACGTACACGCTGCGCCGCTTCGTCCATTCGTTTCGCATTGTCTTCCGCGCTTACGTCCCCCTGGAAGGCGACCGCCGCCGCAATCCCCATGGCAACGTTCTTAGTGGGGATTACCAGCACTTTTTTGCCCTCGGTCAGCTCAGCAGCCTGGTTGGCGGCCAGAATCACGTTGCCATTGTTAGGCAATACGAAAACACATTTTGCGTTGATCCGCCCGATCGCGGCGCCGATGTCCTCGATACTCGGGTTCATCGTCTGGCCGCCCTCCACGATCTGATCCACCGCCAGGTCTGTAAAAATCTGGTTGAATCCCTCGCCAAGCGATACGGCGACAATGCCAAAATCTTTCGGTGGCTCGGCATTCCTGACGGCGGGCGCGCCTTCGCCCATTTTTTCGCGGCGCTCCTGCACCATATTATCCACTTTCAGGTTGGTCAGCTCGCCCAGCGTAAGGCCGAACTCCAGCGCTTTGCCGGGGTTGTTGGTATGGGCGTGCACCTTGACCAGCGAAAGATCGCCTTCAACGTTCACACTGTCCCCAATCCGGTTCAGTCGACGACGAAGTTGGTCAATGTCCTCTTCCACAATCTCCGGGTAGAGGTTCTGGATCGTAAACTCTGTACAATACGCGAATTTCAACTCCGCAATCGCGTCATGGTTATCCTCAAAAACTACAGTGCCGGGCTCGGCCGCTTCCGCATGTTCCTCGGGAATCGTTTCACCGCGCAGCACAGAAGCATAACCCGTGTAAATATAAAGCAGCCCTCGGCCACCCGCGTCCACAACCCCTGCCTGCGTAAGCGCCGGAAGCATCTGCTGTGTTTTTTTCAGGATATTTTCACCCACGGATAAGATCACGTCGAAAAGCGCGTCGTAATCGTCCGGGGCTTTTTCGGCCTGCTTTACGGCTTCTTCCGCAATCACGCGCGCCACCGTAAGAATCGTGCCCTCCTTGGGCTTCATCATGGCTTTATAAGCCGTTTCCGCACCGCCCTTAAGAGCCTGTGCAAATTGTGGAGGCGTGATCTTCTCCGTTCCGTCCAGCGCGCGCGCAAAACCACGGTACAGCTGCGAAGTGATTACGCCGCTGTTTCCACGTGCGCCGCGAAGCGCGCCTTTTGCCAGCGCGTCCGCCGCCTCGCTCGCGTTGAGGTATTCTTTTTGGCTCAGTTCCTTGGTCGCAGACGCCATCGTGAGCGACATGTTGGTGCCGGTATCTCCGTCCGGAACGGGAAAAACGTTCAGGGCGTCTACTTTTTCGCGGTTTTTATCCAGCAACGCCGCACCGGCCAAAACCATATCGCGCAGCAGAAGACCGTCTATCGTCTTTGTCTGTAGCAAGGGTTTATCCTCCTGAGGGATTATTAGACGCGTACGCCTTCCACTGAAATATTGACGTGGCGCACCTTAACGCCCGTCATGCTTTCCAGCTTATAACGGACGGTTTCAACGATCGTTTTGCAAACTTCCGCGATGGAAATGCCGTATTCTACGATGATAAACAAATCCACATCCAGCATATCGTCCACAAGCTTCAGCTGCACGCCCTTGGTGAGGTTCTCACGCCCAAGCCACTGAACAAGACCGTCTTTCGCCCTCTTGCTGGACATCGCAACGATGCCGTAGCATTCCAGCGCGGCATAGCCAACCACCTTGAGCATCACGTCTTCGGCGATATACACTGTGCCGATGTCGTTCTTGATCTTACACTCCATATTCCACATGCCTCCTTGCAACGATGGACGCATAACCGGCAATGATGGCCTATCCGCAAAACTGCATGACAGGTCACGATGATTATACATGATTGCCCAGTTTTGCGCAACTTTTTACCCCAACATTTTTCCCGGCTCATTGCGGCGCGTCCCATGCCGGACTGTCCGAACCGAATCACCGGCATGTTCTATTCTGCACATCCGTGCAGGAAGCGCTCATTGTCACGCCTTTGAAACGCCAGCGTCACACTCTTGGGGAATTTGATTTACAAAACTGTAATATGTGCTATAATAGGTAAGAATGCGCGCTTCTTTTGCCGCATGACCCTTTTTAACCTTGGCACAGGAGATGCAGCATGAACAGCAACCGCACAAGATACGCAAGCACCCCGACCTATGGGATGCAAAAGCGTAATTTCGCTAAAAAGCAAGCCGCTGCCCAGCCGAATCCCACGCCCGACTTTACGCAGCAACCCGCGCTGGAGGAGAATCCCCCCATCGCGGCAATTCCCGCTCAAAATCCGTTTTCGGCTGCACCGAATGCGTATTCCGGTATGCCTGTACCTCCGGTAAACGGGAATTCGCAGGTTTTTCAGCCCTCCGCGCCCCTTACTCCCATGATGTCACCCACCGTATCCCCCGCTTTCAACGCAGGGGCTCCCGTTTCCTCCTACCCCGGTTTCCCTCCCATGCCCACATCCCCCCAGTCGTCTGCCTTCAGGCCGCTGGGCAATTCGATGCCTTCCGGGCAGAATGGTGCGTTGGACCCACGTTCGCAGGGTTTCGTGCCGCCTGCTTATCCCGCGGGTTCCGCTCCCCAGGGCATGTATAATAGTGCCAATCCGGCCAGTTGCGCGGTTCCGCCTGCCGTTTCCGTGCCCTCGGGGCTCTATCAGGCTCCGGGCGCATATCCCGGCGCGGTTCCTCCCGGTTATTCCCCCTACGCGGCAAACGGGATGCCCGCTTACGGCAATAGCATGCCTCCGATGATGAACGGAGGCTCCATGATGCCGCCCACGGGAAACGGCGGGGGCGGTTCTTTCACCAATCCGCCTTATCAGGGCGGCTTCGGCAGCTCTCCCGCCTCGCCGACACCACGGCCCCCATTCGATCTGGATAAACTGCTTAAGCTTCTGATGTACGGCGCATTGCCGGTGCTTTTTATTCCGTGTGTATTCGTAACTCATACCTTTGACTTTCTACGCTACCTGTTTATCATCCTCTCCGTCATCACGTTAAGCGTCGTATGGTATCGCCAATCGTTCTCTTCCGGCGTGCGCACAACGCTGTCGGTCGTTTATCTAGCACTTTGCATCATCGTGATTGCTTTTCTGGTAGGCGGCACAAAAGCAGACCTTACGCAACCCTCGTCCGATCAGCGTTCACAGGCCGCAGCGCAGGCTTCGTCGGAACCGGCGGACACCGTGACCCCCGAACCGGAGGCTCAGGAAACGCCCCCGCCGGAGGTGGATGAAGGCGAAAGCGAGTCGGAGGCACGGCTGAGTACCTTTATGGATTACTGGTCCTCCAATAATTTCGAACAGATGGCCAATCTGGTATTGCCCAGCTGGGCTGCAAAGCAGAGCGACCCTGCCTCCGCACTGTTTACCATCATCAGTAACCGCACACCGCAGAAATATACCATCGAGGGGATTGCGGGCGTTCCGGGGGATTCGTCCCGTACCATCACCATGAGCGCTTACATTGATAAGAACAACGGCAAAGACCCTGTGCGTTATCGTTTCATGATCCTGATGGTGAACGAGCAGAACGAGTGGTATGTGGACCCCAACTCGCTTGCAACTAACGAAACCGTCGACGCAACCGCTACCCCGGAACCCGGAAAAGCAACTGTGGCGCAGTCTCTGGCTCCACGTATGACAGTAACGCCGGTACCCGCGGCGGATACCAAGCTGTACTATAATGCCAATGGCGGTAAGTATTATCATCTGGACCCGAATTGTTCGGCGGTCAACTCCAAATACCTGCCAATGGCATCCTTTTTATACAGCGACTTGGGGAATCCGCCCTATAACTCGCTGCAGCCCTGCCTCAAGTGCGGTGCCCCGACCCAAGCGCTCAGCGACGTTGAGTCCGGTGCAACCGCAACCCCTCAGCCGGACGAATAAGAATGATACTGTCGGAAACCCCGTTCATCCAGACGGAATGTCTGGCGAACGGGGTTTTTTCATATCTTGATTTCGTACTGGCGATAGACGCGGTATCGTTTCGCTCCTGTACGTTCTGTTGCCAGAATGCTGGCAAGATTGGTTTCATCAATGGTTGACGCTTCGATCTCTTCGATCCCAAGGGTTTGCGCCTTCGCATAGGCAGCCAGCGTCATGGCCACGTTTACAGCCTTGTTCTGATAATCCGGCGTTACGAACATCATGCTGCACCGCACGCCGCGTACCTTTCCAAAGGCCAGTCTTAGCCACCCCAGCGGGAACATGCGTCCGTCGGTCCCGCGCAGCAATCGGTTGTAATCCGGCAAACAGACCAGGATGCCAACCGGGCGCTCCTCCGCGTAAGCCATTACGATCAGGTCTGTTTTGGTATACTGGCAAAGCGTTCGCATTTCGTCGCGTATGTCTTCCGGCGTCGGCGGTGTTAATTCCCAATCGTCCGGGAAAGCCTCGTCTACAACCCGAGCCACCTCTGCAGACAGCCGTTCCACATTTTCGGGCCGCAGGTTTGCGTGTTCCACCCGGAAGTGAAACCGTTTCTGTGCCATCTCGCTTAAAGCCTGATAATCTTTTGCAGGAAACTCCTTCAGGTTCAGGTGGTACGCATAATGATCGCGATGTTTGTAAAAACCATAAGCCAGAAAAAAATCGTTGTAATACCGTGGATTATAGGGGTTAAACAGCATCGGCGGGCCATCGAAGCCTTCCAGCAGCAATCCTTTGCTGAAATCGTCAAAACCGGCGTTGTTCGGGCCGACAACACGCGTCACGCCGAGGTTTTTTAAAAAGTGCATCGCTGCGTCCAGCACTGCCCGCGCATATTCCAGATCATTCTCGCTCTCAAACAGGCTGATATAACCGCGTTTCTCGCCCAGTCGCTCGTTCAGGCGCGTATCAATCCCCGCCAGCACACGCGCCACAGGACGGTCGTCGTCGTAGGCCATCAGGAACGTGTGCTCATCCTTTAAAAGCGGATTGCTTTCTCCGAGCAGCATACCGCGCTGCATACTATACATCGGCGGTACCCAGTTCGGATCCTTACGATAGATTCGCTGTGGAAGGTCCAGAAAATCACGAAGCCCCGTTTTGGTTTTCTCGAGCGTTTCCACACGGATCATGCGGACTCCCCCTTCGGTTACGCTTGTGCGACCCAATCTTTACTTGATTGTATCACAATCCGTGTCTCCGCTCAATGCCAGCGGCAGAATCGAGCCGATTTTTGCCAGCAGGGCGTCGCGGCCTTCGCCGGTCTCCGCCGAAAAGGGAATAACCTCCCACGGCTGCACCAGCATCGCTCGGCAGATCGGCGCAAGTTGCTTGCTCCGTGCTCCACGGGAGATTTTATCCGCTTTCGTGGCAATCACCGTATAGGGGATGCCCATTTGTCGAAGATACGCGCCCATCGTCTCGTCGTCCGCCGTCGGGTCATGCCGGATATCCACCAGCTGCAGCACGTGTGTAAGCAGTGTGCTGTGCTGAAAGTATCCGTCCATCATTTCCCCCCAGCGCTTCTTTTCCGCCTTGTCCACTTTAGCGAAGCCATAGCCCGGCAGGTCCACAAGGTGAAATGCCCCATTAATCAGAAAGACGTTAATCAGCCTTGTTTTTCCGGGGGTAGCGCTGGTTTTGCACAGCTTTTTTCGGTTGCACAGCTTGTTGATCAGCGAACTTTTCCCCACGTTGCTTTTACCCACAACCGCCAGCTGCGGCAGCAAAATCGGCCCACCTTCTGTATAGCTGGGCTGGCTGGTTACAAATTCCGCACTGGTAATCTCCATAATTATGCTCCCTGACAGGCTGTCGGCGCAGGAGCCGTAACAGCCGGAAAGATCATGCTTCCCGCCGGTAGAGGCGCTGTCAGTGCACGGGTCAGCACTTCGTCCGTCTGTTCCACCGGAATCACCTCAAGCTTTGTCAGCACATTCGCCGGAACCTCTTCCAAATCCTTGGTGTTCTCCTTGGGGTACAGCACAAGCGACAACCCGGCGCGATAAGCTGCCAGCAACTTTTCCTTCAGGCCGCCAATGGGAAGCACACGCCCGCGAAGCGTGATTTCACCCGTCATCGCAACATCCTGCCGAACAGGGATACCGGTCAGGGCGCTGACCAGCGCCGTCGTAATGGCCACACCCGCCGAAGGCCCATCCTTGGGTACGGCTCCTTCCGGCACGTGAATATGGATATCGTGCTGTTTATAATATTCCGCAGGAATCCCCCACGCATCACTGTGTTCGCGTACCCAGGAAAGCGCGGCACGCGCGCTTTCCTGCATGACGTCGCCCAGCTTGCCGGTCAGCTGTAAGTTCCCCGTTCCCTGCATAATCGCGCATTCAACAGCCAACGTTTCTCCGCCGACGGATGTAACCGCCAGACCGTTCACAACGCCCACAAGGCTTTTCTTTTCAATCGGGTCGCGCAGGTATTGAACCGAGCCCAGATAATCCTTCACTTTGGTTGGGGTAACGGAAACCCGCTTGGCATCGGTGGACAGCATTTCTACCGCTGCCTTGCGTACCACCCGGGCCAGTGTGCGTTCCAACGTTCGCACGCCCGCCTCCCGTGTATATCCTTCGATGATCTCCGCCATCACTTTTTCGCCTATGGCTACACTGCCCGCTGGCAGACCATGAGCTTTCACCTGTTTGGGGAGCAGATGTTTCTGCCCGATCTTCTGCTTTTCCAGGTCAGTATAGCTGGGTACCTCAATAATTTCCAGCCGATCCAACAGAGCGGGCGGAATCGTATCCAGCGTATTCGCGGTTGTGATGAACATGACATGGCTTAAATCGAAAGGCAGCTCCATGTAATGGTCACGGAAAGCGAAATTTTGCTCCGCATCCAGCACTTCCAACAGTGCCGAAGCCGGGTCGCCTCGAAAATCGCTGCTCATCTTGTCGATTTCGTCAAACAGAAATACGGGATTCATGGCTCCAGCGCGCTTCATTCCTTCGATAATGCGCCCTGGGATGGCGCCTACATAGGTGCGCCGATGGCCGCGGATTTCCGCCTCGTCACGCACGCCGCCCAGCGACATTTGTACAAACTTCCGGCCAACCGCTTCGGCAATCGCGCGCACCACGCTGGTTTTACCGACGCCCGGAGGGCCGACAAAACACAGGATCGGCCCTTTCATATCCTGTTTGATACGCAGGACAGCAAGATATTCGACGATTCGTTCCTTCACTTTATCCAGACCGTAATGATCCCGATCCAGAATACGACGCGCATGTTTCAGGTCCAGATGATCTTCGGTCATTTTTCCCCACGGCAGATCGAGAATCCATTCCACATAGGTCTGGCTCACAGCGATTTCCGGCGTGCCCGGCGCCATACGGGAGATACGGTCCAGCTCGCGCTCCGCTTTCTGGCGGGCTTCGTCATTCAGCGGCGTGGCTGCCAGCTTTTCGCGCAATTCCTCCACGTCGTTCTGTTCCTTATCACCCAGTTCTGTCTGGATCGCTTTGATCTGTTCGCGCAGGTAATAATCCTTCTGGTTTTTCTCAATCTGTTGTTTTACTCGCGCCTGCACGTTCTTTTCCAGTTCCGCCAGCCGCGTTTCCCGCACAAGAATCCCGCAAAGGGTTTCCAGGCGTTCCTTCACATCCAGTTTTTCCAGAATCGTCTGCCGGTCCTCCATCTGGATCAGCACGTTCGCCGCGATCGTATCGGCCAGCAGATCAGGTTTTTCTATTGCCGTTACGGAACGCAAGGTTTCCGGCGAGGAGCGCATGCTGGATTTGCTGTATTCAGTAAAGAAGTCATGCGTCGTCCGAACCAGTGCCTTCATCTCGTCGGAAATTCTGGAGGACGTGCCCTTCACGGGATGCACGTCCGCCAGCATAAACGGATCCTCCTGGGTGATCGCTTCCAGCGTGGCACGGCGTTCGCCTTCCACCAGAACACGGATGTTGTCACCCGGAAGGTTCAGTACCTGCTTCACCTGTGCGATCGTACCAACTTTATAAAGGTCCTTTGCCGCAGGGTCCTCCACCTCGGTATCCTTCTGCGCGACCAGAAATATCTTCTGGTCATCCATCATTGCCTTTTCCAGTGCGGCAATGCTCTTGGCACGGCCGACATCAAAATGCAGCACCATATGCGGAAAGACCATCATGCCTCGCAGCGGTAATACCGGGATGCGGGTCAGAGTCGTTTTTCGCGTAGCGGTTGCCATCTTTCTCCTCCTTGGCAAACCAAAGGATTCGGTTTGCCCTGTTTATCGTATCGCTTTACGGCTGTAAAATCAAGCGTGCTTCGCCACCGGGAGTGATTACCGCACGCTGCCGTAAGTTTCAAACACGCCGCACCCTGTCAGATGCGGCGTGTACGGGATCAGCCCGCGTTGTTCTGTTGCGGTTTCAGGGTTTGTGCGCGGGATGTACGCGGCTTGCGCACGGGCGCTTCCCCCTTCACCAGAATCGGTGGCTCTTCGCCGTCTACGCATTTACTGGTGATGATACACTGCTTCACGTCGTTACGGCTTGGCAGTTCGAACATCGTATCCAGCATCAGCTTCTCGATAATCGCCCGCAGGCCACGCGCGCCGCTTTTTCGCTGGGTTGCCTGTTTTGCAATCTTTTTGAGGGCATCCGGCTCAAACAGAAGTTCCACCCCGTCCAAATCCATTAAATAAACATACTGGCGGATCAGCGCGTTCTTTGGTTCCGTAAGAATGCGAACCAGTTCGTCCTCGCTGAGTTGGTCAAGCGTTACCACGATCGGCAGACGCCCCACAAACTCCGGAATCAGGCCGAACTTGATCAAATCCTCCGGCCGCAGCTGGCGGAAGGTTTCACCGAGATTTGCCTCGTCCTTGCTCTGCACATCCGCGCCGAATCCCATCGTTTTTTTACCAATGCGCTGTTCCACGATGGATGCGAGGCCGTCAAAGGCTCCGCCGCAGATAAAGAGGATGTTGGTGGTATCGATCTGGATAAACTCCTGATGCGGGTGCTTGCGACCTCCCTGCGGAGGAACGCTGGCTACCGTGCCTTCCAGAATTTTCAACAGTGCCTGCTGCACGCCCTCGCCGCTTACATCGCGGGTAATGGAGGGATTCTCGCTTTTACGGGCAATCTTATCAATCTCATCAATATAGATGATGCCGCGCTGCGCCAGTTGAATATCATAATCTGCATTCTGGATCAGGCGAAGCAGGATATTCTCCACATCCTCGCCTACGTAGCCCGCTTCGGTTAAGCTGGTAGCGTCCGCGATCGCGAAGGGTACCTGCAGAATCTTGGCCAGTGTCTGCGCCAGAAATGTTTTCCCGGAGCCTGTCGGACCCAGCATCAGGATGTTGCTCTTTTGCAGTTCCACGTCGTTGGGCGTGCTGGGTGTATCAATGCGTTTATAATGGTTATAAACCGCCACGCTCAACGCGCGTTTCGCCATTTCCTGCCCGATCACATACTGATCCAGCACATCCTTGATTTCTTTAGGCCGGGGAACGTCAACGGGCGTGATCTCCTCGTTGGCCGCAAAATCATCGTTAATAATTTCCTGACAAAGCATAATGCATTCGTCGCAGATATGTACGTTGGGTCCGGCAACCAGCCTGCGCACCTGCTCGCTGGTTTTGCCGCAGAAGCTGCAGCGCTTCAGTTTTGGAATGCGGGGGGTCATATCGTCCGTCATTGGTTCACCCTCTTTACTTGGCGGTTCTGGGCTGGTAGATTTCGTCGATGATGCCGTACTTTAACGCTTCTTCGGCGCCCATGAAGTAGTCGCGTTCCACGTCCTTCTCCACTTTGGTAAGCGGCTGCCCCGTCATTTCAGCAATCAGCCGGTTCATCTTCTGCTTGGTTTTCAGCAGCCATTCCGCGCGGATCTGCACATCGGTCGCCTGACCGCTCGCGCCGCCCAATGGCTGGTGAATCATCACTTCGCTGTTTGGCAGAGCAAGCCGTTTCCCTTTTTGCCCCGCCATCAGCAGGAAAGCGCCCATGGAGGCAGCCATACCCACGCATACGGTGCGTACGTTTGGCTTGATATAGTTCATGGTGTCAAAAATGGCCATACCGGCCGTTACACTGCCGCCGGGGCTGTTGATGTACAGGGAAATGTCCGCGTCCGGGTTTTCCATTTCCAGAAACAACAGCTGCGCAACGACCACATTAGCCGTATCGTCGTCAATTTCTCCGCCCAGAAAAACAATGCGGTCTTTCAGAAGGCGAGAATAAATATCAAAGGAACGTTCTCCACGATTGGTTTGTTCGATGACCATTGGGATCAGGCTGCTCATGATTTTTTCACTCCCATCAGTGCGGTTTCGGATTTTGGTACCGTCCGCGTCGGTTCGTTACAGTCGGGTTGGAAAGGCGGCGGACGCAGACGCGTGTTTTCCGCTGCGAACCGCCGCCGGATAGATTGCGTTTGGGCGCAAATGAAGTGCTTACGGGGATCGTCAGGCTTTGGGCTCTTCGTCCCCGGCCTTGTGCGCCTGCTTCCTGGCGGCTTTCGGCTTCTCGCCGACGGTTTCCTCCGCATCTGCCTTATCCGCTTTCGCTTTACGGGTCGCGGTTTTTTTTGCGGCAGGTTTACCTTCTTCGTCGATCTGTGCGGGGACTTCCTTTTCGTCGGTCACCTTAGCGGCATCCCACAGCATATCCAGCGTTTTGGTTACTTGCGCGCGATGCTCAAAATAAGCTTTCTGGCCTTCGGACAGCTCCGCCTTCATTGCTTCCAGCGTATGATCCATCGCTTTGGCGTAGTCTTCGATCAGCGCATCGGAGTCTTTCTCCTCAACCTTTACGTCTTCCGCCTTCACAATCTCATCCAGCACGAGTTCGGTCTTCAGGTTGTTCTGCGCTTCGCCGCGATACATTTCGCGCATTTGCTCTTCCGTCTGACCCGTCAGCTGGATATATTTCTTCATGTCGAAGCCCTGCTGCTGCATGCGCCAGTTCATCTCGGCCAGCATGTCGTCCAGCTTCTCTTCCACCATCGGGGAGGGAATCTCCACCTCGGCGGCATCGACGATCTTCTGGATCAGGCTTTGCTTGGCAGCTTCGGTCGCCTGCTCTTCGGCGGTCTTTTCCAGCTTGGAACGAATATCGGCGGTAAAGGCGTCCAGCGTGTCAAAATCGCTTACCTCGCCCGCAAACTCATCGTCAATCTCAGGCAACTCCTCGTGGGTGATGGCGTTAACTTTCACATGGAAAACCGCATCTTTGCCCTTCAGGTTTTCCGCATGATATTCTTCGGGGAATTTCACAGACAGGTCTTTTTCCTCGCCGATAGTCATGCCGATCATCTGCTCTTCAAAACCGGGGATAAAAGTGTTGGAGCCGATCAGCAGTTTCTGATCCTTTGCCGTGCCGCCGTCGAAAGCTACGCCATCCACGGTACCGCTGTAGTCGAGGTTCACTTCGTCGCCATTCTGCACGGCGCGATCGGTCACGTCGACACTGCGGGCAACCCGTTTCTGTTCCTGCTTCAGGCGTTCCTCAATATCTGCCTGCGCGATTTCACGCACTTTGCGGGTTACTTCCACGCCTTTGTAATCGCCCAGTTTCACTTCCGGCTGCACAAAGACTTCGCAGCTGAAGTCCACATCCTGGCCTTTTTCAATTTTCTCCACAGAGAGTTCAGGCTGAGCAACAGGGTGCAGGTCTTCCTTCTCAACGGCTTCCCTGTACGCGTCGGGGAAAAGCATTTCCAGCGCATCGTCGTAGAAGACCGCTTCGCCATACATCCGCTCAATCAGCTTCCGGGGCGCCTTGCCCTTACGAAAGCCGGGTACGTTGATGCGGCCGCGGGTTTTCAGATATGCTTTCTCCACGGCTGCTTCAAAGTCCGCCGAGGGCGCTTTGAAAGTGATCTTGACTTTATTGCCGGACAGTTTTTCCACGGTATGTTCCATGTGTTTACCTCCCGGGCGCGGTTTTCGCAGGCAACCGTCGCCGTAATTTGAAAGTGCACCATTTGTTAGTATAACATCAATCTTTCTGTTACGCAAGGTTTGTGATAAAAGGAACGCTTTTCATTTTATCCGTATTTCCACCAACTGAAGCATGAAATTATATTGACAGTCATCTATCTATCGTTTTATAATACATCGACGTGAATCGATGGGAGTGGTTTTTGATGGATTGTAGCAAAGCAGCCCAGCTGTTTAAGGCCTTGGGGGATGAAAATCGTTTACGAATCCTGTCCATGTTGCAGGGGGGTGAGATGTGTGCCTGTAAGCTTCTGGTAGCATTGGCCATTACACAGCCCACCCTTTCCCACCACATGGCGATTCTCTGCGATGCAGGCATTGTAACCGGTCGAAAAGACGGTAAATGGACACACTATTCCTTATGCCCTCAAGGCGGCCGGGAAGCTGCCACCCTGTTGGCTGAATACATTTGCACGGAGGACTGACACAGTTGTGGAGTTTTATTCAGGATCAGGTTTTAGGGATGAAATGGCTCAACCAGCTGATCGGTAATCTGCTGATCTCTGCGGGCCTTAACTTACAGAGTCAGTGGGGAGCAAGCCTCCAGTTTTTCCTGTATGATGTGATCAAGATCACCATCCTTCTCTGCCTGCTGATCTTTCTGATTTCGTATGTGCAAAGTTATTTCCCTCCGGAGCGCAGCAAACGAATCATCGGTCGTTTTCATGGGATTGGCGCTAATACGATCGCCGCGCTGTTAGGAACCGTTACGCCGTTTTGCTCCTGTTCCTCCATTCCTCTTTTCATCGGTTTCACAGGCGCGGGGTTGCCCATCGGGGTTACCTTCTCGTTTCTGATTTCCTCCCCAATGGTCGATTTGGGCAGTCTGCTGCTGTTGCTGAGTATCTTTGGCGCAAAGGTGGCAATCGCCTATGTCGTTTTCGGGCTGATGATCGCAGTGGCGGGAGGCACGCTGATTGAACGCCTGCATATGGAAAATCAGTTGGAGCCCCTGGTCACCTCCGCTGCCATGATGTCGGGCAACGGATCAGATGCCAAACTCACCCGCTCTGACCGGACAAGTTTCGCTAAAGAGCAAATGGTGTCCACTTTCCGTAAAGTATTCCCCTACATTTTGGTCGGCGTCGGTATCGGCGCCATCATCCATAACTGGATTCCTTCCGCATGGGTAGAAAAAGCTCTGGGCGGTCAAAGTCCCTTCGGGGTTTTATGGGCTACGCTTATCGGGGTTCCGATGTACGCGGATATCTTCGGCACCAT
>DAOPZG010000046.1:0-17568 GCA_035353235.1 Candidatus Limiplasma sp.
CGTTTTAAACAATTTGCGTTACTGGATGCGGAAACCGATTTTCACTCGAGATGGAATATTGTCAATCGGTTATGGATACCCAAACCTGATCATGGCGGAAGGGTACAACGCGCCCGGTTCCCCCTATTGGGCAATGAAAACATTCCTTTGTCTGGCGCTGCCGGAAAACCATCCGTTTTGGACCTCGGAGGAGAAGCCGTTCACGGGACCAGAACGATGCTTGCAGAAATACGCTGGTATGCTGCTGTGCCGAAACGCAAACGGATCACAGGTACTTGCCTATCCCGCAGGAAACCATGCGCCGGAACACGCACACGACGAAGCAAAATACGAAAAATTCGTATACTCCACTGTATTTGGATTCAGCGTTCCCAAAGCGTCAAAAAACCTTTGGGATGGCGCGTTTGACAACACGCTGGCAATCAGCCCGGACGGTACAGCCTATCAGTCGCGATACGGATGTGAAAGTTATCAAATCAGCCTGAATAGCATTCGCTCGGTATGGTCGCCATTCCCCGGCGTTACTGTGAAAAGTGAAATTATCCCCTTACGGGAAAACTGGCATATGCGGATGCACACGATTACCTGTAAGCAGAAGGTATGGGTGGCGGAAGGCGGTTTCGCGATTGCCCGGGATGGCGCAGGTGAAGTGGCTGTAACAGAAAAAGAATCCGAAGCTTCCTTTTGTTCACCATGGGGGGTCAGCGCTGTTTTTGGGCTTCAGGGGTACAAACAGGGTAAGGTGATCGGCGCGGAACCGAATACCAACCTGATGGCAAACCGAACTTTTATCCCAACGTTAACCGTGGAACTGACCGCCGGAACCCATCGGCTGACCTGCGAAGTTTACGGTTCGCCGGACAGCGCAAGGGTTCCGGAATGGCCGCAGGAGGTGAAGCAGTATGCCCGGTTGGGCTGAAACCGCGTTGGAACAAATGATAGCCAAATACAAAAAGTCCATCCCGATTGCCGCGAAAAATCATATGATTCCATATCAGGGCGGGCAGGGACGCTGGATTGGTTCGCCCTATGATGGAAACAGCTGGTGGACAGGCGGCTTCTGGCCTGGGCTGATGTGGCAGTTCTATGCCGCTACGGGCGACGATGTATTTAAGAAAGAAGCGCTTCGGGTGGATGCGCTGCTCGCCCGGGAACTAAGCTCGTTCAGTAAACTGAATCACGACGTGGGTTTTATGTACCTGCTGTCTGCCGGAGCGGAATACCGCTTTACAGGCGCGGAATCGGCAGCGGTTAACGCGCTTCACGCGGCGACGATTCTGGCGGGGCGGATGAACCCAAACGGTTTTATTCGCGCCTGGAACGACGACAAGGCCGGGTGGGCGATCATCGACTGCATGATGAACCTGTGCTTGCTTTATTGGGCGTCCGCGTATACGGGAGACCCCCGTTTTACGATGGCGGCACGCCTCCATGCGGATACTGCGCTGCGGGAATTTGTGCGGGAGGATGGAAGCTGCTGGCATATCGTTGTGTTCGATCCGGAAAACGGCAAAGCAATCGCCAAACCGGCAGGGCAGGGATATGCGGCAGGCTCCAGTTGGAGCCGCGGACAGGCATGGGGATTATACGGATTCACCCTTGCATACCTTGCGTTGGGAGAAAGCCGTTATCTGGATGCAGCCTGTGCGATTGCAGACTACTTTATTGCTAATATTCGAGAAGACGGTTTAACGGATTGCGACTTTTGCCAGCCCAAGGATGTGGTAAAGATAGACAATATCGCGGCCGCCTGCGCCGCCTGCGGCCTGCTGGAACTGGAACGGACGGGAATGGTTGCCCATGCGGAAGTATATCATGCTGCGGCTGAAAAAATGCTGCGCGCACTTACGCAAACCTGCGCCGATTGGACGAATGAAAGCGTTGGCATCCTGCAAAAATGTACCGCCGCTTATCATGACGACGGAGCGGGAACGCACGTGAATCTGGTATATGGCGATTACTTCCTGGCCGAAGCGTTAGCGAAGATGTGCGGCATTGATCCGATGCTGTGGCTTGTCGAGCGGGGATAAGAATCGGAAGCGATGGGAAAAGCGTGCCGGATCGCTCCGATGAAAAAAGCATATTAGGTATTGAACCATCCTATATACAGCAAAAGCGGCGGAGCGATTGCTCCGCCGCTTTACATGTCGTTTGATTAGTCCTGTTTGGGGGCGCCCACCGGGCAGGTATCCGCGCAAGCGCCGCATTCGATGCACTTATCGGCATCGATCACGAACTTACCATCGCCTTCGGAAATCGCCTCCACCGGGCATTCGGACGCGCAGGCGCCGCAGCTGATGCAGTCGTCGGAAATTTTGTATGCCAAGGTATTTCACCTCCATCGGTAAATTGACATCGCTCCGGGAGGAACAACGTTTGCAATATCATAACACGCGGGTTCGTTTTTAGCAAGCGTTACGCCTGCGGTTTCCCAACGCTCTTCAAAGCTTCTTCAACAGCTTGCTGCCAACTGGAAAAAGGTTTTTCGTCGGGCAATTCTTCGGTCAATGGTTCCACGTCATACACCGCTTCTTCTTCATCCGGCAATACCGCGTCCGGAAGATCACTTTCAATTACAGGTTCTTCGGCAGAATCCGGTTCGTCTTCAATTGTTTCATCCACAACCAATTCCGGGGGCACTTCTGCGTCGCGGTCGTCGATCTGCGTGGGAACCTTAATGGGTTTCATGGCATCCTGCACGCGCGGTTTCGGCGCGATGGGTTGCGGAGGTTTAAACCAGCGCACTTCCGCGACCGGATAGGTTTTCAGCTCGGAGCTGTCTCCCTTGCGAACCCGAACGGTAACCGTTTCTTTAAGCACGTTCAGGTCGATGACAACGCCATACCCGTCTGCCGTTTCCACTTCTTTGCCCAGCTTCGGCATATTTTTTCGGGTTTGTTCGTAATTGTCTTCCTCAAATTTAAGGCAGCACATCAAACGACCGCAGACCCCGGAAATTTTCGTGGGGTTAAGCGACAGATTCTGTTCCTTGGCCATTTTGATGGAGACGGGTTGAAAATCTCCTAAAAAAGAACCACAGCAAAGCGGACGGCCACAGGGACCGAGGCCGCCAAGCATTTTAGCCTCGTCGCGAACGCCGATTTGGCGCAGCTCAATCCGGGTTCTGAATACAGAAGCCAAATCTTTCACCAGGGAACGGAAATCAACTCGGCCGTTTGCTGTAAAATAGAAGAGCAGCTTCGCATTATCAAAGGTCTGTTCAACGCCGACCAGTTTCATGTCCAGCTTATGTTCTTCAATTTTACGCAGGCAGATTTGATGGGCTTCCTTCTCGAAAGCCTCATTCTCTTCCGCGTGCTTCGCGTCGCGCTCGTCCGCGATGCGCAGTATCGTTTTAAGAGGCGGTGTGATCAGGTCGTCGCTGACCTCGCGCACACCGGTAATCACCTGCCCATACTCCATCCCGCGTGCGGTTTCCACAATCACATAGTTTCCCGGAACGGGCCAGAACTCGCCTGGATCAAAGTAATATAATTTCCCGGCGTTTTTAAACCGAACGCCTATGATTGTTGCCATGCAGTCTTTGCCTCCAATAGTTTCATCAGCAGGTGGTCCAGACTCGCCTGCCAGTTTACCTGACTTTGCCGCTTCCTGCGGGTATCAAATACAGAACGAATCAGTTCTATAAGGGTTTCCGCATCCGTGTTTTGGCCCCAGGCCCGCACCTGCATACTCAGGCGTGCCTGCGGATTCATTACCCCGGTCCGGAGCATCAATGCCTGATGCAGCGCCTGTTCTAATGCGGTAAGCGCGCGTTCCGCGCCGTCGCGGTCATCCTTCAGGCGAGTACTGATTGCGACCACGTCCGCATCACGGCGAATCGACAGCGCCTGATCAATCATTTGCATCAGTTCAGCCTGCGAGGTTTCATCAATCAACATGCGAAGCGCTTCGCCGATTACCCCTCCCGCACCGGAAAGAGCAGCTTCCGCATGGGACTGTTCATAGCCGTAGTGCAGAAGCAAAGGGAGCAGAAGCTCATCCGGCCACGGAGAAAGCTTCACATTGAGGCAACGGGAGGCAATAGTGGCGAGCACGGCGCCGGACTCGTGTGCCAGCAGAAAAAACAGCACATCCGCAGGCGGTTCCTCAAGCGATTTTAGCAGACAGTTCTGCGCGGCAGGCGTAAGCTTCTCCGCAGGTTCGATAACAACGATTCGGGGGCCGGAACCGAATGAATGTTGAGAAATCGCGGTGATGGTTTCACGTATTCGGTCAATGGAAATCGTTTTGCCATCAGGTGACAACACCTCGATCAGATCCGGATGATTCCCGGTGAATACATTCCGGCATTCGCCACACTGGCCGCAGGGTTTATTTACCGCCTCGCAAAGTAACATCGCTGCAAGAACGCGCGCATAGGTCAATTTACCAACACCGCGGGGACCGGACAGGAGATAGGCATGCGCCCTCCTTCCGGATCGAAGCTCGTTCCAGAGCAACGCATAGCCGCCACCGAGCGCCGGATATTCCATAAACGCGGGCAGATCGCCCGCGTTAACCCTGTCGTCTGCCAAAACAGTATTCCTTTCCGAAAACTAAAGTTTCAGGAATTGCTCAACCGGCAGCACAAATATGGTCGCGCCGCCAACAACAACCTCTATGGGATAGGGGGTGTAGGCACCGGGCACGCCGACCATTGATACGGGTGAAGCGGCGATCTGTTTGCGGCTCTTGCAAACTTTCTCAATTACATCCATTGCCGATTGGAAGCGTTCGTCTTCAACCCCAACCAGAAGCGTCGTATTGCCGGCACGCAGGAAACCGCCGGTTGTAGCCAGTTTGGTTACGCCGAAACCGGCCGCCATCAGTTCGCTGATTAAGCGGGAAGCATCCTCATCCTGAACAATGGCAACGATTAACTTCATAATGCTCATCCTCCCTTCTGGTACGTTCATTTTCAGTTTACAGCAAAACAGGTAAAAAAGCAATCGCACGTTCCGTTACGGCTATGAATGATAAACGTTTTGAATTCGTAGGGTACATGGGTAAACTGTAAAATAAAGAAAAGCGGATTGAAAAAACAAGTGCAACAAAATGAAACCCGAAAACCACGTTAAGAGGATAATACCATAGCAAGCTGGTGTTTGAAAAGATCGTCAGGAGAACGGTAACCAAAACGCTTACGAGGAAGATCATTGATATAAGCGACGATACGTTGC
The DNA here is from genome assembly GCA_035353235.1 of Candidatus Limiplasma sp. Lineage (GTDB taxonomy): Bacteria > Bacillota > Clostridia > Christensenellales > Aristaeellaceae > CAXXOK01. The sequence continues at coordinate 5,184 of DAOPZG010000046.1, forward strand.
ACTAGTCCGGCAGGCAGGTTTTCAAAGGAAATTCCTTTGGGTAGGAAACGCCTGACGATTCCTTTCCAATTTTCGTTTGTGCCCCGCTCCCAGCTGCTGAAGGGATGCGCATAATAAACATCCAAGCCGTCTGCGGTTAATGCGCCTGTGCTGGAAAACTCGGAGCCGTTATCGAAAGTAATCGAAAGGAAGAGGGAAGGAAAATCCTCACCGTACTGAGCCTTGAGCAGGGAAAACACTTCTGTGATACGAATCGCGTTTCGATCGCCGACATCAAACAGCAGCCCATAACCGCTCATCCGTTCCACCAGCGAAATCAGGTGCCCCTTCTGACAGGCGCCGACAATGCCGTCCCCTTCCCAATGCCCAAATTCCGTTCGCTCAGAGATGCTTTCCGGGCGCTCGTCGATACTTTTTCCAAGTATACGCTTGTTTACGCGTGGCTTAGCTGCTTTCTTCCTTCGCCTGACTTTCAACAGCAGATCCAGATTTTTAACTTTGCACAGACCTTGATCAATCCAGTGATAAACGGTTCTCGTGGAAGGGACGCGAGCAAATTGTCCGCTGGCTTTTGCTTTCCCAACCGCGGCATCGGGTGACCATTTTTGAGGCGAAAACACTTGCGTTTCCATGTATTCAACGAACGGAAGGCATTCGGCCAGGCGGTATTAAGCGCCTGTGTTTGCGCGCCGTTTGCGACACTCACGCTCGCCGACATCTGCAAAATAGACAGGGCTTTCAGCATACAACGGCACCTCGATTCGCTTGCTGTTACTTTGGACGGCTCTTCGCTGAATAACGCTGCCCCGGCGTATCTCACGCATAATCGTACTTCGGTTCCGGCAAAGAATGCGGGCGATCTCTGCCGGCCGTTTCCCGTTTCTTTGCAATCGTTCAATGATTTGCCTTTCCGCTTCGTTGAGGTGTTGGTACTTTCGCACTTTTGTTGTATGCTGTTCTTGGCTCATGAGCGGGCCTCCCTGCTTGATTTTGTCTTGCAACGCTATCTTACAGGTTCCCCGCTCATTGAGCTACTTTTGTTGCACTTGTTTTTTCAATCCGCAGTAAAATAAAGAAAGATTGCCGGAAAGAAAAAGAACTTGCATTATTAAACAATCGCTGATATAATTCAATATTGGCACATCCTTGCGCCGCACAAGCATGTTGCGGCGCCATAAGTCCAAGAGGAGGTGAAACGAAATGAACAGGTACGAACTGACCTACATCATCGACACAGGGCTGGAAGAAACCGCCCGCAAGGAACTGATCGAAAAGTACACCGAACTGCTCAAACAGAACGGTGGAGAAATCGAGAAGGTTGACGAAACCTGGGGAAAGCGCCACCTTGCCTATCCGATCAACGACATGTTGGAAGGCTGGTACGTTCTGGTTACCTTCAAATCCGAGAGCGAACTGCCCAAGGAGATTGAACGTAATCTGCAGAACAACGACAAAATCCTTCGCTACCTGATTATCAAGCTGGAGGAGAAAAAGCAGAGCGTAAAGCCCCGCGCCGTACGTCCCATGGCGGTGCCCGTGGTGCCCGCTGATGTGAACGACGCTGCCCAGCCTGAAGCTTCCGAGCCAGTTGCTGCGCCCGATGCCCCGACCGCTCCCGAAGAATAAGGGGGAACAGGTAGATGAACAAACTTACCATTATCGGCAATCTCACACGCGACCCTGAAACACGCACGGTATCCAGCGGAAAAACCGTCTGCTCGTTTACCGTTGCAGTGAATCGGCGCCGTGCGTCGCAGAACGCCAACCAACCGGAAGCTGATTTTTTCCGCGTTTCCGCATGGGATAAGCTGGGGGAAAACTGCCAGCGGTATCTCGCCAAGGGACGTAAAGTCGCTGTGGTCGGCCCTGTGTCGGTCAGCAGTTACGAAGCGAAAGACGGCAGCGGAACACGCTTCACACTGGAAGTACGGGCAGATGATGTGGAATTCCTTTCGTCACGCCAGGACGACCAGAATGGCGCTCCCTATGAAGGAGAACCTGCCGCCAACCATGACGGCGCGAAAAAAGAAGCGGGCTTCGGCGAGGTTGACGACGACGATTTGCCGTTCTAACGCTCAATGAAGGAGGTACAGCCCCATGTCTGAAGATCGTGGAGATCGCGGAGACCGTGGTGATAAACGGTCTCGTCCGCGCGGCCGGAAACCCCGCCGCAAGGTTTGCAGCTTCTGCGTGGATAAAATCGAGTACATCGATTATAAAGATGTTAACCGCCTGCGCCGTTTTGTGAACGAACGCGGCAAGATTTTACCCCGCCGTATGAGCGGCAACTGCGCCAAACATCAGCGGCAGCTTTCCGAAGCAATCAAACGCGCTCGTGCCATCGCTTTGATGCCCTACTCGGTGGAGTAAACGCAAGTGTATATTGCGCGGAGGTGAATACCTCCGCGCTTTTCGTTGCATGCGGCTACCCAAAAAGGAAAAGAACAATTTCAATACTGTTCATCGTTTCTTAAGAATGATATAATCAATACGTTATACCTGTCGGTTCGTTATCGCGGCAACACGGGCGAACGAACCGGCAGCCGTTTATATATCGGCAGAACAGCCGAAGAATTTCTTTCCCGGTTGATTTCGGGAAGGCCATATTGCGAGGGATAACAGGAATGGGAAAAAGCGAATTGATTCAGGCGCGGGAGGCAGAGGCGAAAGGGGCCGATGTTAGCCTGATGTTGGGCAATGAGGCGGTTGCGCGCGGCGCTTGGGAAGCCGGAGTAAAGGTGGTAAGCAGTTACCCCGGAACGCCCAGTACCGAAATCACCGAGGCGATTGCGAAATTTGCCGAAGTGAACGTTCAGTGGGCGCCAAATGAGAAAGTGGCTGCGGAAGTTGCGTTTGGCGCGTCGCTTGCCGGTGCGCGCTCCATGACCTGCATGAAGCATGTAGGGGTAAACGTAGCGGCTGATCCGATTTTTACGGCAGCCTATACAGGTGTAAACGGAGGCATGGTCATCTGCTGTGCGGACGATCCCGCCATGCATTCCAGCCAGAATGAACAGGACAGCCGTTATTATGCGCGCGCGGCACATATCCCAATGCTGGAGCCTGCCGACAGCCAGGAATGCCGGGATTTTTCCGCGCTTGCGTTCCAGATGAGCGAGGAACTGGATACCCCCGTCTTTTTACGGCTCACCACCCGAATCGCGCACGCAAGGAGCGCGGTTCGGCTGGGAGAACGCGCCGAAATCGCGTTGAAGCCCTATCACAAAGACGCGATGAAGTATGTGATGATGCCGGGTATGGCCCGCAAGCGTCATCTGGAAGTACAGAAACGGGAAGAATTTCTAGCAGAGGCTGCAAACCAGCTGCCAATCAACGTGGTTAAACTGCGCGATACAGCCGTTGGCGTTATCACAAGCGGAGCTTGTTACCAGTACGTACGGGATGCGCTGCCAAATGCCAGCACGCTGAAATTGGGCATGGTATACCCGCTGCCGATCAAACTGATCGAAAATTTCGCGTCTAAAGTGGGAAAGTTGATTATTGTTGAGGAGCTGGAAGGCCTGATCGAACGGGATGTGAAGGCGGCCGGTATTTCCTGCGAGGGGAAAAAGTATACCGGAATACAGGGAGAGCTGAGCGCAGAACGGTTAAAGAGCGCAATTCTGGGCACGAAGCTGCCGGAGACATCCGGGCAGGATCTGCCCGCCCGCCCGCCGGTGCTTTGCCCCGGCTGCCCGCCTCGCGGTGTGTTTTATGCCGTGAATAAGCTGGGCCTTCGCGTAATGGGCGATATCGGTTGCTACACGCTGGCTGCGTTGCCGCCGCTCTCTGCCATGGATGCCTGCCTGTGCATGGGCGCAAGCATCGGTATGGCGGGCGGCGCTGAGCGCGCGCAGGGAAGGGAGTTTTCCAAAGAAACGGTTGCTGTACTGGGCGACAGCACATTTATCCACAGCGGCATTACTTCGCTTGTGGACGCGGTATATAACCGGGAGGCCATTACCGTATTGATTCTGGACAACCGCATCACCGGCATGACGGGCCATCAGCAAAACCCGGCGTCGGGAAAAGATATTCACGGCAATCCCGCCCCTGCCGTCAACCTGGAAAAACTTTGCGAAAGCTGCGGGGTAGAGCATGTAACCGTGGTGGATCCCTTCGACCTGAAAGCCATGGAGAAAGTGCTGCGGGAAGAAACCGCGCGTGACGAGGTAAGCGTTATCATTGCACGCAGGCCCTGCGCGCTGCTGGACAAAACCGCGAGGCCGATATTCGAGATCGAAGGATGTAAAAATTGCGGGGCTTGCATGAAACTGTCCTGCCCGGCGATTGAGCGGCGGGAAAGCCACGTAATTATCAACCCGACACTGTGCAACGGATGCGGGATGTGCGCGCAGGTATGCCCGTTCCACGCGATCCGGGAAGGGGGGCGCGCCTGATGAAAGCAATCAATTTTGATCTGGTCATTGTCGGCGTAGGCGGTCAGGGAACCCTGCTGGCCAGCAAAATTCTGGGTCGTCTGGCGCTGGACGCCGGTTTGGGCGTTAAGGTGAGTGAAGTACACGGTATGAGCCAGCGCGGCGGCAGCGTGATCACCCATGTCCGGGTAGGCGATTCGGTGCATTCTCCGCTGGTAAGCACGGGTAACGCGGATTATCTTTTAAGCTTCGAAGCGCTGGAAGGCGCACGCGCTGCCGGGTATTTAAAACCAGAGGGAATCCTGATTGTGAATACGCAACGCATTTCACCGATGTCGGTCATTACCGGCGCAACGAAATACCCTGAGAACCCCCTGAATGTTCCGGAACTGAAGGGAAAAAAGGTGGAAGCGTTAGATGCGCTGCAATTGGCGGAAAATGCCGGCAGCCAGAAAGCCGTGAACCTTGTTTTACTCGGAAAACTGAGCTGTCATTTGCCCTTCAGCGACGAAGCATGGCAGCAGGCGATCGCTGTTTCCGTACCGCGTAAAACGCTGGAAGTCAATGTCCGCGCGTTTGAAAGCGGTCGCACATCTGCTGTAGCCGCTATGAACGCGTAAGGAGGAACCGTGATGGAACATAAAATTTGGAACCCAACCATGGAATGTATGCCACGGGACCAGCTTCGCGCGCTGCAAAACGAGCGACTCCGCGATGTGGTTCGCCGGGTTTATGAAAATGTTCCCTTCTACCGCAATAAAATGCAAAAAATGGGCGTTACCCCAACGGACATTCACGGTGTAGAGGATATCGAAAAACTGCCGTTTACAGAAAAGCAGGATTTGCGTGATCACTACCCGTTCGGTTTGTTTGCTGTACCGCAAAGTGAAATTATCCGCATTCACGCGTCCAGCGGCACCACGGGCAAGCCCACAGTTGTAGGGTATACCAGCGGGGATATTGACCGATGGTCGGAACTGATGGCCCGCGCCATGTACAGCGCCGACATCGGCAAGAACGACATTGTGCAGGTGGCCTACGGATACGGCCTCTTCACGGGTGGGCTGGGCGCTCATTACGGCGCCGAGCGCGTAGGCGCGTCCGTTATCCCCATCAGCGGAGGGAATACCACCCGACAGTTGATGATTTTGCAGGATTTTGGCACGACGGCCATCTGTTGCACACCCTCCTATGCGCTTAACCTTGCGGAAGCCATGCAGGCGGAAGGAATAACGAATACAAAGTTAAAAAGCGGCGTATTCGGCGCGGAACCGTGGACCGAAGCGATGCGCCAGAAGATCGAAAGCATGCTGCATATCGACGCGATTAATATTTACGGACTCAGTGAAGTCATGGGCCCCGGCGTTGCGGTGGAGTGCATGTGCAAGAAAGGCATGCATATCTGGGAGGATCATTTTCTCCCGGAAGTCATCGGTGGCGAAGGACAAAGCCTGCCCTATGGCGAGCAGGGCGATCTCACCTTCACGACGCTTACAAAGCACGGCATGCCGCTTCTGCGGTACCGTACGCATGACCTGTGCACGCTGACCGACGAGCCCTGCGAATGCGGGCGTACCCATGTGCGGATGGGTCGCGTGATGGGCCGCACGGACGATATGCTGATTATTCGCGGGGTGAACGTCTTCCCCTCGCAGATCGAACATGCGCTGTTGCAGGTAGAAGGCATTGTGCCGCAGTACCAGATCGTGGTGGATCGCCAGGGAACGCTGGACACCATGGAGGTACAGGTAGAACTTGCGCCGGAGTTTATGAGCGACACCGTACGGGGGATGGAAGCGCTGGAGCAGAAGATTGTAAACTCGATTGCCGCGCACGCGCTGGTTCACGCAAGCGTGAAGCTCTGCCAGCCCGGTTCTCTGCCGCGCAGCGAAGGCAAAGCAAAGCGTGTCATCGACCGCAGAACGCTTTAAACGCTTTATGACTGTTCGGCGAAACCGCTTTATGGTATACTGAAAAAAAGCGTTTGGAGGTGTGGCGGAATGTTTGTTAAGCAGATATCCGTTTTTATTGAAAATACACCCGGCAGGCTGGCGGATTTCACCAAAGTGCTTGCGGATCATCAGATTGATCTTGTTTCCCTGTCCATCGCGGATACGACCAATTTCGGCATCCTGCGCGGAATCGTGGCGGACTATGAAGAAGCGGTGCGCGTTCTTTCCGAAAATGGGTATACCGTCAAGCTGACCGATGTGCTTGCGGTTTGTGTGCCGGATCATCCGGGCGGACTGCACAGTATCCTGACCCGCCTTACGGAGAAGAATATCGCGCTGGAATACCTGTACAGCTTCGTACGCAATACAGGAGACAGCGCGCTGATCATCATTCGGGTCGATCGGCCGGAAGAGGCGGCGAATGTGCTGAAATCGGCTGGGGTTAAGCTGCTTTCGCAGAAAGAGATTCAGGCGCTGTAAAAAGAATGATGGGAACGGATGCACGGAAGGCTGTACGGATGGAATGTATGTCCGGACAGAGAGAAGCACGGCAAGCTGGGAGGATAAGGAACCGCGAGTACAACACCTCGTTTCGCGGCCACAGAACCTCTGGGGTATGCACTCTCTCTTGGGACAACAGACTCTATCCGGTATGTTTTTTCGTGCATCTGCGTTTCTGACCGTTAATGTCCCCTGTTGAAAGGAAGGAAGAAGAATGCTCCGACAGAATCGGATTGTAATCGATCTTAACGCGATTCGGCATAACTATCAGCTGATGGTCGGCCAAGTGCCTAAAGACGTGCGCGTGATGGCGGTGGTAAAGGCTAACGCATACGGTCATGGAATTGTGGAAGTCGCGAAGACGGTTACGGATGCCGGATGCCGCGACCTGGCGGTGGCTATCCCGGAAGAAGGCGTAAAACTGAGGGAGAACGGAATCAAGGTAAACATTCTGGTTTTAGGCGCCGCTACGGAGATTGCCGCGGAAACGGCAATTTTACAGGACCTGACCCAGACGGTGTTTGAACCGGAGATGGTAGAGACGCTCGACGAGAAAGCGGCCGAGCTTGGCAAACAGGCTCTGGTTCATATTAAGCTGGATACCGGCATGGGCAGGATCGGCCTTCGCACGGAAGGGGAAGCGGATGCGCTGGCGCAGGCGCTTAAGCAGGCAAAGCATGTGAAAGTAACCGGTATCTATACCCACTTCGCAGATGCGGATCACGTAAACGAACAGGGCGGTATTACGGATTATACGCAAAAGCAGTTAGCAGCGTTTCAGGCGTTACGGGCATATTTCGATCCCTCCATACCGGCGCATGTCTCCAACAGTGCCATGAGCCTTGTGGCGCCGGAAACCTCTTTCTCGATGATCCGCGAAGGAATATCCCTGTATGGGTATCCGCCCGTAGCGACCGATCTGGATTTTCAACCGGCGCTCCGCTGGGAGAGCGAAGTGGTGTATGTTAAAGAGATTTCCAAGGGCGACAGCGTAAGCTACGGCTGCACGTTCACGGCGGATAAACCCATGCGCGTTGCTACCGTAGCGGTAGGTTATGGCGACGGATACCATCGTATGATGAGCAACCGGGGACAAATGTTAGTGGGCAGGAAACGGGCCAATATCATCGGGCGTATCTGTATGGATCAGACGATGATTGACGTGACCGATATCCCGGACGCACAAAAAGGTGCGCAGGCGGTGCTGATCGGCATGCAGGGACAGGAACGGATCGGCGCAGGTGAGCTGGCGGGATGGGCCGAAACGATCAGTTACGAAGTTTTACTGGCCATTACGAGCCGTGTTCCGCGGGAGTATCTGCCGGTTCGCTGACGCGCATTGCGTTAGACGTTATTTTTTGATACAATACAGAAGAAAATCACTTCGTTTCACAAGGTGATCAGGGTTTGCCGTGTGAGACGCAGAGAGGGTTAAGCATGCAGAAGCAGAAAAAACCGGTTCCGGAGGTTGTGAAGCCGATTCTGATTGGTTCCTGGCATGGGCAGGACGCCGTGAAGCAGGGCTTTCGGATGATGCTCAACATCCTGTTCATCTCCGTCATCTACCTGATTCTCAGCCTGCTGCTGACTTTTGATGCGCTGGCTTTGCGGATTATCACCAGCCTGATCCTGATCGCAACCGCTACGGCATATATGTATACCAGCGGAATGGCAGCCGGGCAGGGTGACGCCGCGTACGGGGAAATTATGTATACGCGCAAGCAGGAAGGTAAAACGATCACGCCGCAGGAGCTTGAACGCAGCTTTCACCCTGCCAAGGGTTTCTTTGAAGTGCTGATCGGCGCCGCACCTTATCTGATTGTTACGCTCGCGTTTGCCTGCGTTACGTCGCTTAGCACCTACACGCTCGGGGTGCTGCCAAGCTGGCTGACCCGTTTTACGCGACAAAGCGGTATCGGGGACGCTCTGGCATATTATCAGGCGCATTCCGGAATGGATGCTTTATCTGTTGCACGCATCGTTGTTCGTAGCATGACGCTGCCCTTTATCAACGTGGCAACCAAGTTGGGCGATGTGGCGACGCTTTGGGCCGAACGTTTATCTCCGCTATGGGTAATGGTAGCTCCTTTAGGGTATGCCTTCGGGTATCAGCAGGGGAAAAACGCACGTGTTCGCATCAACACCGGCATCGCGATCGGAGAAAATAAGAAGAAGCGTCGCGCCCGGCGCGAAAAGCGGGAACGTGAGAAAAAGAACTCGCCTCAGCAGCTTGTATAAAACCCGGCAAAACGGAGCCATGGGAAAAGGAAGTAAGGCATGCGTATTATCGCGGGAAGCGCCCGGGGCCGCACTCTTTGCGCCCCCAAGGGAATGGATACCCGACCGACGCAAGATTATGTAAGGGAATCGCTGTTTAACATCCTTCAACAGGAAACGCCTGAAGCGCGTGTGCTGGATTTGTTTGCGGGCAGCGGCGCGCTGGGGTTGGAAGCCCTGAGCCGCGGAGCTGAGTTCGCCGCGTTTGCGGATGTTTCGCCATCAGCGATTGCCTGTATCACGAAGAACGCGGAAGCACTGGGCTTTGTAGATTCGGTTTCGATCGTTAAGGCCGACTGGCAAGCCGCGCTGGACCGGTGGGCGCGGGAACACCGAACATTTTCACTCATTTTTCTGGACCCGCCTTATAAGATGACCGAAATTGAGAAGATATCCAATCATTTGTCGGAGAATGCGTTACTGGACCAGGGAGCGTTACTGGTGATTGAGCGCTGGAGAGGCGATCAGCCACACCTGAACAGACCTTTTAAACAAAAGGATGTTCGACAATACGGAGATACCGAAATTTTCTTTTTTTGCTACAATGGCAAGGAGGATGATAATGCGTAAAGGTGTATGCGTTTATCCGGGCAGTTTTGACCCGGTTACGCTTGGCCATGTCGACCTGATTGAACGCGCCTCCAAGCTGTTCCCGGAGCTTGTGGTAGCCGTACTTAATAACCCGGATAAACGCAACCGTTTCACGGTGGAACAGCGTATGGAAATGCTCAGAAAAGCCTGCGCTCATCTGCCGAATGTGAAGATCGACAGCTTTGGCGGGCTGTTGGTAGATTATATGCGAAGCATTGACGCGGAGATTGTTTTACGCGGTCTGCGTGCCGTGACTGATTTTGAAAATGAGTTCCAGATGGCGCAGATCAACAGGCAGATCGCTCCCGAAATCGAGACGTTCTTCCTGATGACGTCGCCGGATTACGCTTATATCAGCTCAAGTGCCGTGCGGCAGATTGCGGCGTTTGGGGGCGACATTTCAACGCTTGTTCCGGCAAGCATCATTCAGGATGTGAATCTGGCTTATCATCCGTAAGCCGGAGAAGGGAGAGAACGAATATGTCTGAAGCGAATGCGGATATGCTTTTAGATGAACTGGATAACCAGATCGCCTTAGGTCGGCGTATGCCGCTGAGTAATCTGGTGATGGTGGACCGAGACCGCTGCCTGCAACTGGTGGCAGAGATTCGCGCTAAACTACCCGGAGACATTACCGCCGCAAAAAGCGTGATCGAAAACCAGAAGAATATTATCAACGAAGCGCGTGCAATGGCGGAACAGACACGTAACGAAGCCAATTCCCGCGCCGCACGGGCTGTAAACGAAGCCAACGCGCAGGCGCAGGGCACTGTGGCGAATGCGAACAAACAGGCACAGGATATGTTGCAGAAGGCGAATGCACAAACGCAAGCCATGCTTGCAGAAGCACAGGAAAAGACTCGCCGGATGATTGCGGATGCGGAAGCCCGCGCGGCGCAAATGGTAAGCGAGGAAGAAATCGTGGCACGCGCACGCATGGAAGTGCAGGAAGTGCGGCAAAATACTCAGGAAGAAGTGGACAAGCTGTATCACGACGTCTATTCGCATATCGACGAGGTGCTGGCACAGCTGGATCGTTCCATCAGCGAAAAACTGACCGATATTCGCATGACCCGCCAGCAGGTTGACCAGAACATGCCGAACCGATGAGGATACCACATAAACGCGCTTCCTTTGCGGGAAGCGCGTTTAACGTTGCTAAGACATAGCGGTGTCTTTGGTGATGGACTATCGATGTGATTATAAAGATAAGGGTTTCGACATACAAAGGGTACAAATACCCACATAGGGACCGAAATTCTCCATCTTTTCGTATCCAAGCCGGGTATAAAGCGCGACAGCGTCTGAAAATGCGGGATTGGTTTCTAAAAGCATGCGAGTACAACCAAGATGCACAGCCTTTTCCTCCAGAGCACCGATCATTTTTCCCGCAATCCCATTATGGCGAAAATCGTGCCTTACATAGATCCGCTTCAGCTCCGCGCTTTGATCCGGATGGATTTTCAGCGCCCCGCAGGCTACGGGCTGGTTATCCTGATAAATAACCATCATCTTGGTAAGCGTGTCTTTCTGGTTATACGAATCGAACTCGGATTGTTCTTCATCTCCGAGTTTTGAATGGAAAAATTGATCCAATTCCTCTGTAAGGGTATTAAAATCCTGGTTAGAACTGGTCACCCATTGAAAATCCATATGCTTTCCCATCCATCCGCTGATAGTTTAATCCAGCACAATCAACCCAAGCAGGGAGCAAAACATCAGGGCCTGAACAGCGGTAACTTTCATTCCGCGAAGGTCGAGCGGGTCAATTTGCAATGCGTCCAGCTTGCAGGTGGACATATCCAACCCTGCCATGGGCATATATCGTATTTGCGAGGAGGTTAGATCACAGGCGTCAAACACAGAATCTTTCAGCTTGACATCCTGCCAGATGCTTTCCCGAAAACGACAGTTGCGCCACAAAACACGAGTGCATTTACTTTCTGACAGAGTAAAGTAATCGGCAGCGCAATCAATCATCATTACGTTCATGAGGGCCGCTTTTAACCATTCAACCCCAGTGAGGCGGCAGGATACCAGCTTCACCCGCTGAAACGTAAGGCTTTCAAGCCTTAAACCGCTTAAATCGCAGTTTTCCAGTACGCAGTCTACAAAACTGACGCGGCGAAACGACCAATCGGAAAAAACACAGTGCTCAAAACAGCACCCGGTAAACTCCAGATCCGTACCGCTCACCGCAGTAGCGTCTGCATCCTTAAACCGCATGGAATCAATATCGGTCGTCTGCTGAAGTGCTTTTTCGATCACACGGGGAAGAACTCCCGCAACAAGATTCGTTTGGAGATCGGGCGACTGGGGCGCACAGCGTTTTTCTTTGGGCTCGGTCATGAATGGATACACCTCCAAAAGCTTGACAATCGGCTCGTCTGGCCTATATAATACGTTTATTGTCCGTCAGGATGAGGCGTGTCGGATGCCGTATACGGCATCCGATTTGTTATAAAGGGAGAGATGCAAGTGGAACTGGTTTTAATCGCCGTTGGACTTTCCATGGACGCGTTTGCTGTGGCGCTGTGCAAAGGCCTGTGCATGAAGAAAATCCGTTACGGGCAAGCGACAGTGATTGCGCTCTTTTTCGGGGGGTTTCAGGCGCTGATGCCGTTGCTCGGGTGGCTTCTAGGCAAGCAGTTTGCTGATTCCATCACCGAAGTGGATCATTGGGTC
>DAOPZG010000047.1:0-17566 GCA_035353235.1 Candidatus Limiplasma sp.
GCTTAATTCATGAGCGGAGTACCTCGAAATTGCGAACATCGCTTGACACTATCGATGGGGATTGTCAGTCTGTTTTCCGACATGACATATGAAGGTGCCCGCAGCGTTTATGGGGCGTACCTTACTTTGATGGGCGCATCCGCCGCGACAATCGGATTTGTTACCGGCTTTGGCGAAATGATCGGTTACTCCTTCCGGCTGCTGACCGGTTATCTTGCCGATAAAACCCATAAATACTGGACCATGGCCGTCATAGGCTATATCGTCAACATGGCGGCAATCCCCTTATTGGCGCTTGTTCCTCAAAACGGGTGGATATGGGCCTGCGGGTTGATTGTTGCTGAGCGCGCTGGGAAAGCCATACGACAGCCCGCAAAGAACACACTGGTATCTTATGCCGGTTCTCAAATCGGCAATGGAAAAGCGTTTGCGATTCAAGAATTTCTCGATCAAATCGGCGCTTTCATCGGCCCTGTGTTGCTGTTCCTCGTTCTGCTGGGAAAAAGCGAAAGCCTGCCCGCCTATTCACTTGGTTTTGCCATACTTGGCATTCCGGCGCTTACTACCGTTATCATCTTGCTTATTGCCAAACGCATGTTCCCCCATCCGGAGAACTTTGAGCCGGTCAACAGCGACGAAAAGCCCTTGCAGTTTAAAGCTTCTTTCGTCTTCTATCTCGTCGCGATCTGCCTGTTCGCGTTCGGTTTTATTGACTTCCCACTGATTACGATGCACGCTTTGAGAAGTAAAATCATTGCGGAGGCTTACCTTCCGCTTCTTTATGCAGGCGCAATGCTTGTGGATGCGTTTTCGGCGCTGTTGTTCGGATGGTTGTATGACAGGCTCGGGATGCGCGCCCTGATACTGTCGACCACCTTATCCGCCTGTTATGCCGTTTTCGCCTTTGCATTCACAAGCCAATGGGCTCTTTTTATCGGCGTTGGGCTATGGGGCATCGGGATGGGCGCGCAGGAGTCCATTCTAAAATCTGCGGTCGGCAGCATGGTGCCAAAACAATCTCGCTCGACAGGATACGGTTTGTTTGAAACTCTTTTTGGTTTGTTCTGGTTCTTGGGGAGTTGGGCAATGGGTGCGTTGTACGATCAATCGCTCGTTTGGATGGTGGTTTTGTCCGTATTCGCACAGTTGCTGGCAATTCCTCTGTTTGGTGCGGCAGCACGACGCTTGAATCCATCGCAGCAGAATACGGCTAGCTGATACCCCGTAGATTTCCGGAAAGGAACGATAAGAACGATGTTTCAAAGTATCTTAACGGATGAACCGTTATTAGCCGGTTCATCCATCAGCACTGAGCCTGAGTATTTCAAGGATTTGTGTCTGGATCAGATCGTTGAAAAGATTACGGCGGGAAAGGAAGAGTTTGAACTGCTCCCGTTATACTACACAATGCTTTCCGATGAGAAGGCTGTTCAATACCGGCAGCAGATCATGCGTGATTTGGAAGACGAATCCCTTCGTTTGGTACTCCAAACCTTTTCCCGGCAAGTGTATGTCTGGCAAGGACGCGTAGCAACGATTCAGAAGGAATTATTGGACCCGGAAATTTACCACCGCAACTATCTGCAAAAAGGCAGGCTGCTCTCTTTATATGAGCGCTATTGTGGCTCTGTCGTTACGCTACACGAAGCCTTGCAGGGGCTTCCGTTCCGTTCAGAAGGTTTGCTTTCCCTTCGGGAGTACATACAACAGCTTTTTCAATCCGAGGCTTTTCATCAGCTGCAAAACGACACCGTAAAAACACGAACAGCGCTTCAGGCAGTGCAATACTGCATGCTGATCCGTTTTGGCACCGTTAAGGTGCGAAAATACGAAGGCGAAGAAGACCACAGCGTAGAAATAGAAAAGCTCTTCACATGTTTCAAGCAGGCTGAAATCCCTAAAGATCAATTTCACGAAGCAAAACGGGATGCCTATGCCGAGCACGTGGAAGCGAATATCCTCGAACTGGTCAAAAAGTGGTATCCGGAAGTATTCCGTCAATTGGACGAGTATTGCGAACGCTATGAGCACTGCATTGATCCTGTTCTGTTTCAGTTTTCCCGTGAAACTCAATTTTACCTTTCCTATCTGGACTACATCGCGCCGCTCAAAGGCCTGGGTTTATCATTCTGTTATCCAGAGCTCTGTAAAAATAAAGACAGTACTTTTGCTGTGGATTGCTTTGACCTGTCTCTGGCCAAAAAACTGGCAAGAAACAATCAGGCCATCATTCCCAATGATTTCTCCCTTTCTGCCAGGGAACGAATCCTGATCATTTCCGGTCCGAATCAGGGGGGGAAAACCACTTTCGCGCGCATGTTCGGGCAGATACATCATTTAGCCGCGCTCGGTTGCCCTGTGCCGGGGCGGGAAGCCCGCCTGTATATTCCCGATCAACTCTATACGCATTTTGAGCGTGAAGAAAATATTGAAACCTTGAATGGGAAACTCAAGGATGACCTGGTCAGGATACATGACATTTTCAAGTCCGCAGGACCACAAAGTCTGATTATCATTAATGAAATTCTAGCTTCCACATCACTGCGCGACGGTATATCAATCGGGAAGAAAATCCTTAAGCGTATTGATGCTCTTGACGCATATTGTGTGTGGGTGACTTTCCTGGTTGAATTGATACCCGAAAGCGATAAAGCCGTAAGTATGGTAAGCACAGTCGTGCCGGAAGACCCCACACAGCGCACGTTCAAGATTATACGCCGGCCTGCGGACGGGTTATCCTATGCAAACCATATCGCCAAGAAATACGACTTGACGTATTCACGCATCAAGGAGAGGATTGCGCAATGAAGGTTCATCTGTTGTTCCCTGATCAGGACTACGACGGGACTCAGGCTTTACCCGACGAATCCTCTGTGCTTCGTAGTGATCTGGAGCTTGACCAGATCCTCAAAGTAATGGCTATAGAGGATCAGGATATTTTATCCGTAACGGAGCATTTACTATTGGTTCCCCTTACCTCCTCGCAAGATATCGCTTATCGGCAGTCCATATTACGGGACGCACTCCAAAATCCGGATATCCTGCGATGCATGTATGCTATTGCGGCAGAGGCGCTGCATAAGACAAAATCGATGTGGGGCATCTCCTCCATATACATGTACAGTACCTTCAGCGGGTGTGTCTCACGCTTACAAATGTTTTGCGATCTGCTGGAAAAATTGAGAATCATTGCGCAGAAAGATTCTGCCAGGTTCCACTCCGAAGGCATGACTCACCTGTTTTCCATGATGCAGCAGGAGTTGTCAGCAGACTACCTTACTGAAGTTCGGAAGCATTTGAAAGAGCTGAAGTTTACTGACGGCACATTGCTGAGCGCTACTCTTGGGGATGTAAACCAAAGCACAGGCTATGTATTGCGCAGGCAGCTTGACAAGCGCGCGCTTCGCATGATCCGTTGGGCAACAGCTCCCTCTTTTACGCTGCATCCGCGAGACGATAACGGTATGAATGATCTTTCCGGAAAAATCGATTGCGCCATCGCACAGATTACAAACACGCTCTGGAAATCTGCGCTGCATGTGGAGCAGTTCTTCGGTTTGCTCAAACATGAGCTTGCTTTTTATATAGGATGTATCAACTTACGGGATCAACTGGAAAAGCGCGGTCTGGCAATAGCCATACCGAACGTGACGGCATCTCCCAAGCGGATTCTTAACGGGGAGGGTCTGTATGATTGTAGTCTTGCCCTCATCAAGACGGATGAGATCGTAAAAAATCCACTGGCAGCGGATGGTTGTAACCTGATTATTATTTCCGGGGCGAATCAGGGGGGGAAGTCCACCTTTCTGCGCAGTCTGGGTCAGGCACAGTTGATGGCGCAATGTGGTATGTTTGTATGTGCAGCCAGTTTAAACATAGACATCTGCACGGGAGTATTTTCTCATTTCAAGCGGGAAGAGGACACAAAACTGGAAAGCGGCAAACTGGATGAAGAATTATCCCGGATGAGCCTTATCGTTGACCGTCTTCGTCCCGGTTCCCTGCTGCTATGTAACGAATCATTTTCCTCCACCAACGAAAGAGAAGGTTCAGAAATTCACCGACAAATTGTTGACGCTTTGCTGGAATGTGGAGTACGGGTTGTATCTGTATCGCATATGTATGAATTTGTTATCAGTTACTACCAAAGAAAACGTGAGGATATGCTCTTCTTACAACCGCAACGTATAGAAAATGGTGAACGCACCTTTCGGCTGGTATCGGGAGTGCCTACTCCGACCAGTTATGGAGATGATATTTACCGAAGTGTTTTTGAAAGATAAGAATAAGGCGCGGTTGCAGGTTCTCTGCAATCACGCCTTATTCTTATGCTTCTTCCGCATCAGGCGGTATCTGTTTCCACCCAATGCACAGGCCGTTGAGTAAATCAGTCGGTTGCCAGGTTATCTGAGTGCAACCTAACTCCTTCATCATCAACAGGGTAGTTTCTCTGGTTTGCGCCTTTAAAGGCTCGTCTTCCGCTTCGGTGTGGAACAGTTCCGCCATCTGGCGCAGAGGCGTAGGCAGCGTCCTGATTCCAACCAGCATCTGTCCGCCGGGTTTCAGCACCCGCAACGCCTCGCTGATGGACTGCCGGGAGATGGGTACCATCATCTGCTTCACATACACGGAGTCGAAGGTGCCTTCCCGCCAGGGTATATCTTCCCGTGACCCATATACGATATCCGCGTTCCGCAACCGGGAGCGGGCCGCCCGTACCGTTTCCATATCCTCGGACATACCGCAGATTTCACATTCCATGTTGCGGTTCAGATATTCCAGCATCAGACCGGTGCCCACGTGAACATCCAGTACCTTATCTCCGCGTTCAGCCGTGGACCAGCGCAGCATGCCCCTCTCCATGGCCGACAGTTTAGGCTTTTTATCCAGTGAAGGTTGCGGCGCATAGCGCTTGCTCTGTGCTTTGGTGATCATGCCATGCACTCCTTCTCAAAGTAGTTCTTTTACAGTATAACACAACTTTGAGAAGAATGCACGCATTATTGTAACATAATCTTAATTAATTTTGAACTTCCTGTAAGATATAGGTTTCTGAAGCCTTTCCCAACAACCTGCGGAAGAACAGGACATTCAAAATCAGTGCAACCGCACAGAGCAGCACCAGCGAGAGAATATGGCTTACCCCCAGCACGCTCAGCCCATAGAATGCGCCGCCACAGGCTGCGATAAATCCCATGGAGCCGAACATACCAAGCGACGCCATACCGTTCTGCTTGATGGCTTCCGTTTCGTTCTTCCAGCCAAACCGGGGATGCGCCACATCCACCATCAGTTCCACAACCGTGGAGGCGGTGGAGAACAGCAGGGAGCAGAGGAAGCCGATCAGCAATTCCGGAACAATCGTAGGAAGCATAATGAAGATGATCACAACCATCGGGAAACAGCAGATCATGTTAATCGTAATCCCCATCATAAGCTTCGCCAGCAGTTGCGTTTGCGGTTTCACAGGCAGCGTGCGGAAAAACTCATGCCGTTTTCCTTCGCGGGATACCGCCGTGCCCGTCGCCATACTGGTGGTTGCCGTAAAGGCGAATACCGCCGTAGCAATCGCGATCATCAATCCATTGGGAACCAGCGTAATCAATTGCGAAAGAGGCTGCATGTCCATTCCGCCGCTTCCGGAACTGAGCATCATCGCGACGAAGATCACCGGATACATCACAGCCGCCGCCAGACAGTTCATGGCATAAATCGGCACAGTGAAAATTTCGCGTACTTCTCTGCGATAGAGCGCCCTGAACTGGGTGCGCATGCCATGGCGGTCCACGCGTTTTTTTGCGGTGGAGTTCATCCGCGTAAGCGTCTCGTTTTGCTGGATAGCCAAACGCTGATAGCTTCCCCCCAGCAGCAGAACCATTGCGCCGACTGCGGCCACGTTAAGCGCCGCAAAGCCGAGCCAGCCACCGACCGCCACAAGGTCCGTCTGAGTTAACGCAACCACAAACCAGCGGATCGGCGGATACAGACCCGCAAACATATCCAGTATGCGGCGCTGGCGGGTAATCAACTGCAATACCGCGGCTCCCATGTCGTCGTTCGACGCGGACGACATGGAGAATTTCATGTCCGCCCACATGAACGCCACCAGAAACAGCATGCTCATCACAACGGTCAGCGCTTCGCGGCGTTTCCACAGTGCCGAAACACGGATCAGCGCGAAGGAGAGCAGCGTAACCACTGCAATCGGAACCATCGGCATGAACGGAACCAACAGCAGCGCTTTCAGGTAATACCATACGTTCATCGTCTGGTTGATGCCGTACAGCACCACCACCGGCAGGCAGATCAGCAGAGCAATCCCCGCTTCCCCCAGCCAGATACGGATCAGTTTCGCGGTCAGCAGCGACCTGGAAGAGATCGGCAGCGAGGAAACCAGCGTAACATCCTTGGAAAAGAAAAGCTCGCTGATGATGTAGAAGAAGCTGGTGATGACCGTCATCAGCGTGCATAGAACGCCCGTCAGCGCCAGCATGGTTTCCGGTTCACCCAACTGGCTGAACGCCCCAAACATCAGGTACTCAATCCCCACCAGCATCGCGTAGAGAATCAGCATGGAAACCATAATCAACGCAAAGCTGAGAATGGACTTGACTTTGGAACGTTTCCCGCCCAGAAACGTAGAAGGATTCCATGCCGCGATGCGTTGTTTGATCAGAATTCTAAGGTATGGCAGCATGGGTTATGCCTCCTCGTTCTCCGTAAGATTCAGGAACAGATCCTCCAGCGTGCTGGCCTGATCCTGCTTCATCAGTTCTTCAGGTTTGCCTTGCGCAATCAGCTTGCCGCGGCGGATGATTCCCACTTCGTCGCAAAGGCGTTCCGCCACGTCCAGCACATGCGTGGAAAAGAATACGGTTTTGCCCTGATCGCAATACTCCCGCATTTCATTTTTCAGTTCGCGCATGCTGGCCGGGTCCAACCCCACCATCGGTTCATCCAGCACCCAGATGCTCGGCTGATGAATCAGTGATCCGATGATCTGCAGTTTCTGCTTCATTCCATGGGAGAAGCTGCGGATCGGCTGTTGAATCGCATCCTTCAAATCATATTTTGCCAGATACTTTTCGATATGTTCTTTGCGTTCCCGGTTTCCCACCTGGTACATGTCGGCGAGGAAATTAAGATAATCCATTCCCGTAAGGCGTTCGAACATCTCGAAGCTGTCGGGTACAAAACCGAATTTTCGCTTGGCTTCGATAGGGTTCTTCAGCAAGTCCACGTCTTCCAGCAGGATATTGCCCTCATCCGGGTTGAGGATACCGGTCATCATTTTTATTGTGGTCGTCTTCCCGGCGCCGTTGGGGCCGAGGAAGCCGAACACCTTTCCCCCGTCAACTTCCAGGTTCAGATCGTCTACGGCCTTGACGGAACCGCCGGCATATGTTTTGGTTACGTGCTCAAAGCGAATCATACTTTCCTCCTGTTGATCGGGCCATCATCCCGCATCTGCGGCTTCAAGTCCTTTGTTTTCGTGCATCAGCATATCACGCGACGCAAAAAAAGGGAAGCGGCTTTGTTCCACTTCCCCTCTTTATGGTTCCAAATCATCCGTTTTCCGCCCGTTCCTGTATCATGTCCTTCACTTTCATCAGGCGGGTCAGGCTTCCGCGCTCGTTTTCATCCAGCTTCATGGTGATAAAACGGATTGTTTCCTCAAACTGAGGAATCATCACATATTCCAGCGCGTTCACACGGCGGCGTGTTTTTTCTATCTCATCCGCCAGAAGGTCGCATGCTTTCTCTACTTCCGCAAGGTGGATCAATTTGGATAAAAGCGCCGCCAGCCCTTCAATCGCACCGTCCAGCTGGGCGGATGTCTCTGCCAGGCCATAGCTCAACGTCGTCTGCTGCTCCTCTTCCTTTACGGTCAGGGCGGGAACGCGTACGCTCAGCACACTGCGAATGCCCATGTCTACGCTCACTCTTCGAGCAGGATATAACAGGGCCTCTTCCATCAGCTGCGGCTCCGTTACGGCGCGTGCCATGGCGAAGTTACCCAGCGCCGTTCCCAGCTCTTTTTCCACCTCACGGCGCAAGCGGTCGTTTTCCCGTACCAGCAGAATAAACTGGCGAACCATCTCATCGCGCTTGTCCTTGAGCAGTTTATGCCCCCGCCGCGCGGTCACCAGCCGCCGCTTGATGCGCGTCAGTTCCATGCGGGTCGGGTTCACACGCATCGCGGCTGGCATTATTCTGCCTCCCCGGCGCTGTCGCCGCTTTCTTCGATGGTGTTATCATGCAGGTACTTATCCAGCATGTCGTCGCGGATACGCTTCAACTCGTTGCGGGGCAGCATCGCCAGCAAGCCCCATCCGATATTGAGGGTCTCCTCAATTGAGCGGTTTGCCTGATACCCCTGCGATACATATTGTTTCTCAAACGCGTCGGCAAAAGCGGCATATTTTTTATCCACATCCGTCAGCGCCGCGTCGCCCAGAATGACCGCCAGCTCTTTGGCATCTTTGCCGCGCGAATAGGCGGCGAAAAGCTGGTTCATGGTTGCAGCGTGATCCTCGCGCGTCTTCCCCTTGCCGATGCCCTTGTCCTTCAGGCGGCTCAGGGAAGGCAGCACGTCGATGGGCGGCTGAACCCCCTTGCGGTACAGTTCCCGGCTCAGGATGATCTGCCCTTCGGTGATATAGCCGGTCAGGTCTGGAATCGGGTGGGTTTTATCGTCTTCCGGCATGGTCAGGATCGGAATTTGCGTGATCGATCCTTTTTTGCCGATCACGCGGCCCGCGCGCTCGTAGATGCTCGCCAGATCGGTATACAGGTAACCAGGGTAACCACGGCGGCCCGGCACTTCCTTGCGCGCGGCGGATACTTCGCGCAGGGCTTCCGCGTAGTTGGTGATGTCGGTCAGGATGACCAGCACGTGCATGTCTTTTTCATAGGCCAGATATTCGGCGGCCGTCAGCGCCATACGCGGCGTTGCGATACGCTCAATCGCCGGATCGTTGGCAAGATTCATAAACAGCACGGCACGTTCGATGGCGCCTGTACGCCGGAAGTCACTGATGAAATACTCAGCTTCCTCAAACGTAATTCCGATCGCGCCGAACACCACGGCAAACTTTTCGTTAGCGCCCAACACCTTCGCCTGGCGGGCAATTTGCGTTGCCAGCTGGGCGTGCGGCAGGCCGTTTCCGGAGAAAACCGGTAATTTCTGGCCGCGCACCAGCGTGTTTAATCCGTCGATGGCGCTGATCCCCGTTTGAATAAATTCATTGGGGTAGTCGCGGGCGGCAGGGTTAAGCGGTTCGCCGTTGATATCCTTCCGTTCGTCCGGAATCAGCGCCGGGCCGTCGTCCCGGGGGTTACCCATTCCGTCGAACACGCGGCCCAGCATATCCATGCTGACGCCCAGCTCGATGGAGTGTCCCAGGAATCGCGCGGTTGCCGTCTCGATTTGCAGGCCGTTGCTGCTTTCAAACAGCTGCACCAGCGCACGGTCTCCATCCACTTCCAGCACCTTGCCGCGTCGAATTTCCCCATTTTGCTGCCGGATTTCGACCAGTTCGTTATACGTTACGCCTTCCACCTGGTCTACCAGCATCAGGGGGCCGACGACCTCTTTGATGGTTCGGTATTCCTTGAGCATCGCTTAGAGTTCCCCTTTCTCGGAGATCGCGGCAATCTGGCCGGCCAGTTCATTTTCAATTTCCGCAAACTGTTTTTTCTGGTCCTCCGGGATGTATTTGCTACGGCCGATTCGTTCCCGTACAGGCAGGTTAATCACATCGCTGAGGTTTGCTCCGGCGTCCAATGCCTGCCTGCCCTTGGTGTAATACTCCAGAATCAGGCGGAGCATTAAATACTGCTTATCCAGCGAGGTGTAAGTATCCACATCGTCAAACGCATTCTGGTGCAGGTAGTCCTCGCGGATGGAACGGGCGACTTCCATGGTCAACCGATCCTTCCAGCTCAGCGCGTCCATGCCGACCAGCTGAACGATTTCCTGCAATTCGCTTTCTTCCTGCAAAACCAGCATGGCCCGCGCGCGCAGCTCGTTCCATTCCGGCGATACATGGTCGTTGAACCAGTCCTCGAGGTGATCGGTATACAGCGAGTAGGACTGCAGCCAGTCGATCGCCGGGAAATGGCGCTTGTACGCCAGTTGAGCGCTCAGCCCCCAGAAAACTTTCACAATCCGAAGCGTTGCCTGCGAAACCGGCTCGGAAATATCGCCGCCCGGAGGGGACACGGCGCCGATGGCGCTGATGCTGCCCTCGCGGCCATCCTGTCCAAGGCATTTCACCACGCCCGCGCGTTCGTAAAACTCCGCGATGCGGCTGGCCAGATACGCTGGGTAGCCTTCGTCGCCCGGCATTTCTTCCAGACGACCGCTCATCTCGCGCAGCGCTTCGGCCCAGCGGCTGGTGGAATCCGCCATGATGGCGACCTTATACCCCATATCCCGGAAATATTCCGCGATGGTGATACCGGTGTAAATAGATGCCTCACGCGCCGCCACAGGCATATCCGATGTGTTGGCGATCAGCACGGTTCGTTTCATCAGGCTTTCGCCGGTGCGCGGGTCGTGCAGTTCCGGAAACTCCATCAGAACGTCCGTCATTTCGTTGCCGCGCTCTCCGCAGCCCACGTATACGATGATGTCCGCGTCCGCCCATTTGGCCAACTGGTGCTGTACAACAGTTTTACCGGAGCCGAAGGGGCCGGGAACCGCCGCGACGCCGCCGCTGGCGATGGGGAAAAACGTGTCGATTACACGCTGGCCGGTCACCATCGGCACGGATGGCGAACGCTTCTCTTTATATGGGCGGCCGCGACGCACCGGCCATTTCTGCATCATGGTCAGCTCGTGGGTTTTCCCTTCGGCATCCACAACTTTGCAGATCGTATCGGTAATGGTATGTTCCCCTGCGTTGATTTCGGTGACTTGACCGGATATGCCATACGGCACCATAATCCGATGCTCCACCACTGTATTTTCCTTCACCACGCCGATGATTGCGCCCGCCACCACCTTGTCGCCTGGCGCCACGCGCGGTTCGAAATTCCAGCGGACTCCACGATCCAGCGCGGGTACTTCCACACCGCGTGTAATCCGTTCGCCAACTTTATCGCGTATCTTGGTCAGCGGCCGCTGGATTCCGTCGAAAATGGATTCGATCAACCCCGGCCCCAGTTCCACAGAAAGTGGCGCGCCGGTGCTTTCTACCGGCTCGCCATAGCCCAAGCCGCTGGTTTCCTCGTAGACCTGTATGCTGGCACGGTCGCCGCGCAGCTCGATGATCTCCCCAACCAGACGGTTTTTACTGACGCGTACAACGTCGTACATACGCGCGTCGGCCATATGCTCCGCCACGATCAGGGGGCCTGCGACCTTGACGATGGTTCCTTGTGCCATGCTCTGTTACCCTTCTTTCTGGTGATTGCTGAAAAGGATGTCCGCGCCGATTGCTTTTTCCACATTAGCTTTCACACGCGACATCGCGTAACCGTCGGTACCGGCGCTGCCCGGAATCGGGATGATCACAACCTGCGGGTCGTTCTGATAGCGTTGTAACGCTTCGGCAGCCTGCCGGGCAGCGTTTTCGGTGATAAAGATGACCCGCACACCCTCGCGTGTAAACGAAAACAGTGCGCGGGCTGTTTCTTCCGGGGTTTCCGTAGGCGCCACCCGCATCCCGAGCGCTTTAAAACAAAGCACCGCGTCGCGCTCACCCACCGCTCCCATGGCAACTTCAGCCATCCAGCTCACGCATCCTTTCGCCGACGGCTTCAGGGGCAAATCCGTTCAGCTTTCCCGCCATCACAAGCCGTACGTCGGTCGCTTCCCGCTGCCTCTGCAGCAGGTAGGAAACGATGGTTTCCATGTACTCCGTATCATACTGTCTGGATTTTATCAGCCCAAACAGATAATCCTCCGAAACTTTCTCCAGAAACGGCAGTTTCTTCGCGTCCGTAGCCGCATCCGTAACGGCCAGCTGTAACGCCGGCCCAAAACGTTTAGTAAGTTTTATCAGCCTGTCGCTCTCCATGAACGCATCCGTAAGCGTACGGATCGGGATCGTCCCCCCCGGCAACGCCATGCCCGCAAAGTCCGCAGCGTTTTTCTTCATGGCTTTCAGCCGAAGGAGTATGAGTATATTCTGTAAATCCGCTTTTGCCTGAAAATAGCGTTTTACAGTACCCGCGTTTTTACAGCCCTTCAGGTTTGTGAATATCTGCCGGAATGTCGCCTGATCCAGTACCGTATCCACCAGCATCGGATCAAACCGAACAGCAATCTTTTTCTCCAGCGTTTCCATCGCCGTCTTAAACTCCTGCGGGAGCGGACCATACGTATGGTCCGCGACGCAGTGCCTCAGTTTTTCCGCGTCAATCGTTCCGCACGCGGAGAGGAACTCCGGTTTTTGCGCCATCTGTCGGCTCTTCAACAGAATTTTCAGGTTGTGCGCGTCGTAACGTAAAAGAAAACAATCCGTCAGCAGTGGTTCCGGGGTAACGGCGTGCACCAGGCGGCACGCCTTCAGCACATGCTGATCCGCCGCCGTCTGAAAATCCGTCCCGTCTGCCGACGTAAAGCCGATTTCAGTCAGCGCACGGGTAGCGTCTGTGTAGTTTTTAGCCGATTGCAGGCGCTCCAGCTGCGCTTTTTTAAGCATGGTGCGCCGTAAAACGCCTATGCGTCCGCTTGCGTAATATATACTGGGCTGCGGCATCGCTGTGCCTCCCTTCGCGTTAATTACGGTTTCCCAAACAAATCCGTTGCAACCGCCTGTTCCATATTGGTGCGTGCTTCTTCCAGCAACGCGCTAAAGGTACAGCGTATCTCGGCGCCACCGGTAATCAGCAGGAAACCTTCGCATCCAGAACGTTTTTCCGGCGCAAGCGTCAAACCAGCCGATTTTCCGGCTTTGAGGAGCGCGGCGTTTGCATCGGATAAAAAACGATCGTCAAACCAGCCCGCATTTTCCCCGCCAATTGCAAGTTGTTCGCTCCCTGTTGCGAAAGTAAGCAATTGCCGCAGGAAGAACGCACGTTTTTCTGTGTTGCTTGCCGCCGACAGCTTTTGGCCAGCCATTTCGAACGCCTCATCCATCAGCGCGCGTTTTTTGGCAAGCAGTTCCTTTCGTTCTTCCAGCTCAGCCATCCGGAGCATCCTCTGTTCCAGCGCGTCGCCTTCGGTCTGGGCTTGCGAAAGCAGCTCCTTATGCATCCCCTCGATTTTCGCGCGGGATGCCGTTTTCATTTCTTCCGCTTTCGTTTGCGCGTCCGCAAGCGTCTTTTGCGCCGTTTCTCTGGCGTCCGCTTCGATCTGGTTCAGAATGGCCTGTGCGTTCATGAGCGGCTCCTTACAGTTTGATAGAATTTACGATCAGGAAGCTCAGCAGCAGAGATAGAACGGCATATGTTTCCACCATAACCGCCATCGTAATGCCCTTGCCGCTCATTTCCGGATGCTGGCCCGTCATAATCATACCGGCCGCGGATACCTTGCCCTGTTTTACGGCGGAATAGTATCCAACGATGCCAATCGGCAGACAACCGATCAAAATACCGAGGCCCTGAAACAGTTCCACGGGTTTCATGGCGCCGCCCAGTACGTTGGTGTTAATCAGCACGATGACCGCGATCAGGAAGCCGTAAATTCCCTGTGTGCCCGGTAAAAGCTGCAGCAGAAGCAGCTTGCTGTTGACTTCCGGGTTTTCCGCCGACACACCCGCAGAGGTTTCGCCCGCGAGGCCCACGCCGCGGCTGGAGCCAATGCCCGCGCCGATAGCCGCTATCGCGGCGCCAAGAAGTGCAAGAATCTGACCAATAGACATGTTAGGTACCCTCCTACATATTAATTTCTGTTGATTGAAACCGTGAATCGGTGCCCACTCTGCCCCGGTTGCTCACGCCTGAGGCGCGTCTTCCACGCGGACATACCTCGCCGTGCGGGACAGTGGCAGGAACGGCTTGCCGCCGTCTTCGTAGAACTTGCCGAAGAATTCAATGTATTGCAGGCGGCAGCTGTGCACGTAAGCGCCAAAGATATTGATGCCCGCGTTGAAAAGGTGTCCCGCGATAAATACCAGCACGCCCGCTACGATCCCTACAGGGCCAAACCCCGAAACAATCCCGACCAGAATGTTGATCACCATTCCGATTACGCCGGTCGCAAGGCCCATACCAAAGAGGCGGATGTAACTGAGCAGATCGCTCAGCCAACTTGTTACGCCATATAATGCTCCAAGCCCGCTGATCAGCCGTTTGATGGGGTTCTTGGATTTGGCGCGTCCCGCGAATACCACGATGATGGCCGCGCCGGTTATCGCCATCCATTTTCCTACCGACGGAACTACCGCAAGAAGAGCAAGACCGATGATCAGCAAAAACCAGCTCAGCTGATCCGCCACGGCATCCAGCGGATGACCCCGGCGAATATTCAGGTAGGCCGCAAGCCCAAGGCCCGTAAACAGATGGATCGCGCCCAACCCGATGCACAGGCCCATCACAGGCAGCGCGTTATTCATGGGATCCAGCAACGAAGGGAGGGGAGCATATCCAAACCAGCTGTTGTACATCGCACCCCAGAACGTCGTCGCGATTCCGCCCGCGGCAAGCAACCACAGCATCTTCCGCCCTGACGGCGCGGGTTTAAGGATTTTAATCAACAACGGCATTAAAATCGCCATCATCAGGCCATAACCCGCGTCGCTGATCATCATGCCCATGAAGTTGATAAAGAACGGCATCATTACCGCTGTCGGGTCAATTCCGTAAGGGGAGGGCAGCGAGAAACCGGTGACAACCGACTCAAAAGGTTTCACCATCGGCGCGTTCTGGAGAATCACTGGCGGTTCTTCTCCTTCGGCGGGGTCATAAAACTCCAGCGCGACCGTCGGGGATACCTTCTTTAAACGCTTCTCCGCATGATCGGTTAAAAGAGCCGGAATCCAGCCCTGCATGAAAAAAGTTCGTTCCGACTGTGAAAAGCTCCGGGCCGCTGCCAACCGCGCCTGATGGGCGTTCAGGAGATCGAACAACTGTTGCAGCGGAGCAAGTTCCCCACTAAGCGCCGCCGTTGCGTCGATCAGTTCCTTCTGCTTTTCTGCCAGTTTCGCCTTCTCTGCTTCCAGTTCGCTGATCTGTTCCGCGGCAGTCTGCGGCAGAGCGGGGAGCGTAACCGCCATGAAGTTCGCTTCTTTAAGCTGCCGTGCCACCTTCTCCTGACAGGAGCGGTGCATCAGCAGGTAAACATACGCCAGTTCACGTTCAGTGCTGATCTGCGTGATTTCGCACAGGTCGCCCAGTACATTCTCCGTTTGCCACTGTTCCAGCGACGTTTTAGGTACGGTACCCAGCATTGTCACTGTCGTACGGGTTGCGTGAAGCTCATCCAGCCGGGGGGCGAGGGTTCGCCATGGCGCAAGCAGTTCCTGCGCTGCATCCGCGCGCGCAGCCTGTCCCCGCAATTCTCCAGCTTCGCGCTCCATCGTTTCCAATTTTTCTACCACGGCGAACAGTCCCGGTCTGCGTTCCATCACCGCCCGTGCCTGTGCCTCCGTGATGGTAGGGATATCCCCCATGAATGGCTTTTTCGCCGTATCAAAACGGTGGAGCTTTCCAATGGCCCACGCTACACGCGTAATTTGCTCCTCCAGCGCGGGCAGTTCCTGTTCGGTGGTTGCACGTGAAAAAGCGGTGCTTTCCGAGTCGGCCGGATACAGTTGGATGCAGGCGAGTTTCTGGATTTCGGTAAGCAACGCATGCCTGTCCTTCTCCAGGGCCAGCATGTCCACATGTTTCATTTCAACGATGGCCATCGTTCCAAACCCTTTCAGAAATGCGTTGCGCCGCATCATCCAAGTGTTCGCGCGCTGCCGCTAACGTTTGCTCCTGCCTTTTTTCCGTTTCCGCGCGGTGGCTTTCAATGCGATCGGCTACGGTCTGGCGGCGTTGTTCCAATATTCCCGCGTATAGCGCGCGATGCTCCAGCGCCATGGAGCGTTCGTTCTGTGCAATCTCCGCCTGCGTGTTTTTCATCAGTTCCCGCGCCTGCTTTTGAGCATCCTGCAGGATCTGCTCGGCCTTCTCTTCGGCTGTTTGCACCGCTTCAAACAATTCTTTCGCCATGGGTACCCTTTCTCCGTGCTTTCGGAAAACGCTTATTTGGTGCCGAAAAGGCGGTCGCCCGCGTCTCCCAGACCGGGAACGATATAGCCATGTTCGTTCAGCTTTTCGTCACAGGCGGCTACAAAAATGTCCACGTCGGGGTGGTCGTGCTGGATCCGCTGAATGCCTTCCGGCGCCGCGATCAGATTGACCAGACGGATAAACTTGCAGTTACGCTGTTTGATAAAAGTTATGGCTGCCGAGGCGCTTCCGCCCGTAGCCAGCATCGGGTCCAGCACGATCAGCTCGCGATTTTCGCTGTCTTCCGGGAGCTTGCAGTAATATTCTACCGGTTGCAGCGTAACCGGGTCGCGATAGAGGCCGATATGCCCGATGCGCGCCGCCGGGATGAGCTTGGTTACGCCGTCTACCATTCCAAGACCCGCTCGCAGAATCGGCACAATGCCGATTTTCTTGCCACTGAGCATCCGCGTGGTGGTTTTGCAGATCGGCGTTTCCACTTCCACCTCTTCCGTAGGCAGATCACGCGTCACTTCGTACACCATCAGCATCGATATTTCTTCCAGAAGCTCGCGAAATTCCTTCGCACCGGTTTCCTTGTTGCGCATAATGCTCAGCTTATGTTGAATCAGCGGATGATCCAGAATGTGGACTTTACTCAAAATGCGACCTCCTTACGGTTTCAAAAAGCATGCGGTTGGAGACGCCCGGTCAGGTTGCCTCTATGCTTTTTAATCGAATTCCTTCATTCTTATCTATTTTATACTAGTTGGTTTTGCTTGACAAGCGTCAATTTGCCATTTCTGTCCCCCGTTATGAACTTCCCATATCCTTTTATCAGGCTCAACAAGCGGATTTACGATAGTCTTTATGGACAGTATTTGACCGTTTTAAACACGTTGTTAAAGCCCCCGCGACACCGATCCGGCGTTGCGGGGGCTTTACCTGACTGAGTCGTGGAATTATGCTTTTTTCACAGGCACCAGCTCCACATAACCGCGTTTCCCGCGCGGTTCCAACTGTATCCTCGGGTTAATATCGTCCCACGCAAAACCAATCGCAGCGGGATCGTACCGCTTGATCACGTCCCAGATTTCTTCAATCGCGTCCTCGAAGTCGTCCTCGGCAAATGGCTCCCCCTGAAAACGAAGGTAATCCGCCGCAGGGAGGTCCAGTAATTCAAACCCATCCGGAACATTCGCGTAATCCGGAGCCACTTCCACGCCCTGAATGTATTCGGAGGTGCCGGGTCTGCGGAGTCGTTCGGGCAACCATAGCCCCATCGGCTCGTCAATAGCGTCGGGGATGCTCAGCAGCAAGCCCCAGATGTCGCAGCCGACCTCCTCACAGTAAGCATAATAATCCCTGGCGGCTTTGCCCCTCCGGACCAGCATTTTCCGCGTGGGTTTGTGCAACTCTTGAATCATCACAGTTTTAACAACCTTTTCCATAC
>DAOPZG010000048.1:0-17162 GCA_035353235.1 Candidatus Limiplasma sp.
AACCCTTAAGGTGGCTTAATTCCTTTTTTGTCTAACTTTTTGGGGTCAGTTCAAAACCGCAGGCTGGTCTTTTTTATACGTTCCTGTTTAGCCCTATGGCAGTGCTTCACATCAGAGCTATCCCCTGTTAAACGGATTACAGCGCCCGCGAATGAATCAGTGCCATATTTGATATGGTCCGTATGCTTTTACCCCTCGGCAAATCCCGATCAACCTTCGTATCCTAAAATTTACACATTGTGGGAAATAAAGCGCGTTGCTGGCACGTCAAATCCATAAGGAGGTTGATCTATATGCCAAAACACGCCTTACGCGCCGCCATCAGTCTGATGATGCTCTTTCTGCTGTGCCTCTGCTGTGCTTCAACAACCGCATACGCAACGGAAACGCCTACAGAGGTTTTGCTCGTCAACCATTCCAGTCCGCTGCCAAGGGATTACAAACCTGCCGATCTTGTGAATCTGTATGCACAGAAACGGCACTTTCGCCTTGCCTCCAGCGAAATCTATCTGGAGCGCGAAGTTTTTGAGGCCGCCAATGAAATGTTTAAACAGGCGGAAAAAGACGGCGTGAATAAATTTACGATTACCAGCGGATACCGGACATGGGAGGCACAGGAGAAGCTTTATTTTAAAGATACAAAAGGGACGGCCGCCGCACCGGGTGAAAGCGAGCATCAGACCGGGCTGGCGTTCGACGTTACAACACGTCACGGGAGTGGCGGGTTTGAAAAAACAAAACAATATAAATGGCTAATCAAGCACTGCTGGGATTACGGCTTCATCCTGCGTTATCCCAAGGATAAAGAGGAGATCACCGGTTTTGCCTGTGAACCCTGGCATTATCGGTATGTGGGGGTTGATATTGCCAGAGTGATCCATGAAAACAACTGGACGCTGGAAGAATACTGTGAAGCGAATGAGAAATGAACCAGTTTGAGAAAAACTCCCCTGAAATCCTCCCGAACCGGAGAGGGCAGATTGTAACATGCCTTTGCAGAGCGTTCGAAAGCCAAAGGGGGAGGGCGTACCACAAACGCTGGAGGGGCTCACAGGAACAGTCCCGCCGTTTGCTGAGCAGTGCGCCTCCGCCCTGTGGGATTCAGTAGCTCTGAACTGGCAGTTTTTCTGGTTTGTAATCAGTCTGTTCCGTTTTGATGCCCTTTGTCCGATTCAGATGCAGGTTTCTGATGATCCCGGCAATTTTCTCAAGCGAACAATCATGATGACAGGCGTCCTTTGATCATGATCCGGCACTTCGTGAAATCCGTCTATCATGAAACCTGCGTTAAAAGCGGCATGAAAAATATCTTCCATGGAACGATGGTAATAATTCTGAAGCACTGGCTGACCCGCAATTGCTTCCCCTTTATACATACGAGAGGAAAAATAATCCTGATCAGGATACGTAAAGCAGGGATGAAATGTGGAAAAGACAAACACGCCCATTGAAACCAGCATTTTATATACGGCATTCATAAGCGGCTCAATGTCAGCAATATCCATAATCGCCATATTGGCGATTGCTTTATCAAACGGCCTGTTTTGTTTCAAATTCAGCAGATCGTCATAGCTGGTTGCATCGCAGACACCGAAATGTACCTTGTCAAGAACTCCTTTGCGGCGTTTCTTCGCAAGCTCAATCATCTTCGGACTGTAGTCAAACGCGATAACATCCGCACCGTTCTCCGCAAGGCGCTTTGAAAAGTTGCCGTTTCCACACGCAATGTCCAGCACCAAATCACCGGCTTTTACATCCAGCAGTTCTTCCGAAAAAGGTCTTACCAGCTCTCTGTGGAAAAAATTCGACTCATCTCCCATATAACGATCCCAAAATGTGGCATTCGTCTCCCATGCCGATAAGCCGTTGTCCTTTTTCATGTGGTGATCCTTTCGCGCAATATCGATAAACCAAACGCGGTATACGCTGCAAAGCCGGGAAGATAGAAGGATTCGGATTTTTTAGTGTCCGAATCCTTCTATCTTCCCGGCTGAAATGGTGCGGGCAGCGGGAGTTGAACCCGCACGCCGAAGCGAAGGATTTTAAGTCCTTTGTGTCTGCCATTCCACCATGCCCGCAACACCGGAATATGATACCACGGAACCCCTGCACCGTCAATTCCATCCCGGGTTCTTCCCGCCCTATCAGCGACACTTTTTCGAGTAGGCAAAGCCTCGGAAATATGGTAAGCTGACCGTATCAACTGCAACTCCACCATACACGATCGGGGGACTTCATCATGCGAATCGGCGAAGTATGCCTGCTCACCAGCGACGTGGCGCGAACGGCGGCGTTTTACGGCCGCCTGCTGGGCCTTGCGGACGCGGGCGGGGATGATGTGCACCGTACCCTGCTTGCGGAGGAAACGATGCTGACCGTGTACAACGACGGCAGTCCGAAAAACAATCAGAACCAGAACATCTGCCTCGCTTTTACCGTGCCCGACGTGGACGCGGAATACGAACGGCTGCTGGCGGAAGGCGTTACGATTGTTGATCCGCCTGTCACCCGCCCGTGGGGTGCGCGCAACCTGTGCCTGCTGGACCCGGACGGCAACCGGGTATACCTGCGAAGTTTTCCCGGCAGGGAGCCGTAAGCCAACCCGCCTGTTTCTGTTATGCCGGGAATACGGTGCGAATCAGCACCATATAACAAACCGTACCGATGAGAACGCTTAACAACGTATTCTTTTTCCATGCCTGCATCCCCGCCACCGCGAGCACGCTCAGGATTTCCGCCGCGCCGTAGGGAGCCGCGCTCCATTGGGTGTTGCGCAGGCAGTACGCCACCAGAATCACCATAATCGCCGCGGGCAGCGTCGCCCCGAGCCTGTTGACCCAGACCGGTGGCTTTTTGCGCGCAAAAAGCAGATAAGGCAGTCCCCGGGTCACCCACGTCATCAGCGCGGCGACCCCGATGACCGAAGCGGTATAAAGCGTATCATTCATGGCAGTCCTCCGGCAGCGCAGCGGGAATGCGGTCTTTGAAAAGCAACAACGTCACCATGCTTACCGACAGCGCCGGAAGGATCATCCCGTCCGGCCCGGCAACGAAGTAAAACAGCACCGCGCTGCAAAGCCCCACCAGCGCCGGGATATGGGAACGGCTTTCCTTCCACTGGTTCACCACGACCGCCGTAAAAAACGCCGTCGCGGAAAACTCGATGCCCGCCATGTTCCCATCCAATATACTGCCCAGCGCAGCGCCCGCCGCACAGCTGGCCACCCACAGCAGGTGGCACAGCAGCAGCACATCAAACTGTACTTTATGCCGGTCGCAGCCTTCGGGCACGGTCTTTAAGGAGCACAGCACGGAATAAGCTTCGTCGGTCAGCGTAAGCGCCATATACGGGTACTTCCACCACCCGCCCTTTTCGCGGCCCACGGCGCGGAAATCGTCCAGAAAGCTGAGGCCGTAAAACAGATGGCGCGCGTTCACAAAAAGCGTCGTGACCGCCACCACAGCCAGCGGCGCGCCCGCGGTGAGCAGCGTAACCATCACGATCTGCATGGAACCCGCGTACACAAAGACCGAGGAAAGCACCACCCAAAACAAGCCGTACCCCGCGCGCGTCATCATCAGGGAAAACGCAATCCCCACAAACACATACGCGAAAACAATCGGTATCATGGCCTTCGCCGCGCAAACGAACGACTTCATCCCGTTCCGCCCTTTCCGGCGGGGCACGGTAACCGCCGCCTTCGGATTTCCCCGCATTATACCGCAGCCAGCCTTTGTATACAAGTATAAAGCCCGCGGACCGGGCAATCCGATCCACAGGCACTTTATTCTATCAGTTCCATTGATCCGACGGTGTTCCGTTGTATGAGCCGCGTCGGCAGGCCGATCCGCCTTCAAAAACAAATAATCGCGGCGCGGTGTTTTGCACCTCCGCGCCGCGATTGTTTTTTTACTGTTCCTCAAACTCGCTCTTGTCGGCCCCGCACAGGGGGCAAACCCAATCTTCCGGCAGGTCGGCCCATTTGGTGCCGGGGGCGATACCGTCGTCCGGGATGCCTTCCGCCTCGTCGTAAATGTACCCGCAAACACCGCAAACGTATTTCTTCATCCGAATCAGCCTCCTTCGTACATTGGATAAACCGATGGACCGGGGATGAAACCGCTGAATGCGACGGTTTCACTGAGTTACGGCACGTATTTCTTGTCAGCGGTCTTTCTTTATTATATCAATTCCCGATATATTGTCAATGCGGGCGTGTTTATACGCTTTCTCAACGCTTTGTTAAAGGTTTGTAAAGGTCGATATTCTGCCAGATATGATAAATATTCCTTTTATTTTCACCCTTCGCGTGTTATAATAAGGAATCAAAAAACGAAACAGGAGGTTTCTGACATGTCCGAGAAAAAGCCTGCCGCCGCGCCGAATAAGGTATCCACCCTTGTCATTCTGCTATGCGTTGCGTTAGTCGCCGCGATTATTCTGGCCGTGTTCGGCTTTGTGGGCAAGAACACCGAGGCTTCCCAGAACGCAGACCTGAAGGCGCAGCTTGCCGATTCCCAAACCCAGCTGACCGGCGCGACCGACCAGCTGACTGCCTCGGGCAAGGACCTGACCGACGCGCAGGCCAAACTGACCTCCCTGCAGGCGGATCTGGACAAAGCCACCGCCGACTTTGCCGCCTATAAAACAACCGCCGAAGCCGCCCTGAGCGACGCCACCACCAAGGGCGCGGGCGACCTGTCCGCCCTGAAGGCCGAGTATGACGCTTATAAAAAGACCGCCGAAGCCGCGCTGAAGACCGCCAAGGATGAAACGGCCGCCGCCGTGGCCAAGAACGACGAGCTGACCAAGACCGTGACCACGTTAAACGCGCAGCTTGCGCAGCTGACCACCCAGGTGAAGGAGCTGCAGGTGCTGGCAGACGTAACGCCGACCCCCACGCCGACCGCAACGCCGACGCCGACCCCCACCCCGACGCCGAAACCGACCGCTACCCCCACACCCAAGCCCACCGCAACCCCGACGCCCAAACCTACGGCGACCCCCGCGCCGACCGCGACGCCTGCCGCATAAGGGATTTCCTTCTTTCCATCCCCATGGAAGCGGCAGGATCGCCACTCCGTTACCGTAAGTTGTAACGTTGCCATCAGTTCTGTTTATGGTTTCACGCCGGAAGGAAACGCCGTTTCCTTCCGGCGTTTGATTGCGGCAGAGCATCGAAAAGGCTCCTGTTATCCCACTTTCAGGGTTCCATCTCACCCACTGTGCACCAGGCCTGTCCACGGCATTACCGGAAGTGTTGTTACTTTTTCGTTAATTTAACGGTATCTGTACTTTTTTATCGTTACGTGTTATAATACCCGAAAGAACTGCTGCAGTTGGAGGTCGGGAACGATATGCCGGATAACAGGCGCGTAACGCTGAAGCTGATCGCGCAGCGCGCAGGCACATCCATCGGCACCGTGGATCGGGCGCTGAAGGACCGCGAAGGGGTACGCAGATCCACCAAGGAACGGGTACTGGAAGTTGCAAGGGAACTCGGTTATATCCCCAGTCCGTTTTCCAATGCGCTCCGGCGCATGGGTTCCATCCGTCTCGCCATGATCTATCCGGAGTTTCCCGCCCCGTTTTACGCGCCCATGACCGCTGGGATTACCGACGCGGTCAACGACCTGCGCGATTTCGGTGTGGAAGCCGTGAGCATCCGCTTTTCCCTGCAACGTCAGGATCTGGAAGAATCTGTGCTGGAAACTCTGGATTTGAGCGAGTATCAGGGCATCGCCATCAATTCCGCCGGCCCTCGCATTGCCCGGCAGATCAACCGGATTACCGACTCCGGTATCCCTGTGATCACCTTCAACACCGACGCCGCCAACAGCACGCGCCGCTTTTTTGTGGGAAATGATTCGTTTCAGTCCGGCCGGATGGGCGCGGCGCTGCTGGGCCGTTTTCTGGGCGGTCAGGGCGCGGTGACGGTTCTGGGCAACTTCGCGCAGGCCATGCCGTTTTCCGAACGTTTCGGCGGTTTCTGCGAAACCATCCACGATGAGTTTCCCCAGCTTACGCTGTACCCCTGCGCGGAATGCTGCGCCGAGCAGAAGCTGGCCTCCCAAAGCCTGTTAACGCTGCTCAACAGCGTTCCTCAGGTGCGCGGTGTGTTCTGCACCGGCTACACCAGCACCATCGGCGCCATTACGGCCCTGAAACAACTGAACCGCAAAGATATTGTGGTGATCGGTTACGACACCAGCGACGAACTGCTAAGCGCCCTGCGGGACGGCTGGTGCGACGCACTGCTGTATCAGGACCCTTACCGGCAGGGTTATTCCGCCGTGCAGACACTGGCGCAGTACGTGCTGGACGGGAAAGTGCCGGATCTTCGTAAAACAAGTATCCTTACCAATATCGTGCTTCCGCAGAACGCAGACAGTTACAAATAGCCCTCTCTGTTCGCAGCCCGGCGGATACTTACGCGACCGGGAGTATACCGCACAGCCCCTCCGCCGTACCGGGTTATCTTTTCCATGAACTCCATTTTGCAGCATCGCCCCGTCCGGAACCGTTTTCTCATTTTAATCCTTTTTACCGATTTGATTTGACCCCCAAACGACCGTTAAATATAACGGTCGTTTTCGTTTCTTTTCCCTGTAAAAACCCGGAAAGTAAGGCGCTTATTTGTTTTTTCCGTCCTGTTTTATGCCATAATGCTCCCCGTTTTGATCCTGAAACACCGTTATTCCGGAAAAGATCGTTATTTTTTCTCTTAACTGCGTGAATCCCTGTTGACAAGTCGTAAATTTAACGGTACAATCATATCAATCGCACGGCCCGTTATCCACAAACATCATAGGAGGTTCCGTTTATGAAGAAAATCCTGGGGCTCATTCTGGCGCTCACGCTGGCGCTCTCCATGGCAACCGGCGCGCTCGCCGTGGACAAAACGCAGTCGTCTCTGGACCTGGAAGGCAGCGAACTGACCCTGATCTACGCCGATAACCACGCGGATGGCTATCCCACGGTGGAAGCTTCCAAGGCGATGGCGCAGGAAATCTACGACAAAACCAACGGCCGCATCGGCATGATCGTATACGGCAACGCCGTGCTCGGCAACGAAAACGATGCGATCGAGCAGCTCACCTACGGCTCCGTGCAGCTAGTACGCGCGTCCTGCGCTTCCTTCGCCAGCTACGGCAACAAGCTGAACGTGCTGTGCCTGCCCTACCTGTTTGAAAACTACGATCACTACTGGAAAGTGCTGGACGGCGCGATCGGCGACGATATGCTGATGGCCTGCAAGGACGCCAACATCATCGGCCTGTGCTGGTACGACGGCGGCGCGCGCTGCTTCTTCACCAAAGACAAGATCACCGATCTGGCCGGCTTCAAAGGCAAGACCATCCGTATGCTGGGCTCTCTGGTGGATATGCTGTCCGGTATGGGCGGTAACCCCTCCACCATGGCGATGAGTGAAATCTACGCCGCCATCCAGACCGGCGTCATCGACGGCGCGGAAAACAACTGGCCCACCTATTACGAGCAGACCTTCTACGAAGTCGCTCCTTACTTCATGCTGGACGAGCACGCCCGCCTGCCGGAATGGGTCGCTATCAACGGCGATACCTGGAACTCCCTGAGCGCGGACGATCAGGCCATCATCAAGACCGCGGCCACCAACGCCAGCGAAACCGAAAAGAAACTGTGGAACGAGTACGAAACCAAGGCCCGTGAAGCCAGCATCGCCGCGGGCGCGCAGGAAGTTACCCTGTCCCCCGAAGCGCTGGCGGAAATCAAGGCCGTCGCCGTAACCGTGTACGACAAGTATTCCGAATACGCGGACATCATCAAATCCATTCAGGATTTAGCCAAGTAACCATCCTCCCGTAATACCGTATGACCGGATGGTTCACGTCACCGGGGAAGGGGCGCGTTCCCCTTCCCCGGCTTCTTTTTGCCGCCGCTTCTTACCGCGTATCCCAAAGCTTTGCACAGGAGGCCCCTTATGCCGCAAAACACCCTTCCCCGGCGGGGCGACGCTTTCCTACGCCCGTTTTCCAAAGTGATTAACGCGATTTACAAGGCACTCGTCCTTGTTTTTCTGGTGCTCAGCGTTGCGCTGGTGCTGATCGTTTCCTCCGACGTGATTCTGCGCTGGTTCGGCTTCGGCATTGTCTGGGCAGACGAGATGAGCCGGATGCTGATGATTTGGATGGCCTTCATCGCCATGTCCATCGGCGTGGAAATTGGCTCCCACGTAGAAATTACCCTGTTTTTTAACCTGTTTCCGAAGAAATTTCAAAAAGTATGGTCGGTCGTCAACTCCCTGATTACGATGGCCATCGGCTGTTTCATTATTTATTACGGCGTGCTGATTATCGGTATCGGCATGAAAGGGAAGCTGGAGATTGTGCGTGCGCTTCCCAAGAGCATGCTGTACCTCACCATTCCCGTGGGTGGGTTCTTCATCGTCTATTTCGCGCTGATGCACATGCTCGGCCGCGAGGACCTGATGCCGTCCGCGCTGGATACGATTTACCCCAAACGCCACAGTGTTTACGTGCCGCCGGAACTGCCGGGGCTTCGCAAACCCAATAAGGAGGACACCGGCGTATGAGCTACGATGTGAATACGGCGATCATTCTGTTGCTCGGTTCCTTTTTTCTGCTGATTATCCTGAAGCTGCCGGTGATTTTCGCCATGTGCGCTTCCACCATTCTCACGATGCTGTACACCGGCACCAATATGATGACCATGATGCAGCGCATGGCTTCCTCCATCAACAGTTTCAGCCTTCTGGCCATTCCGTTTTTTCTGCTGGCGGGCGAAATTATGGGGGCCGGGGGCGTAAGCGACCAGCTGGTCGCCGTATCCAATGCGCTGGTGGGGCGTTTCCGCGGCGGTCTGGGCCACGTGAACGTGCTGGCCTCTATGCTGTTCGGCGGCATGAGCGGTTCCTCCGCGGCGGACATCTCCTCTCTGGGGCCGCTGGAAATGCAGCTGATGAACGGCGCGGGGTACGACCCGGACTACTCCTGCGCGCTGACCATCACTTCCAGCTGCCAGGGCGTGCTGATTCCCCCGAGCCACAACATGATTATCTACTCCATGGCGGTCGGCGGCGTGTCGGTCGGCGGCCTGTTTATGGGCGGCATGATCCCAGGCATCATGCTGGGGCTGCTGCTGATGGTTGCCAACGGTATCATTTCCGTGCGACGCAACTACCCCATCGGGGATAAGGTGCCCTTTCTGGAAACCTTGAAAATCATGGGGCAGAGCATCCCGGCACTGCTCACAGTGCTGATTATCCTGTGCGGCGTAGCGTTCGGTTTCTTCACCGCTACCGAGTCCGCCGCCGTAGCCTGCCTGTGGGCGTTCTTCGTCTCTACCGTCCTGTACCGGAAGCTGAAGTTGCGCGACGTACCCTATCTGCTGTTTAACGTATTAAAGAGTCTGGCCGTCGTATTCGGGCTGATTGCCTCGGCGGGCGCGTTCGCCTACATGGTATCGAAGCTGAACATCCCCACGCTGTTCGCCTCGTCGCTGATGGGCCTGTCCGATAATAAATACGTGATCCTGCTGCTGATCAACCTGATGCTGCTGGTGCTGGGCTGCATCATGGACATGGCTCCGCTGATCCTGATCTGCTCGCCCATCCTGCTGCCGGTCTGCCTGAGCATCGGCATGAACAGCATCCAGTTCGGCATCATGCTGATCTTCAACCTCGCCATCGGGCTTTGCACCCCGCCGGTCGGCAACGCGCTGTTCATCGGCTGCGCGGTGGGCAAACGCCGCCTGGAAGACGTGGTAAAGCAGATGCTGCCGCTGTACGGCGTGATGCTCGTCGGGCTGATGCTGGTAACCTACGTGCCGTTTATTACCTCCTGGCTGCCGACGCTGCTGGGGTATCTGAATTGATGAGCAACCGATAAGGAGCGTACTGAACGATGCAACTGACCCTGACCGGCCTTCGCGATCCCGCCCCCTGGAAGGAGGCGGGCATCCGGCTGCCCGTGTATTCCATCCCCGCCATGCGCGCCGCAACGGCCAAGCAGCCGGAATGGGTGCATTTCGGGGCGGGCAATATTTTCCGCGGTTTCATCGCCATGCTTTCGCAGCGCCTGCTGGAGCTGGGGGAATGCGCTACCGGTGTGATCGCGGCGGAAACCTTCGATTTTGATATTATCCGCCGGATTTACGCGCCGCACGACCTGCTGTCGCTGGTGGCCGGTCTGCACGCCGACGGCGCTGTGGACTGCACGGTGCTGGCCTCCGTCGCCGAAGCGCTGGCGACCGACGAACCGGGCCAGTTGGCCCGTCTGTACGACGTGTTTGCCTCGCCCACGTTACGGATGGCCAGCTATACCATCACCGAAAAAGGCTACGCCGTTACGGACCTGTCCGGCCAATTCCTCCCGCTGGTACGGGACGACCTGACGAACGGCCCCGGCAAGGCGCGCCATGCCATGAGCCTGACCACGGCGCTGCTGTTGCGCCGTTATCAGGCGGGAGCCTATCCCATCGCGATGGTCAGTATGGATAACTGTTCTCACAACGGCGAAAAACTGCAATCCGCGGTGCTTGCCGTGGCGCGCGGCTGGGTAGAAAACGGCTTTGCGGAGCCGGGCTTTCTGGATTACGTAAGCGACCCCGCCCGCGTGTCCTTCCCGTGGAGCATGATTGATAAGATCACCCCGCGCCCCGCCGAAGAAGTGCAAAAAAAGCTGGAACAGCTGGGCGTAACGGGGATCGATCCGCTGGTGACCGCGCGCGGCACCTACATCGCCCCGTTTGTGAACGCGGAGATTCCGCAGTATCTGGTGATCGAGGACGCGTTTCCCGCCGGCAGGCCGCCGCTGGAAAAAGCCGGCGTCTCCTTTACCACACGCGACACGGTCAACGCGGTGGAACGCATGAAGGTGACCACCTGCTTAAACCCCCTGCACACGGCGCTGGCCGTATTCGGCTGTCTGCTGGCTTACACCTCCATCGCCGCCGAAATGCGCGACCCGGAGCTTTCCGCGCTGGTCACCCGGATCGGCTACGACGAAAGCCTGCCGGTCGTTACCGATCCCGGTATCCTGAATCCGCAAGATTTTCTGCACGAGGTGCTTACACAGCGTTTCCCCAACCCCTTCATTCCGGATACGCCCCAGCGCATCGCCACCGACACGTCACAGAAGATTCCCATCCGGTTTGGCGAAACCATCAAAGCCTACGCGGCCTCGTCCGCGCTTTCGACCGCGAGTCTCACCCTGATCCCGCTGACGCTGGCGGGGTGGCTCCGGTACCTACTGGGGGTGGACGACGAGCTGCGCCCCTTCGAGCGTTCCGGCGACCCGATGCTTGCCAGCCTGACCCAACAGTTGAGCGGCATCACCGTCGGCCAGCCGGAGACCGCGCGAGGCAAGCTTGCGCCCCTGCTGGAAAACGAAGGGCTGTTTGGCGTCAACCTGTACGCGGTAGGGCTGGGCGACCGGGTGGAAGCCCTGTTCCGGGAGCTGATCGCAGGCCGGGGCGCGGTGCGCGCAACGCTGATTAAATATCTGCGCAGGCCTTAACGCCGCCGCGAAGGAAACAGGATCACAGGCATGTGCGCTACCCGCCGGGAACTGCCCGCAGGCCAGCGACAGAAAAGGAGCATTACCATGAAACCCTTTATGGACGAAGATTTTCTGCTGACCACCGACACGGCCAGAACGCTGTACCACCGGTACGCCGAACCGTGCCCGATCTTTGATTACCATTGCCATCTGTCCCCCGCGGATATCGCGGATAATTTGCGTTTCCGCAACGTGGGGCAGCTGTTTCTGGGCGGCGACCACTACAAGTGGCGCGGCATGAGCGCCTATGGGTACGACGATACCTTTATCCGCACCTCCGGGGATTACGAGCGCTTTATGGCCTACGCCAAAGCCATGCCCGACATGATCGGCAACCCGCTGTACCACTGGACGCATCTGGAGTTAAAGCGCGTGTTCGGCATCACGGAACCGCTTTGCGAGGCTACGGCGCAAAGCATTTGGGACCGCGCCAACGCCCTGCTTGCGCAGGAGGATTACCGTGCCAAACGCTTGATCGAGCGTTTCCATGTCAAGGTGCTGTGC
This sequence comes from Candidatus Limiplasma sp., assembly GCA_035353235.1. Lineage (GTDB taxonomy): Bacteria > Bacillota > Clostridia > Christensenellales > Aristaeellaceae > CAXXOK01. Next base: position 12,064 of record DAOPZG010000048.1, read on the forward strand.
ACCACCGACGACCCCGCCGACACGCTGGCCGACCATGAGCGCATCGCCGCCGACCCGGACTTTACCGTGAAGGTGCTGCCCGCCTTCCGGCCGGATAACGCCCTGCAATGCGACCAGCCCGGCTTTGCGGATTATCTGCGCAGGCTTTCCGCCGCCGCCTGCCTGCCCGTACACACGCTGGACGACGTGATCGCCGCGCTGGACGCGCGGGTGCAGTACTTCCACAACCACGGCGCGCGTATCGCCGACCACGCGCTGGACCGTTTGCCCTTTGCCGAGGTGGATCGCCGCAAAGCGGAAAAAGCCTTCAAACAGGGTTCGCAGGGCCAGCCGGTAGACGAGGACTGCGCCGACCACTACCGCACCGCCCTCCTGCTGGGGCTGGCGCAGAGCTACCACCGCCGCGGCTGGGTGCAGCAGTATCACATCGCCGCGCTGCGCAACGTAAACACCCGCGGCATGGCCGCATTCGGCCCCAACACCGGGTACGACGCCATCGCGGACGAACCCTTCGTTGGCAAGCTCGCCCGTCTGCTGGACGCGCAGGATCGCGAAGGATATTTGCCCAAGACCATCCTGTACACGCTTAACCCTGCGTTTAACTACGCATTGGCCGCCATCGCCGGTTCCTTCCAGGGCGGCGTGCCCGGCAAGGTGCAGTTCGGTACCGCCTGGTGGTTCGCCGACCAGCTGGAGGGGATGCGCGAGCAGCTGAAAACGCTGTCGTCCGTGGGCCTGCTCAGCACCTTCGTGGGGATGCTGACCGATTCCCGCTCGTTCGTAAGCTATCCCCGCCACGAATATTTCCGCCGCCTGCTGTGCGAGCTGATCGGCGGCTGGGTGGAAAACGGCGAGTATCCCGACGACGAAGAAACCCTTGCCCGCATCGTACGCGGCATCTGCTTTGATAACGCGGTACGTTACTTCGGCATCGAGGGGTAATGAAACGGGTGCAGGCGAAGCTGTTAACAGCCATCCTCGCGGGTTAGCTCGTTGCATCCCCGATCAGTTTGCCTGTATTTACCCGCGCACACGAAAAACTCTCCGCTCTATTAGGCGGAGAGTTTTTCGCGTTACGGCAATCTTCCGTTACGCGGGGCCTTCGCCGCTTTCGCGTCGCAGGCCCCGTCTGAACGTGTTCTCCGAAATGAATCCTGTCTCTTCCCGGCAGGCACGTTCCATTTTAGCTCACCTGGTTTGCAGGTTCTGGGAGAACAACCAGTCGATCATCTCCTGATTGTTCACTGCCGGGAACCATCCCCAGTGCAGGCTGGAACCGGACAGCTGATACTGCGCCATTTCTTCCGTGGTCCATTCAGTAAAGCGGAAGTTGGGGTTGTTGGCAACCTGATAGGGGATGTGGTAAGTTTCCATTTCCACGTCGCCGCCCGTCGGGTCGCCCTTGGCTACGACGCTCCACAGCGGCAGGTGCGCTTTGGCGATCACGTCCCAGCCAACGCCATTCCAATCGGCGCCGGTAGCCGGATTGGGATCATACGCGTGCCAGTACAGGCAATGGATCGAGCCGGCCACAAAGTCCACGTTGTAAGTATCAAACCACAGCGTTGCCTGATACGCGGAAAAACCTACCGCATATACACGGTTCGGATCCACCAGACCGTCGGCAATCAGTTTGTCCGCCATGGCGCGCACATCGTCCAATTCCGTTTTGTCCCAGGTGCCTTCCGCGGGAATCTGGGGAACGAGCACCACGCAGGGATGCTTGGCCTGATAGGAAGGTTCCGCCCAGCATACCGCGCCACGGTAGTTGACCAGCGGCAGGTACGTGTCGTCGCCGCGCTCGCCCGCGCCGTGGAACCAGATGATCAGCGGGAGCTTCTTGGTGGTGGAGGGTTCAAAGATACGATAGTTCGCTGCGCTCGTCTTTACCACCTTAAACTCGTCCACCACGGCGGTGGTGAAGGAGGTAACGTTGTCGATGGTGAAGCTGAACAGCATTTGGCCGTCCTTTACGCAGCTGACGATAAAGCCCTTTTTGTAAAGGAAGGGATCCACTTTGATCGTCATCAACCCGTTCATCGTGGAAACCGACTTTACACCGTCGGCATAAATGGGGAACGTAGGATGCACATAATTATTTTCGATGAAAATGTTGTCCGTGCCGATACCGGCGGCGTCAAAGCCGTCCGTAAGTTGTACCGTAAAGGAATCCACAACCTGCCCCAGGTCCTCCACATGCGTCGCGGCTGTTACCCCAACAATGGGAGAAGCGGCGTTCGTTGTGGCGGACTCCGCAAGAGCAGGAATCGCGCTGGTCAGCATCGCCAGCACCATTAGGAACACAAGCAGTTTACGTTTCAAAGCAGAATACTCTCCCTTTCAAATTACTCTTCATTTTCATTTTTCCTCACACCTTTGCCCTTAAAATTCCTCCCATCGTAAATACGTCTATCGGTTCTTCTTTTATCAGGATATCGTTAACCTGTCCTCCTGACTGTATTCTAGTTGCATTCGCAGGCGAATAAAATAAAGCAAATTACTGTTTTGGTAGAATATTTTACAAATTAGACAATGGTTCTGTTCGTCCAAAACGAACCGCAAGCCGGATGGGAGAAATTTTCCTCCTCCATAAGTAAAAAATTACGAGAATCGAAAAATCTTTTGCTTTCAAGCCGGAAGGAAACCCGCGATATTTTACGACAAAAACAGGCCCGCGCACGTTTCGGCGGCGGGTCTGCGAACAGAGGGGTTGCTACGGAAGCGTTTTCCCGTTGTTCTGCTATTTCGTCATCTCTTGTATGTATTCTTCCAGACACCAGTCGTGATCCCTCATCACGGTGGAATGCTGCACGCCCACGTACCGGATATGCCAGCACTCCGCCACAAAGCCGGTGATTTTTTCCTTGCCCTCCTGGTAGCGGATGATAAAGCCGTAATCCCAGCAATGCTTGCTCAGCCAGATTTGCTGTTTGGTGCCCTTGAAAATGGTATTGGCCACGGTAATGTCAAACGCGAGGCCTGTGTGATGCTCGCTGGTACCGGGGTCGGCCACGGTCAGCTTGGTGGCAGCAACGGCGTCGGCCTTGCTTTTGCCCTGCGCCATGTAATCGTCCACCTGTTTTTGAAACAGCTGCTGCTGGTAGGCGTAGCTGCGGTAGCCCGCGCTGATCTGCCAGCCGGTGATGCCATCCGCCTTGGCGGCCTCGAACATGGTTTGCAGCGCCGTTGCCGCGTCGCGGTTGCCCTGGATGTCGCTGCCCTTCACGTAGACCAGACTGGACGGCAGAACGTTGCGCAGGTTTACCAGATCCTGCGGCTGATAATCCGCTGTGATGGGATGATCCTTGTTCACCAGAATCGGCAGGCTGGCCGGGTCCGGCGTGGGGGTAACGGACACGGTCGGCGCGTCCGAAGCGAATACCGCCGCGAGCGTCGCGCCGCCGCTTACGCCGTCCACATCCAGCCCGTTCTGGCTCTGGAACAGGCGCACGGCTTCCTGCGTGCCGCCGCCGAAATCCCCGTCCACATTGCCGCTGTAATATCCCAGGTCCTTCAGGCGCTGTTGCAGGGCGCGCACCGCGTCGCCCTTGTCCCCTTTGCTGAGCATGGATGGCGTTGGGGAAGGCGTAGGCGTGGGGATATAGGTTTCCGCCGCGTCGCTGTAGAGCGCGTTCAGCGTTTCCGTGCCCGCCAGCCCGTCCGCGGTCAGCCCGTGCTGGCTCTGGAACAGTTTGACCGCGGCCGCGGTGCCCTGCCCGTATTGCCCGTCCAGCGCGCCGGAATAAAAGCCCAGCGCCTGCAGGCGGGTTTGCAGTTTGCTTACCGCATCGCCGGATGAACCGGCGGAGAGCACCATCGGCGTTGGGCTGGGGGTGTTGGCCGGATCAACCGTCACCTGCAAAACGCTGGCGATCACCGCAGTCGGAGTGGGCGTCGCGTCCCGCTCGATCGTATAGGCGTTATACGCGTCAATCGTTTTGGGCAGCAGCAGCAACACACCCACGCAGCAACCCGCGAGGGCAACCCAGAGCACAAGGGTGAAAACCGTGGGCTTTTTTCGCATACATCCTCCTGGGGGCTGTGGGGGAAGATCAACCGGCCCGCGCGGCTGTTACACCCTCCACAGGGGGCGGGGGTACAGCCCGGCATCGGTCATGCGGCGCAGCGCATCCACCACCACAGGGCGATCTTCCTTGTAGGTAACGCCGTACCAGCGGTCCGGCGTGGCGGCCACCGTAACCCGCGCGCGGTGGGCACGCAGCAGCCCGTCCACCACAAACGGCAGAAAAAACTCCGCCTTCTCCGGGTTTTCGGCCAGCGCCCGGTCCAGAAACGCGGGGAACGCCTCGCGCAGACGGTCCATCATCGCAGGAGGGAATCCCCACATGTTCATGCTGACGATCGCATCCGGAGACAGGCGGGTATAAGTCTGTAAATCCTCGCTCATCAGCGGGCCGTCCACGCTGGGGATGATGTGCGTCCGCTCCCGGATGTCAGCCAGAGTGCCGTCCTCCGCCACTTCACAAACGCCTCGGGCCACATAGCCGGTATCGCTCAGCGTATTGCTGAGGCGATACCCCACCATGGAGAAATCTCCGTCGTCCTTCAGGGATACGAGGTGTTCGTACGCCAGCCGGAACGCCGTGGCGCCATAATAGTCGTCCGCATTAATAACGCAAAAAGGCGCGTCAATCTTCCCGGCGGCGGAAAGTACCGCGTGCCCCGTGCCCCACGGCTTCTTGCGCCCGGCAGGCACAGCGTATCCCGAAGGGAGGTCGTTCAGCTCCTGATAGGCGTATGAAATTGGCATTTTTACGCGCGAACCCAGCAATTCCCGAAAATCCGCCTCGTTCTCCCGCTTAATCACCAGCACCGCCCGCCCGAAACCGGCGCGCAGCGCGTCAAAAAGAGAATAGTCCAGAATAAATTCTCCGTCCGGGCCAACCGGGTCCATTTGTTTCAGGCCACCGTAACGGCTGCCCATCCCCGCGGCCATAATCAGCAGAATCGGTTTCTCAGCCAAGTCCGGTCCCTCCGTTTTCCTCGCAGCCGTCGATCCGGCGCGGTTGCGGCATTGCGTTTATTATACCATGCGCCGCGCCGGCGGGGCAACCGCGCCGCGCCCCGGCTGCAGCGTA
>DAOPZG010000049.1:0-17092 GCA_035353235.1 Candidatus Limiplasma sp.
CGGCGCTGGTGAGCAGACCCGCAAGCGTAAGCAGCAGAAAAAACAGAACTGTCACAAGCGGCGCGCGCTTACGCAACCATCGGATCATGCGGGCAGCACCTCCCCTGCGGCGGATGCAACAGGCGTGGGCAGGCTGCCGTGAGGATGCGCGGCGGTATAAATCGTGCAGAGGGGCAGGCCGAAGCTGTCGGTCTGCGCGACCGCCTGCTGAGTGGGGTCCGGCTGCCAGTTGCCAAGAACCGCATAGGTGCGGTTGGACAGCACATAAGCCGCGGACGGATCATCGGCGGGAAGAACCGTAATCCGGGCCTGTTCTTCGGGAGTTAACAGCTGCCAGGCGGATTGCAAACCGGTTTGCGACCAGTATTCTGCTCCCTGAAGGGTCAGCACGGAACCGTCGGGCTGTTGGTTCAGCAGTTTGCGAACAGTTTGCAGAACAGATACATTCCAGTAATCCAGTTCCAGATATTCGGGTACATCCTTGCCCGCGACCAGCGCGTTGTAATAGGTGTACTCCGTAGGGTGTGAAAGCGCGATCTGCGTGCCGGTCAGCGCCATGCACAGCGCCAGCAAACCGGCGCATACGCGGCGCATGACTGGGGAGCGCAGCGCGGACAGGCGGTTGAAAATCCGCCCGGCGCCATAGCCGGCCAGCGCGAGCATCGGTCCGTACAGAAAGTAAAAGTGCCGCCAGCCGTTATACAGGTTCGGGTGCCCCAAAATCGCGTACAGAAAGGGAACCAGCCACAGCAGGGTGCACAGCAGAAGGCCCGTTGTGATGTCGCTGGTGAAAACTCCCGGGCGGGCACGAAGGATGCGGCCCAGCGCCAGTACCTGCCCGATGGCAAACAGTGCCAGCAGCCATAGGGGCGTAGTAACGGCAATCATATAGGGCAGGTAATACCAGGGCAGTGTATCAACGCGCAGATTGAAAACCGCGCCACGGAAAAGAATCAGATTCTGCCAGCGGCCGAAATGGACGGCGTTGTTGCAGGTATAAACGAGATATGCTTTCGGATCCGGCCACAGCGCGGGCGTAAGCAGGGCGTAAAACCCGGCGAAAGAAACCAGCGCAACGAGCGCCGCGAGCCACGCGCGCCCCTTCATCCGGCGGCCGACACACAGACGGATCAGCACAAACAGCGCGCAAAGCGCCCAGATGAAAAGGCCGATAACCTTCGTGTTCGTCGCGGCGGCCCCGGCCAGCGAGAACAACAACGCCCGGAGAACGCCGGGGCGCTCCATCAACCGCAACGAAAGCCAAAGCGTGATCAGCACAAGCGAAAGAAGCACCAGATCCTTGTTGTTGTAATGGCCTTCGGCAAACATACGGGGGGTCAGCACCCAAAACAGGACCGCGACGGTACTCAGGGCACGGGATAGCCCGAGGCGGCGGCAGATCAACCACAGCGCACCCGCTCCCGCGACAAAACACAACCAGGTATAAGCGTGCCAGAGCTGCATCAGCGAATCCGCAGAAATCGTGCTGTCGGCCATGATCCCAAGCAGGGGATAATAGGCGCATTCGCCGTGGTCTCTCTCAACGCTGTCTTCAATCAATCCGCTTGCCGGAGCTTTCATGGTGGAAGTTAACGTAAAACGGGTTTCCAGCCCCAGCGTCTGCGCATATTGGTTGCCGTTCATGCGAAGTATATCCTGCTCCCAGGGTTCATCCCAGGGCTGACCATAATCTCCGGCTGTCAGCAGCCCCACGGCAGTAAGCGCCAGAAAAAACAACGCGACAAACCATGCGGAAAAGCGTCCTGCTTTCGTTGGCATTCGCGATCCCTGCTTTCTGTCTTCATAACCGAATACAATGATGATACCACAGACCGATTCCCGTCACAAGCGAAGCCCCTCCCGGAAGAACGGGAAGGGCTGAAGGGATGTTTTTATGCGGCTACGGATAGGGTACCGTCCTGTTCCTGCGGCAGTGCCGGGCTGGCTGCCGCCTCGCGGACCAGTTCCCAGGTAAGCGCGCCCAACAGCAGCAGGTTCAGTACCGCGCCGAACTGAAGGCTGAAAATCGGAGCGCCAAACAAGTACTCACAATAAGCGCTCAGCGTGGGCAGCATCCCCAGCAGTACCCAGGCAAACCCGCGCGGCTTTGCCAGCATAACGGCCCAAACCATCAGCAGCACATCGCCGACCATTCCGTAGCGTTCATGCATGCGGGGCAAGAAAAATATGCAGGCGAGTACGCACCACGCGCCCAGCAGGAGCATGGTTTGCGCGCCCAGCGCCCGACGCCGGTAAATCAGCCAGGCCGCCATGCTGCCAAGCGATCCCATCGCCAGCACCAGCCCCATGCGCTGCCATAGCCCCTGCACCAGCTGTTTCCCCGTCAGTGCGTCGCCAAGCAGGGCGAACAGGTTGGGGCAGTTGAAGGTGGGTTTCGTGTACATCCCGGTTTGACCGAGATAAACGGTTACGGAGTAAAAAGGACTTTCGCCCAGCAGTGCCATGGGTACGCCGGTGGCTACCCATACTGCGGGAACGAGCAGAAACCACAGCAGGCTGAACTTTTTCTCCCGGCAGAACCAGGCGATCAGCAACACGGGCAACAGGAAAACAGCCTGTAATTTGAAAGCCATTGCCAGCCCGAAGCTGGTCATGGCCCACCCCGGCTTATTTTGCAAAAGCAGCCACAGCGACAGCACCGACAGCGCCGCGTAGGACGTGTCTGTTTGCCCCCAGGCAGAGGCGTTCAGGATCAATACGGGATTGAGCCACAGCAGCGTGAACACCGCAAACAGGCCAAGCGGTCTGCGCGGTCTGGGCAGTACCCAGCCCGCCAGCAGGCAGGTGAAAACAACCAGTCCGGCTTCCATCACGAGGGAGACGGCCTTAAGCACAAGCACGCTGTCCGCTGCCGGAAAACACCGGGCTGCCAGCGCCCACAGGTACAGGTGCAGCGGGCTGTAGGTCCATTGTAAATCGGGAGCCAGCACGGCCGCCATGCCGCCCTGCTTAATCGCGGTATACCAGCTCAGGTTCATATACTTCAGGTCCGCGGCCATCTGCGGCAGGCTGGAATAGCGGATGAACGCGCCCAGCAGCAGCACGGCGGCAAAAGCGTATCCCAGGACATGCTCCCGGAGATGGCGCTGCAATCGTCTTTCCCAGACCATCATGGCGGTTCCTCCCTGCGGTTTAATCCGAGCCCGGCTTACCGTTTGGCCTCGTCGCGCATGGTCTCCATCCACGCTTCCGCGCTGCGGATGGACGCCAGCACCGTTTCCGGCGCGGGACCGCCCCGCAGTTTGCGGCGTTCCACGCAAGCCTTGAGGGATATGGCGTCGTACACGTCGTTTTCAAACACCGGAGAAGCTTCCCGTAATTCCGCGAGGGTCAGGCTGCCCAAATCCCGGTGTTCTCTTACGCATTTGCCGACCAACGTACCGCTTACGTGGTGCGCGTCGCGGAAGGGCATTCCTTTGCCTACCAGATAATCGGCCAGATCGGTCGCGTTGGTAAAGCCCAGCGCGGCGCTTTTCGCCATCGCGTCGGCGTTGAAGGCGGTGCTTGCGAGCATGGCCGTAAAGGCAGGCAGGCATTTGCACAGGGTATCGTACGCGTCGAAGAAAGCTTCTTTATCCTCCTGCATGTCTTTGTTATACGCGAGGGGGAGGCCCTTCATCACGGTCAGAAGCGCCATCAGGTCGCCGTATACGCGTCCGGTTTTTCCACGGGTCAGCTCGCACGCGTCCGGGTTCTTCTTCTGCGGCATGATGCTTGAACCGGTGGCGAAGGCGTCGTCCATCACGGCGGTGCCGAACTCGTTGGTGGACCAAAGGATCAGTTCTTCGCAGAAACGGCTCAGGTGCATCATGCAGATGGAGGCGGCGGAGAGGAACGACAGGGCAAAATCCCGGTCGCTTACCCCGTCCATGGCGTTGTCAGTCACAGCGCTGAAATGTAAAAGTTCCGCCACCCGCTCGCGGTTGAGGGGATAAGTGGTTCCGGCCAGCGCGCCGCTGCCCAGCGGCATCACGTCGGCTTCGTCATAGGCAAGGCGGAAGCGTTTCACATCCCGCATAAACATCTGACAGTATGCCATGAAGTAGAAGCCGAGCGTAACCGGCTGTGCTTTTTGCAGGTGAGTATACCCCGCCATCAACGTATGAATATGCTGCCTGGCAAGGTCCAGCAGGGTTTGCAGCAGAGCGCGAAGAAGCTCATCCACCCGCAGGCACGCCTCGCGCGCGTACATACGCATATCCAGCGCGACCTGGTCGTTTCGGCTGCGGCCGGTATGCAGGCGCTTGCCCGCCTCGCCGATGCGCGCGGTCAGCTCGGTTTCGGCAAACATGTGCACATCTTCGGCTTTCAGGTCAATCGCCAGTTTACCTGCGTCGAAATCCTTAAGCATCTCCGTAAGGCCCTTCACAATCGCGGCGCTGTCGGTTTCGGACAGGATTCCCTGCTCGCCAAGCATCGTCGCGTGGGCAATGGAGCCCTGCAGATCACAGCGAATCAGGCGCTGATCAAAAGGGATGGACGACTGAAAATCGTCCAACAGCGCACTCGTAGGTTTCTCAAAACGCCCGGCCCATAACTTGGCCATAGAATCATCCTTTACTTACGGCGCAGATGCGCGGAATCAATTGATTATACCATAGATTTCCGACGGTTGAAAAGCGACCGCATCCATACCGTCACGTTTCGCGCGGGCAACGCGAGGCCTACGGACGCGATGGGAATCATCATGAGGAGGTAAGGCAGTAAATACTGCGATTTCGCTTCAAACAGCAGGTGATAAAGCAACCCGCCGAATACCGCGGCCATCAGCGCCGTCAGGCCATACGCATCGGGAAAAGCCAATCCGTTTCTGCGGAACATGCCCAGCGCGAGCGCGGCAAGCCCAACCGCAAACGCCAGATACAACGCGTTCGCGTAGCCGTCCATCGCACTGGTCAGTACTTCGCTGGTCAGCAGCGGCTCGACCCAGGCGGGTCGGGTGGCGTCAAATTTGCCTACGCGATTGACCCAGAGGGACTCGAAGGTTGTTTCCGCCCATTGCGTGGTCAGCTTGGAGTGGTAAAAACTTGCCCAATAGGCGGGATTCTGTTTAAAAATCGTCAGCCGGGCCTGAATATCGCTCTGGATGCGGGCTTCGGTTTTGGAGGCGTCGAAATCATTCTGCGCGATCACATCCCACGGGTATTGGTTGTACCAGCCCGCTGCGCGGGAACCTTCCTGCATGCCCATGGCAAGCCAGGCGGTCTGTGGCGTGCCGGAACGGAACGCCGCGCCGGTGCGCGCCTCCAGCAGCGTTGTGGGCAGGCGGCCCACACCTAACGGTATCATGAAAAGGCACAGGGCGACCACGGCGATCTTCCATTTGCGTTCATGCAGCGCGTACAGAAGCGTTGTAATGGCCACCGCCAGCGCCGTGATCAGATAATTGGTTTTCACCACGCAAGCGATGGAGAGCAGCGCGATCGCCGCGCAAACACGCCCTGCACCGCGATGACGCACCCAGCTGACGCAGCGCTCCACGCCCCACAGCGCCAGCGCGAGCCCCGGCAGATTACCGTAGACAAACGTGCAGTACAGTACGCCGGGAGCAAACAGCAGGAGCAGGCCGCATGCGGCCAACTGAGCGCGGCGGTTGTGCAGCGCCTGCCACAGGATGGAGAGCAGCGCCCCGTATGTAAGCGCCAGCGACGCCACGTTGATCAGCTGAAAAGCGCGGTAACGTTCCGTTCCCGCCAGCCTTTCCACCCCTTCAAAATACAGGAGCTGCCCGATCTGGTAGGGAAGGCGCTGGATGTACGAACCCTTTTCCACAATGCTGTTTACGTCGCCGGCAATCAGCTGTGCGGCGGTTTTAAACAGGTATGCCTGATCGGCCCGGGGATAAACGCGGGCGGAATAAACCCAGACGATCCCCGCGGCAAACGGTACCGCGAGGGTCAGCGCGGTGACCAACCGGAGCGACAGTTTCTTTTCCAACCCGGAAAAGAAACGCAGCGCGGCAAGAAACAGCAGGCAGAGAAGAAGATTGGGCAGGATCGCGTCGGCGATACGCAGCATGTGCTCGGAGGAATATGCTTTGGGGTCGAATATGTAGGTGTAGCGGAGAGAAAAAACGGTCAGGTAGGTAAAAACGAGAGCCAGCGCCACGCAGGCAAGGCCGACGGCGGTTTTTGAGATACGTTTCAATTTCAAATTTCCGTCCTTATTCATTGTATTGATTTGCGCAGAGCAACCCGAACGGGTCACTGCCAGGCGTCCAGCCGCGCCCACTCCGTCTGTGGGATCGCGCCCGGGGAATAAGCGGCCAGCAGTTTCCGGATCGCGCAGTACCGGTGCATCACGGGAGCAAGCGCCTTCTTCTGCAGGGCCATTCCGTCTGACGGGAATAAGGATGGATGCGGTGAAAGCTCCCGGATTACAGCGATGCTTTCTGCCGAATCTGCGGCGGCGGCGACAGCTTCTTCACGGGTTTTCATTTCCCGGTCGTAGGAGACCGCGGAACCATTTAACAGGCTGAGAGCCGATGAAACGACCGGCGTGGTCGTGATTGCCGAGGAGAACAGCCCCCATACGGCCAGTACTGCGCACAACAGGGCCAACCCCCGGGTAAGTGTCGGAGGATTGTTAATTCTGTCGGGTCGCTTTACCAGCCAGCCCAGCCAGTAAACGAGGTTTGCCAGCGCGACTGGGACAAAAAACAGATACAGCGTCGCCTGTATACGGTCTACGCGCCCTCCCTCCACGCCGGTCGCGTAAATCGCGGGAACGAATGCGGAGGCTAACGCCCCGAAGCTGAGAAGGGTGAACCATACCGGGTACCGGAAAGAGACCCGGGCTTTGGCAAGAGGCTCCCAAAGCTGGGAAAGGAGAATGAGCGCCGCCGCGGCAAGCTGAGGCGAAAACCATCGGCCGGTGGTTTCCAGACATTCCGCTGTACCCTGCAGGATTGCGGCGAGCGGTCCCATGGCCGCGCCGCTGCGCGCCTGACGCACCCCGTTGCCGGGAGCCGCTACCACAGCCAGCAATGAAACGGCGACAGTTAAGAAAGTAACCAGCGCACTCCAGCGGGCCTTTGACTGATGCAAAAAGGCAAACACGGCAATCAGCCCCAGCAATACGCAGCTGCCCAGCGCAAGCGGATAGGTGCTGCCGCCCAGAAAAAGGCCGCAGATAATCAATACGGCCACGCGGCTTGCGCGCGAACCTTCCGCATGCTGCCGGATCAATAGCCCAACCGCCAGCGCCAGCGCCGCCGGGCTGAGGGCGTAAAACACCCCGGACTGCCAGTAAATCGCTTCGTCAGCGCCGGGCAGATAGGCAAGCCACAGCGTAAGAAAAACAGCAAAAATCAGCAGCGACGAGCCGCGCCGCATCTGAAGCAGCGTATGGGTCACCGCGCGGGATAAACTCCACGCGGAAAAGGTTAACACCCCGAGGGTGAATACGGGGCTGATCCAGTAAAGGCTTTCGGAAAAGGCGGAGGGAGCGAAGGCGGAAAAGAACATCGCAACAAAGGTACCCTGCCAGTTTTGATACATCGCAAGCATTCGCGCCCATCCGGCGGCCAGCGCCGCGAGGGGCGAACCGGTGCGCGCCCAGGCTTCGGCAACGCTTTGTGTGTGAAGCAGGTCATCGTATACGGGATGTGCGTAAAATGATAAAATAATCAACGGAAGCAACATTGCGGCGATCCATACGCAGGATACCGTCGTAAGCGTCCGCTGGGAGATTTCAGTTTGAAAAAACATGAACCTGGGGATACGCTCGGATCGCGGCGTGACCGGTTCCGGATTACCCATGCTATCGCCCTCCAAACATTACAGTACATCATAGCATATTCACAATTCTGTCACAAGTCGTTCGGCGTATGATTTGGGATGATACGCTGTAACAATTGTAAATCTGTGGGATTTTGGGACTTGCAGGCACCAGAGCGAATTACTTTGACAAAAAGCTCGTTCCATGCTACTGTAATACGGATTATGACTGGGAGGGAAACCATGCTCACTTTGACGGATGTCAGCCTGCAGTTTGCGGGCGACCTGCTTTATAAGCACGTGGATCTGATTTTTCAGCGGGAGCACTGTTATGGTATTATCGGCGCGAACGGCGCGGGGAAAAGCACGCTGCTGCGCATTATTTCCGGCGAGCTGCCGCCGACTACCGGTACCGTCTCCATCACGAAAGAAGACCGGATGAGCGTGCTGGAGCAGAACCACTTTAAGTACGACGATTATCCCGTGATCGACACCGTCATTATGGGAAACCAGAAGCTGTACGCCATTATGAAGGAAAAGGAAGCCCTGTACGCCAAGCCGGATTTCAGCGACGCGGACGGGGAACGGGCGGCGGTACTGGAAGGCGAGTTTGCCGAAATGAACGGCTGGGACGCGGAAACGGAAGCCGCCCAGTTGCTGAACGGTCTGGGAGTTCCCGGCGAGCTGCATACGGCGCAGATGGAGTCGCTGGACGGGCGTTATAAATTGAAGGTGCTGCTGGCGCAGGCTCTGTTCGGACAACCCTCCATTATCCTGCTGGACGAACCGACCAACGGCCTGGATGTGGAGAGCACGGAATGGCTGGAGGAGTTTCTGATCGACAGCCCGGCCATCGTGATTGTCGTAAGCCACGACCGCCATTTCCTGAACGCGGTCTGCACCAACATTGTGGACGTGGATCACGCCACCTGCAAGATGTACGCGGGAAACTACGATTTCTGGTACGATTCCAGCCAGCTCTTTCAGCAGCTGATGCGCAACCAGAACAAGAAGCGCGACGAGCGAATCAAGGACTTACAGGAGTTCATCCGCCGTTTCTCCGCCAACAAATCCAAGAGTAAGCAGGCAACCAGCCGGAAAAAGATACTGGACAGCATCCAGATCGAAGATATGCCCGCGTCCAGCCGGAAGTATCCCTACGTGGGCTTTGAACCGGAACGCGAAGCGGGCAAAGACATCCTGTTTGTGGAAGGGCTGACCAAGACCATCGACGGCGTGAAGGTGCTGGATAACGTTACCTTCACGGCGGGCAAGGGCAACAAAATCGCTTTTGTGGGTGACAACGAGGTGGGCGCCACGGCGCTGTTTAAAATCCTGACGGGGGAGATGGAGCCGGACGCCGGTTCCTTCCGCTGGGGCGTAACGATTACCAACAGCTATTTCCCCAAAGACAACACCGCGTTTTTTGAGAACTTCGACGGTACGCTGATCGAATGGCTGCGCCAGTATTCGCTGGATCAGACGGAAACGTATCTCCGTGGCTTTCTGGGGCGGATGCTGTTCTCCGGCGACGATGTGTATAAACCCGCCAAAGTGCTTTCCGGCGGCGAAAAGGTGCGCTGCATGCTCAGCCGCCTGATGATGAGCAAGGCCAATGCGCTGATTCTGGATCAGCCGACCGACCATCTGGATCTGGAAAGCATCACGGCGTTATCGGGCGGTCTGGTGGCATATCCGGGCAACCTGCTCTTCGCTTCGCACGATCACCAGTTTATCGACGAAGTCGCCAACCGTATCATTGAGATACCGGTGAACGGCAACGGCTGCCTGGACCGCGAAGGCACGTTTGAGGAGTTCCTGCAGTGGAAGCATGAGCATACCGCGTAAGGGGGTATCCCATGGACGCTCCGAAACCGGGAATTTACCGGCACTTTAAGGGAAATTACTACCGGCTGATGATGGTCGCCCTGCACTCGGAAACACGGGAACCGATGGCGGTGTATCAGGCGCTGTACGGCGGGCGGGGTTACTGGGTGCGTCCGCTTGCCATGTGGGGAGAAACGGTCGAACGCGACGGCGCTTCTTTCCCCCGGTTTGCCTACGTATGTGAAACCGAAGCGGAGCTACCCGAAGCAAAACCGTAAAGTTTCTTTTTGTGATAATTGCACATTCCTGATAACATATGGCGCAAACTGTTACGATAAAACGGTTTGCGTTATTTATTTGCAATTCAATGCGGGACATAATTGGCCCTGCGGGACAAAAATAGTACTTGCAAATTGATTAAACCTGCGATATGATACCCGCAACCGGTACAAGAAACGCCCGTAGGGCAGAATGCGTCCCGATAGTTCCGCCGGATCGGGACAAAGAATGATCCGCAATCATACAGGACATGGGAGGGGTTATCATGGAACGGGTTTACAATTTCTCGGCAGGACCTTCGATGATGGATGAAAGCGTGCTGCAAAAAGCGGCTGCGGAGCTGGTATGCTATGGCGATAAGGGCATGAGTGTTCTGGAGATGAGCCACCGCAGCGGCATGTTTATGGATATCTACAACGATGCGGTCGCGATGTTTCGCGAAGTGATGGGCGTGCCGGAAAATTACGAGGTGTTGTTCCTTCAGGGTGGCGCCACGCTGGAGTTTGCCGCCGTTCCCCTCAACCTGATGCGCGCCAGCAACACCGCGGATTATATCGACAGCGGCAACTTCGCCCATCTGGCGGCGGAAGAAGCCAAGAAATACGGAACCGTCAACATCGTGGCATCCAGCCGTGCGGAAAATTACATCCGGATTCCCGATCTGGACGCAATCCGCTTCAACCCCGACGCGGACTATGTTTACATCACCACCAACAATACGATCTATGGCACACGGTATACGAAACTTCCTGAAACCGGAGCAGTTCCGCTGGTGGCCGATGCCAGCAGCAACATCCTTTCCGAGCCGTTGGATGTGAGCCGTTTCGGCGTGATCTATGCGGGAACGCAGAAGAACATGGGGCCTGCCGGGCTGGCGGTTGTCGTCGTTCGCAAAGATTTGCTGGGTTTCGCCGCGCCCAACTGCCCGAAGGTGATTGATTGGGCGTTGCAGGTAAAAAACGAAAGCATGATCAATACCCCCAATACGTTCGCGATTTACATGATCAAGCTGGTTTGCGAATGGATGAAAGAGCGCGGCGGCGTACCCGCGTTTTACGAATACAATAAAAACAAGGCGAAAATCCTGTATGATTATCTCGACAGCAGCCGGCTGTTTCATAATCCTGTCGTGAAGGAGTATCGGTCGCTGATGAACGTTACGTTTGTGACCGGCGACACGGAAAAGGACGAGGCTTTTATGAAGCTGTGCACGAAAAACGGACTGTTGAACATCAAGGGCCACCGCAACGTGGGCGGTATGCGCGCCAGCATCTACAATGCCATGCCTGTTGCGGGCGTAAAGAAACTGGTTGATGTGATGGCCCAGTTTGAAAAGGATAACGGCTGACCGACAACCGGACGAGACGGACAATATGCCCGCAAGCCGATGCGCTGGGCGCAGCGAACCCCATCATGAGTGACAGGAGCGGATCGTTATGTTTAAGATTCAGACGCTGAATGAAATATCGGATGTGATCCACCAATGCCTGAGTGCCGAAAAATACCTGGTGGCTCGCGAGGAACCCGTGCCGGACGGGATTCTGGTTCGCAGCGCGACCATGCACGACATGGCAATGAAGGATAACCTGCTGGCCATAGCGCGCGCGGGCGCGGGGACCAACAATATTCCTGTGGAAGAATGTAACCGCCGCGGTATCGTGGTGTTTAACACGCCGGGCGCGAACGCCAACGCCGTGGCCGAGCTGGTTGCCTGCGCGCTGATGCTGGGCAGCCGCAACGTAACGGGCGGCGTGGAGTGGGTGAAAACCCTGAAAGGCAAGGGCGAAGAGGTGCCCAAACTGGTGGAAAAGGGCAAAAACCAGTTTGTGGGGCCCGAAGTGCGCGGGAAAACCCTTGGCGTGGTGGGTCTGGGCGCGATCGGCGCGATCGTCGCCAACACGGCGGCGCAGGGCTTCGGTATGGAAGTGCTGGGCTACGATCCCTTCATCAGTGTGGAAAGCGCGTGGTCGCTCAGCCGCTCCATCAAGCGCTGCAACAACCGGGACGATATTCTGGCGGAGTCCGATTACCTGACCCTGCACGTGCCGCTGACGGAAAAAACCACCCAGCTGATTAACGCCGCATCTATCGCGAAGATGAAGGACGGCGTGCACCTGCTTAACTTCAGCCGTGGCGAGCTGGTGGATACCGCCGCTGTGAAAGCGGCGCTGGAAAGCGGGAAAATCGCAAGTTATGTGACCGATTTCCCGACCGAAGAGCTGATCGGAGTGAAGAACGCGGTGCTGATCCCGCATCTGGGCGCCAGTACCCCCGAAAGCGAAGAAAACTGCGCCCGTATGGCGGCCTGCGAACTGCGGGATTATCTGGAGATCGGGCAAATCCGAAACAGCGTGAACTTTCCGGAAATCCTTCTGGACGGAAGCGATCCCAACCGCCTGCTGGTGATCCACGAGAACGTGCCCAGCATGGTCAGCGCTATCTCCGCCGCCATCGGCGCCCGGCATATCAACATCGACAACATGCAGAACAAGAGCCGTAAGGAGATCGCCGTTACGGTGATCGGTCTGGATGACCATCCGGATGAAAAACTGACCGAGGAAATCCGTAGCCTTCCGGGGGTCATCCGCGTACGTACGTTTGAAGAATAACAAGGAGTGAAACACGCACATCTATAATCCATTTGCCGCCCATACGGGGCGGTTTTTCCATATCCCTTAAAATTTGACGGGTTGAAAATTGGGCCGGGCTGGAGTAATATAAACACAGCGGCGGCACTGCGACGGCGCGGCGGACCATTCGACGAACAAACGAATAAAGGAGAAACACAATGATCTTTCGCAAACTGGAAAAGCTGGGCGTACAAACCTCGTTACTTGGGTTTGGCTGTATGCGCCTGCCCATGAACGCCGACCAGACCATCAACGAGGCGGAAACCGCGAAAATGTTCGACCAGGCTTATCAGGCCGGGGTGAACTATTACGATACCGCTTATGGCTATCATGATGGGAAAAGCGAAGCCGTAACGGGAAAGATGCTGAAGCGTTACCCGCGGGATTCGTTTTTTATCGCCACCAAACTGCCCACGTACATGATTCAGTCGCTGGATCAGGCCAAAGCGGTTTTTGAGGAACAGCGGCAAAGACTGCAGATGGATTACATTGATTTTTACCTGCTGCATACCCTGAACAGCGCTTCCTATGACCGGATGGTGAAGCTGGGCGTGGTAGATTATTGCAGGCAACTGAAGGCGGAGGGGAAAATCCGCTTCCTCGGCTTCTCTTTCCATGACGAATACCCTGTGTTCGAACGGATTATCAACGACGGGGAATGGGACTTCTGCCAGATCCAGTATAACTACCGCGATCAGCGCTTGCAGGCGGGTACGCGGGGGTATGAGCTGGCCGCGGCGAAAGGCGTGCCCGTAGTGGTGATGGAACCCCTGAAGGGCGGCGCTCTGGCCACCCTGTCTCCGGACATTTCGGATCCTTTCCGCAGGGTAACCCCGGGCGCGTCGGATGCGTCCTTCGCGTTGCGCTGGCTGGCGGATCATTCCAATGTAAAGGTGATTCTCAGCGGCATGTCGACCCCGGACCAGATGGCGGATAACCTGAAAACATTCGAAAAGGACGCGCCGCTATCCCAGGCGGAACGCGACGCGATTACCGAAGTAGCCCATCGGTTGGACAGCCGTGTAAAAATCGGCTGCACAGGGTGCCGTTACTGTATGCCCTGCCCGCACGGCGTCAACATCCCCGGCAACTTCGATATCTGGAACCAGTTTGGCATGTACGGTGGAATCCCGAACCTGAAAGGCACCTGGCAACACTTCTTCGCGGAAGACGCAAAAGCTTCCCACTGCGTGCAGTGCAGAGAATGCGAGGCGAAGTGCCCGCAGCACCTGCCCATTGTGGAATCGCTGCAGAAGCTGCAGGCGGAACTGGATGCGGCACTCGGCCGCTGATCCGGCGGCTCCCGCAACCGAATCCTTATATGAAGTGGTAATAAAAAAACAGCCCGTTCCCCGGCAAGGGGAGCGGGCTGCGCTGCTTATACCTTTTCCAGATAGCGCCTGAAGTTTTCACCGGCAAAGTTCCGGATCGCCACGTCGTCGTAACCGCGTTCTTTCATGCGGTCAAACAGGGCGTGCACGCACCCTGCGTGTTCCAGCCCGACGGGGTGGCTGTCAATGCCGTCAAAATCCGACCCCATACCGATATGTTCCGCGCCGCCAAGATCAACCATATGGTCGATGTGGAGGATTAAATCATCGATGGTTGCCTGTTGCTCGCCCTTTAAGAACAGCGGATAGAAATTGATGCCGACATACCCGCCCATGGTGAAAATGGCTTTCAACTGGTCGTCTGTCAGGTTGCGGGGATGGTTGCAAAGCGCGCGGCAGCAACTGTGGGAAGCGATGATGGGGGTTTTACTGAGAGAGAGCAAGTCCTTCACGCCGGCATCATTCAGGTGGCTTACGTCCACGGCGATATGCTGTGCGTTCATATGCTCGACCAGCTTCTGGCCGCGCTGGGTCAGCCCACGGTCATTCCCGACAGCGGCAGGGCAGGCAAAGGAGTTTTCGTTATTCCATACGATGGCAGCGATTCTTGCGCCCCACAGCGCAAAAGCGTCCACCGTCTGCGGCCCGCCTTCAAATACTTCGCCGCCTTCGATGGTCAGCAGAAAGTTCGCCTTGCCCGGTTGTGCCTCATCCACCGTGCGCACCTGGCGAAATCCCTGCGCTTCCAGCCTGCCAAGCGCCAGCATTTCCCGGTCAATCAACCCGACATCCTTGCCAAGCAAACCTTCCTTGCCGGTCCAAAGGGCAAGGCACTGCACACGGGTATCGGTTTCTCCACCCGCGGTTAAACGCTCCAGCGTAATATCGCAGGGTTGGCTTTGGTCGCGCGTTTCGTCCTGCAAAGCGTACAGGGTATCGGCATGGGTATCGCAAATTAACATGGCCTATTCCTCCCAGGTTAAAGTCTTCGGTTCATGATAGAGATAATTAGATTCCCGTTTTCAAATACCTTGGCCAGCGCGCTCTGATCCACCAGCGTTTGAAACTGTTCCAGAGGAACCACACTCTGCAACAGCGGCATGGCGGTGAAAACGATAAAGCAAAGCACGCAGCCGATCAGAAAGCCGAAAGCGCCCCCGGCCAGCCAATCCAGCTGCTTCAGTACCGGAAAACGGAAAACGGAACGCAGTAGATTCACCAGTATGGTGATCACGATAAAACAGACGATAAAGCAGACGATGAAGCACAACACGTTGATGCTGACCGACAGAATGGTCTGGTTCACATAATCGCCCACGGTTGTGGCAAGATTGCCGAGAGGGCTGAACACCTTACCCGTCAGATTGGCTTGCAGCAGTTTACCGATCGGTTCCGGAAGATTGGCTTTTGCGACGATCGCGTCAATATTGCTAGTGCTTAGGGTGCTGATCGCCCGGCTGCTGAGGTCCAGATCGCCCAGCAGGCTGCCGGAATCCGTATAACTGCTGATGAGGCGTACGATTTCTGTATTGTTGCTCACCGCGTCGGCCAGTTTGGGAAACAGCCAGAACGCCCCTGCGAAGGACAGCAGGCTGCCGCCCAGGTTGAGCAACGTCTGGAGAAACCCCCGGTAGAAACCGAACAGCACGCACAGCGCGATGAGAAGAATGATGCCGTAATCGATGATATTCAAGGGAGGACTCCTTTCCGGGCGGATGTTTACTGGCGCGCGGCCTGGGGCAGTGTACAGACAAACACTTCATCCCCGCAGGCGACGAGCATATGACCATCCTTCAGCACCCCGATAAAGCGATCGACCGGGTTGGTTAACGGCAGGGGATAATCGGAGAAGCGGTTATCGCCTACGGCCGCCCGATAGAGTTTATCGGCGCTGACAGAGTACAGAGCCTTATTCCATACGGCCGCGCCCAAACAGGTATCCGGCAGGCTGTAGCGTCGGTCTGTGGAACCGCTGATCAGCCGAAGCTCTCGAATATCGAAGGCGCTGTCCGTTTGGGCAGTGGGGGCGAACAACATCAGAGCGTCGCCCTTCTCCGGTATTTCGCTTCCAATCAACCGCCAGCCGTACACCAGCACGCTCGCGGTGGTATCTTCCATGCCACGGTAATTGAAACTGAGCATTTTCCGGGTATTGATGACGCGAAGAATACTGTTCTCATATAAAACCGAGTAGGTGATGGAATTGCCCAGCGAAACTTCGCCGGTGTTCATCTTGCCGACTTCGAAGGTGTTCAGGATCGTGTTGGAAGCGGTTCCGAAAACATCCAGCGAGAGCGTCCACATGTATTCGCCGTTTTTCCCATAAAAACCCACATCCAGAATGATCAGGTTTTTATAAGCGTCGGCTTCTTCGTCCATATGCGCGCCCAGATGATCCTTCACCACCAGACGCGGCGTGGTGGTATCGCCGATGACCGCCGCCACGTACTGCTTGCCTGCGCGCGCGAACTGAATCGGCTCGCCAAGATTGTCGTTATAGGTGGAGTTGCCATTCTGGTCAATGATATAGATTGTGTTGCCGGCCCAGGCAACCACGGTATCATCCGTGCAGTCAAACCCCGCGTCGGCGCCAAGCTGAAAGGACCAGCGGACCGCACCCTTGCTGGTCATGCAATGGATGCTTTCACCATCGTAATACAGAATATGATTACCGAACGGGCGAATGTTATCGCTGTATTCGCAGGGCAGGCGTGTCGCCGTCACATCGGTTACGGGACGGTTCGATAAAAGCGACACCAGCAAAACAACTACCGCTGCGATCCCCGCTAATATCGCCAGAAGGATTAAAACGGATTGCCAGCGTTTCCGCCGGGTTTTCACCCTCTGCATAAGTACTCCTTTAAAAAAGTGTTGCGCCGCGTGGGCCGGAAGGCTGCGAGCGGGCCGCGGCATCAATACGGATGCGTTTGCCACGCGGACATCGTTTTCATTATAGCGAAAAGAGGGGAGGATGACAAGCGGCAAAGCCGTACCGCGGCGCGCCGCTACAGACCGGGGGACGAGTATGATGCGGAATCGACCGCGTTTTATCCAATCCGGTGAGGAAAGAGGTTCGCTTATCGTTCAATCCGGAGCATCCCGAAACGCGAGACGATCCTCCTGTATAATCGCAGCCTGCGCTTCGTCCAGCTGCGAGGCGGCGATTCTGTCCATGCGGTTTTGCGGCGCCAGCTGATCCAGCAAAGAGAACACAATGGTTTCCAGCAGACCGTCCTCGCGATAATCGGCAGGCGCGGCAAAATCGACCCGTCCCTGCACGAGCATG
>DAOPZG010000050.1:0-16996 GCA_035353235.1 Candidatus Limiplasma sp.
AGTGTTTGACTACGAATCAAAAGGTCGTGGGTTCGAATCCCGCCGGGCTCACCAATGAAAACCGCCTGAAATCAATGATTTCAGGCGGTTTTCTATTATGAAACATCTGCATATTTGACCTGTTTTGTACACGATTTGAATACTTCCAGGGTGCAAAATGGGGTGCGGGATTGGAAGGCGGACCAACAGCATCTTGCCACTAAATAACCCAATTGGTTATTCCCGCCGGACTTTTAATTCATAGGTAATAACGTGTTACTGCTCATGAATATTGCGGGAATAAAGGGCGTTCAGGTTGGTCATGCATTGGTCCAAAGTTATCTGCCCGTCGAGCCAGGGCGTGAGGCAATCCGCAAGCATGGACCACAGGGCGACATGGGACGTGCCGCTGTTTTCCAGCAGCGGGGTAAGCTGCAGGTTGATGCGGGGCGCATAGAGCTGTTGATACCGTTGCAACGCTTCGGGATGGATAGCCCACCGGAGATCGTTCGTTTCCTCCTGTACTTTTTCAAGAAGCAGAGGGTTCAGCGCGTCTTCAAACGACTTGCGCTCTTCCGGCTGGCAATCGTTCAGGGCCGCTTTTACTTGCTCGATTTCCGCATCCAGTTGCGCAATATACCGTATCCAGATGGATCAGGGGATTCTTTTCGTAATACGCGCGATACTGCAAAGGAGAAAGCCCTTTGTTTTTCTTGAACTGGATCTGGAAGTTGGACTGGTTCTGGTAGCCCACGCTGCTGGCGATGATGTGGATGGGCATATCGGTCTGGGAAAGCAGGCGACAGGCCTCGTTAATGCGGAATTCGGTCAGATAGGCGGATGGGGAAAGGCCGATATTCTCCTTAAACATGTGCGAAAGATAGCAATCGTTGATGTGAAACTGGCTTGCCACTTCTTTCATGGACAGTTTCCGGGCGTAATGTTCGGCAA
Organism: Candidatus Limiplasma sp.; assembly: GCA_035353235.1. Classification (GTDB taxonomy): domain Bacteria; phylum Bacillota; class Clostridia; order Christensenellales; family Aristaeellaceae; genus CAXXOK01. Next base: position 931 of record DAOPZG010000050.1, read on the forward strand.
AATACTGCTGAATCTGGTAGATCAGCGAATCCCCTTCGTTCTTGCGAAGCAGCGTGTAGGAAGCGTCCAGAACGCGCAGGGTGAGCAGCACGATGCAATAAAGCAGGCTGTCCAGCATCTGCCGATAGCCGAGGTGCTGCTCCTCCGCCTCCTGAAACATGGTGGAGAGCAGGCGGCTGAAAGCATCCCGGTTCACACCCGTATTAAAAGTAGGGGGCAGACCGGAAGGCAGCAGGTTGTTGACCGGCATACCGGAGATGGACAGCTCGTCAAATTTCAGGTGGTAAAACAACGAGGCCTGCTCTTCGCGGGTAAACCGCTCGGAGTGCTTCACCGTCGGGTTATAGATTACAATGGTGCCGGGCTCGAGAGGAAATTGCGTTCCGCCCACGCAGGCAGTTCCGTGTCCGCTTTCGATATAAAGCAGCTCGACGGTTGGATGGGAGTGCCCTTCGATAGAGTAGGCGGGGATGTTACTGCAACGTCCTACACAGCGCAAAACTGGATTGCGGATCATCTCAAGGGTTGGTCCCGGAAAATTGACCAGATGGATGTTTGGCATAGGATTCCGATTCCCTCCGGAGAATCGCGGGGGTAAATACCCGCGTGATTCTAAAACCACATGGATAAAAAAGCGGTCAGGAAAACGTCGGCCATAGGGAAATCTGCTGCATAAAGGCCGACGGATTCGCCATTTTTATATGATCCCATTATATCACGGGAGCCTTTTGGTTACAAGCAATCCGGATTTTCGTAAGGGAGAAAAGCGCTCCTGTCCGGGGCAGCCTTTCCTTCCCTTTACGTACGACGCAGCGATTGTTTTTACCCCGCTCTCCGGGAGGCATAAATGGGTGGCTGTTTGCTTTTTCTTTGGCTTTACATACTGGCCAGATACGTTTCGAATTCCTGCTGCATTTGTACTTTTGCGGCAACGGAATCCCGGCGCACAATGCTATCCAGCAGGGTTTTGGCATACTGCAGGCAATGCTCAGCGCCCAATTGATCCGTTTCCGTCTTCCAGAAGGCCAGATGAAACGTGCGGAAAGCGTTCATCACCAGCGGAAAAATTGAATTTCGGCTCAGAACACTGATCAGGTGCTGAAATTGAAACATCAGCTCCGCAATGCGGTTTGCATCCGCCGTGGGGCGCTGTCGCGTTGCGGTTTGCAAATCGCTCACCACAGCGTTCAGGCGGGCCAGATCGTCCTCGGTTCGGTTTTGTGCAACCCGATCAATCGCGATTCCCTCCAGGGCCATGCGGCATTCCAGAATGGATCGGGTGTGCGCTTTGTTGAGCCTTCCGCCGTTATAACGCAGAATAGTGTCCAGCGTTTCCAGCGTTCCGCTGGCCCAGTAATCGGCGACCGTGGTTTTATGGCGGGGTTTGATGTGCACAAAGCCCATCCGTTGCAGGTCGCTCAACCCGATATGGGCGGCTGATTTGCTGATTTGCATTTTTTCGGCCAGCTCGCGCTCCGTCGGCAGTGCGTCGCCCGCTTTCAAATCGCCTGCCAGAATCATGTGCGTGATCTGGTCCACGAACATCTGCCGAATGGTGGGGGCAATGAGGGTGTTAAATTTCATATCACGCAAAACCTCTTTCTGGTTTAACCATGGGATCGATGTTATTATACACAAAAATTCGATTTTGGTCATTAAAATTGCTTAAATTTTATGGGAATGACGATTGACTTTTATTTTCAAACGGATTACACTCTTGCGGTGGTTAGACCACAGAATATAGCTGGGGCCGTTCTCGGGTAATGTAAAGGGAAAAACGCCTTCTGCGCGCCGTGACAAAAGGGATCGGCTCAACCGAGTGGAATGGCTGATGTGGGGAGTGAAAAGGGTTGACAAAGCTGGCAAGGGGCCTGGTAAAACACCGCGTGTGGGTGATCGTCGTGTGTCTGGTGCTGATTGTGCCGTCCGTTCTCGGAATGATCAACACAAAGGTGAAATACGATCTCCTTTATTATCTGCCCGGCGACCTGGATACGGTGAAGGGGCAGGAAATCCTGATGGACGAGTTCGGCAAGGGCGCGTTCTCACTGATCATTACCGAAGGGATGCCGCAAAAGGACGTCGCCGCGCTGCAAAAAGAGATTGAGGCGGTACCCCATGTGGCGAACGTGATGGGCTACGCAACGTTCGCTGATGCGTCCATCCCCCGGGAGATATTGCCGGATAACGTGTACAAAGCCTTTAATCAGGGCGACAGCACGTTGCTGGCGGTATTTTTTGACGAAACCAGTTCCGCGGACGGCACCATGCAGGCCATCACGGACATTCGCAAACTGGCAAACGAAAAGTGCTTTGTCTGCGGGCTGTCCGCCGTGGTAACCGATACGAAAAATGTGGTAGACGAGCAGGAAGGCACCTACGTGCTCATCGCAGTCGCGCTGGCGTGCATAACGCTGGCGGTGTGTATGGATTCGCTGCTGCTGCCGCTGATTTTCCTGTTCTGCATCGGGGTCAGCGTTCTGTGGAACATGGGCAGTAACTATTTTCTGGGGGAAATCAGCTACGTTACAAAGGCCGTCGCGGCAGTGTTGCAGCTGGCTGTAACGCTTGACTATTCCATTTTCCTCTGGCACGCGTATCAGGAGCAGAAGCAGAAGCTGCAGGACCGGAACGAGGCCATGGCGCAGGCGATCGTTACCACCGCATCCGCGATTGTCGGCAGTTCCTTGACGACGGTGGCGGGTTTCGTATCCATCTGTTTCATGAGTTTTACGCTGGGCCGCGACCTGGGTATTGTGATGAGCAAGGGCGTGTTGCTGGGCGTTTTGGGGTCCATTACGCTTTTGCCTGCTGTGCTCCTCAGTTTTGACCGGGCGATTGAGCGTACCACCCATAAACCGTTGATCCCGGAACCCAAAGCACTTGGCGCGTGGATCACCAAACGGTACCGCTGGCTGATCGTCATTTTCGTCGTGCTGCTGGTTCCCGCCTTCTACGGCTACCACAACGTGGGGAAATACTACGATCTCAGCAATTGCCTGCCGGATACGATGGCCTGTGTGAAAGCCGACCAGAAGTTAAAAACGGAATTCGGCGTGAGCGCCAACCATCTGTTGCTGACGGATACGTCGGTTTCTCAGGGGCAGACCCGCGAGATGCTGACCCGGATGGAGAAGGTGCAGGGCGTAAAAGATGTGATCGGGCTGGAAACACTGACCGGCGCGGGAATCCCGGAAGAAATTCTGCCGGACAGCGTACGGAGTGAGCTGGAGAGCGGCAGTTACCGGCTTACGCTGATCTCGTCGGAATACGCCGTATCTTCCGATGCGGTTAACGCGCAGATTGACACGCTGAACGGCATCCTGAAAGAATACGATCAGGGCGGGATGCTGATTGGCGAAGCGCCGTGCACCAAAGACCTGATTGCCTGTACCGATCATGATTTTACGGTGGTCAGCGCGATTTCCATATTGGCTGTGTTCCTGATTATCGCGCTGGTGTTGCGGTCCGTGACGCTGCCGATCATTCTGGTGGCGATTATCGAGTTCGGCATTTTCTTTAACTTATGCATTCCTTACTATACAGGCGTCAGCCTGCCGTTTGTGGCGCCGATCCTGATCAGCACCATTCAGCTGGGCGCTACGGTGGATTACGCCATCCTGATGACGACCCGGTACAAACAGGCCCGCCTGTCCGGCCGCAACGGAAAAGAAGCGGTCGAGTACGCAGTCACTTCTTCCGGAAAGTCCATTCTGGTCAGCGGCCTCAGCTTCTTCGCGGCTACATTCGGCGTGGGCTTGTACAGCGACGTGGATATCATCAGCTCCATGTGCGGTTTAATCTCGCGCGGGGCCCTGATCAGCGTGATCGTTGTGCTGTTCGTTCTGCCCTCGATCCTGCTGGCGACGGATCAGGTCATTTGCCGGACGACCCGTGATATGAAACTTGTGAAAGGATGATCGAATATGACACATCAGAAAGTATTGTCGGTTCTCACAGCCGCCCTGCTGCTGGTTGCGACCGGAGCGAGCGCCGAAAAGCACGAAAGAGTTTACGGGGTGCTCAACGCCGATGGTTCGGCCCGCACGGTAATCGACAGCATTTGGCTGGATAATCCGGAAAAGAGCGATGTGCTGACCGACAGCACGGCGCTGATAGAGATACAAAACACGAAGGACAGCCGTACGTTTACCCGTGACGGAGACACGATTACGTGGAACGCCGCCGGTGAGGATGTGTTTTATCAGGGCGTCGGGAAGGAGCCGCTGCCTGTGCGGCCGACGCTGGATTGCACGCTGGATGGGCAGGCGGCCGCGTCTGGGTCGGAACTGACCGGTGCCGTAAAAATTACCGTTCGGTATGGCACGGACTCCGATACGCCGCATCTGGCATGTTCCGCCCTGCTGCTGGATGGGGAGACCTGCCGCAACGTTCAGGTGGAAAACGGATTCACCTTTACCGACGGCAGCCGTTCGCTGGTGGTTGGCTACGGTGTAACCGCCTGCGGCGAGATCGGCGAACTGCCGACGTCGTTTACCGTATCGTTCGATGCGGATCACTTCACCCCCGGCGACGTGCTGACGTTCGTTACCTCGGAACCCATCGAAAAGGCCGTAAACAGGCTGAGCGAATCCTATGATGACGCGAACGGCTTTCTGCGCGAGCTGACGGACGACCTGACGGCGATACGCGATGACCGGGAAATTTCCGGCAGCGGCGAGCTTTACGATACGATGAGCGGCGTTGTGTCGCTGCTGAACGGCGCGGACGCCCTGCAGACCGGCGCTGACAGCCTGAAAACAGGCGCAGACGGGCTGGATACCGGCGCTCAAAACCTCTGTGAGGGAATAACGCAGGCCCAGACCGGTTTGAACGATTTATACGGGGGCCTGAGCAAGTTACAGGGCAACAACGACGGATTGAACGCCGCGGCATCGAAGGTGTTCGATTCGCTGCTGACCGCCGCGACGACCGAACTGCAAACGGAAATGCCCGATCTGCCCGCGCTTACGCAGGCGAACTACGCGCAGGTTTTGGGCAGTACACTGGATACCCTGTCGGAGAGCGGAATCCGCGCGAAAGCAAACGAGGCGGCGCGGCAGCAGGTAACCGAAGAGGTGCACAAGAATGAGGAGGAAATCCGCAAACAGGTGACCGGCGCGGCACAGGCAAACGTGCTACAGGCGGTGCTGAAAGCGGCCAACCTGAACCTGACCGCGGAACAGTACGACGCCGCTGTGAAAGCGGGACAGGTCACGAAGGAGCAGCAGGCGGGCATCGACGCCGCCGTGAAACAGCAAATGAACTCCGCCGACGTGCAAAAGCAGATCGATAACGCCGTGACGGAACAGGAAAACAAACTGGTGGAAGAAAACCTGGCATCCAAAGAGGTGCAGGCGAAAATTGACCGGCAGGTGGAGCCGATTCTGGAACAGGCCAAAGAAGGCGCGGCAAAGCTGAGCGCGTTGAAAAGCCAGCTGGATGAGTACGCGAAATTTCAACAGGGCCTGAAGCAATATACCGACGGGGTTACCAGTGCGGGTGAAGGCGCGGCAACGCTTTGCGAAGGCTTCGGCAAGCTGGCGGACGGCGCGAAGGACCTGCAGGAGGGTACGGAAAAACTGGCCGGAGGCGCTGCCAAACTGGCAAGCGGCGCGAAAGAACTGAACGATGGACTGATGAAAGCCAAAAACAACGCCATCGAGAAATTGCTGCCGGAGCTGAACGACGACGCGATCGCCTGGCTGGACCGTTACGAAGCCATTGCCGAACGCGCCAAGGGAAACGAACACTACGACCTTGTGCAGTCGGGAGAAACGAACAGCTTATCATTTATCCTTCGCAGCGCATGGCAGTAAACAGAATCCGGGACCCGATTGCCAACCGCCTGTGGAAGGAAAGAAACGGGCGCGGCGCCTGAAATCAATGATGAAAATAACGGCCCCGTCTCCCCAACAAGGGGGGACGGGGCCGTTCAACTTGCTGAATGAAACCCATCTGTGTTGTCAGCTGCGGGGTGGGGGGTTCACTTACGAACGAGTATGCTCAACCCCCGTGCCACCCTTGCTTCCTGGCCTCTGAGCTTTAAGCAAGCTGCGTGTAGCCTGAAAGAAATTTGATCATGGATGCCAGTACGGATCAATCTACATAGGGGTTATACTCGATTGCGCCGGTTTGCGCGTTACGGGCATAGTGTTTCATAAAGTTCCAGGCCAGTTTGCCGTACTCGGGGTACAGGCCGTGGGGAAGGAACTCGGTAAAGCTTACGCCCACCATGGGTATGCCCGCGTCGTTGTTAAGGTACCAGGTGGTGTTGTTGTATTCGCCGTTTAGCTTCGTTTTAACGATGCGGTCAGCAGGGAAACCCACGAGCGGGTAGGCGTTAAAATCGTAGGTATACGTTTTCATTTCGTTGAAACCGAGGAAACGGTTTATGTGCTCCAGATAGCTGTCGCCAAGCGTGCCTGCGGCCTGGTTCATCGCGGCGGGCAGGTCGAACGACGAGGTGGTAAACAGGATGGGCAGATCGCAGCTGGTAAACTGCGCCGCCTGCGCGTCTGTCGGCACATAGGAGCTGGTCATGGTTGGGGTAGCCGCGGCCATGGGCACCGCCGCCGCAAACAGGGTGGGTGCGCTGGAAATGGCTTCGATGGTTGCGCTGCCACCCATGGAATACCCGGTCACATATACGCGGGAAGGATCCAGCTGCGGGTACTGCTCCAGCATGTATTTCACCAGCGCGGGCAATGCCTGGCCGTTAGTGTCGTACGGGGAGGGGGAGAATACGGAGCTGCCCGCCACGTCGGAGGCATACCGGGGCGCTACGATGGCGAAACGCTCTTTGCCGGCAAGCGTCAGCAGGCCCGTTTCATCCACAGCCTGCACGGGGTCGTCTCCGCCGCCATGGTTGGCAAGGATCAACGGGATACTGTGGCTGGCCGCCGTGCCGTCCAGCACTTCCTGCGGCAGAAACTCGTACCAGGTGTTCAGATATTCGCCGTCGGAGGCCTTGATGTCGCTGAAACGGTCCTCCTGATGCTCGATCACATTGATTCCATCCGGTGTTTTTCCGTTCAGGATCGGGTTGCGCTCGCAAAGCGAATAGGGCGCCTGGTTGAAGTTGTGGTCGTTATATGCGGCTGCCGGTGTGTACAGCCCCGCTTTTACGACCGGAATGCGCATCGCATGGATGAACAGGTTATAATACGCGTCGTGGATATAGCTGGCGGTGTCTTTGCCGGCGTCTTTGGCAACGACGACTTTCTGCAGGGGCAGCGTCTGGTTATACGTGGTCAGCGTTGCCGGGGTCTCCTCCGACGCATCCGTGCCGTTGGCCTGCCGGTATTTCGCGACGATATCATCCGCGCTGTTCACCAGATAGACAGGCACGGGGGCGGCTACCTGCCGGATGGACTCCATCTGCCCGTTCACAAGCAGCATTCCGGCGATCCGGCTGATGTAATCAAATGTGCTGGCGATGTAGTTGTTCAGGAACGTCGCGCCGCCGTCAATCCCGATGAGGTACCGGTAGGCGACGCCGCCGAAATAGCCGGGATCGGCGATATAACTGATGGTTTTATCCGCGCCGAAGCTCATGTAGTTGATGTTGCACATCACGGACTGAAGCTGGTAGTAGGCGGTCTGATCCGCGGCGCCATACCCGTTTTCAGCGTCGATCGGGGAAACCAGCACGACGCTTCCGGTCGCTTCGTCCGCGAGGTCCGTGAGCCCCAGCGTTTTTAAGTAGGCAAGGGCTTCATCCGCGCTGGCGAACGTCTTGTCTGTGTAAACCAGAAAATTGGTATTCATCCGATCCGCGGCGGTATCGCTGTTAAACATCCCTGCGGAACGGTATACGTAGGTGGTCCCGGCCGGATAGGTGTCCAGTGCGGGGTCTGGTTTGAAGGTTTTGCCGGGATATTCCTTCGTCATATAATCCACAGCGCCCGAGTGGATTGCTTCGATGGTTTCGATGCCCGCCGGATTGCTCTGGTGTTGGTGGTAGACATCGGCCAGCGCGCTGGCGGAGAAACAGGTAAGGCAGAGAACGCACGCAACGGCGAGGCTGAAAATTTTCTTCATGGTTTTCTCCTTTTTTATGATGGCCAATTCCAGGCAGATCAATCGCTGGTGGAATGGTTCTATGAAAAGTATAGAGAGGTGATCGGAAAATAAAAAGACAGAAGGTTCCTGTTTTGGTTTGTTATTTTCACGCTGATTTTTGCGCGATTCCGCACTTTCGGACCTTTTTGGGACGAAAGTGAAAAACGGGCGTGATCCTCCCGGAATGGTAGAAAATATTCGCGAAAACGGACTTCCGGCATGGGAACGGTGCGAGGCGCGGAAACCCGGGATGTATGACGGCAACCATACAACCTGCTCCCTGTAAGAAGCATTCTTCCATATTGGATAGATACGTTGACTTGAGAGGATTAAAAAAAGCGCTCCGTTTTTACGGAGCGCCCCGGGAATCGTTTACTTTGTGTACACCTTCGGGTCCAGCACACCCACCACGGGCAGGTTGCGGTACTTTTCGTCGTAATCCAGCCCATACCCTACCACGAACGCGTCCGGGATCTGGAAACAGGAATAATCCACCGTCAGCGGCACAGTGCGGCGGCTGGGCTTATCCAGCAGTGTTACCAGCCGCAGGCTGCTCGCGCCGCGGTTGGTCAGCGTCCGCTTCAGGAAAGAGAGCGTCATGCCGCTGTCCACGATGTCCTCCACAATCAGCACATCCCGGCCCAGAATAGGGCGGTCCAGATCCTTCACCATGCGGACTTCGCCGCTGGACACCGTGCTGGCCCCGTAGCTGGAGATAGCCATAAACTCAATCTCCAGCGGCAGGTCGATGGCGCGGATCAGGTCGGTAAAGAACACGCTGGCACCCTTTAGGATGCACACCACCAGCGGCGATTTTCCGTGATAATCATGGGTGATACGCGCCCCCAGTTTCTGCACGGCTTCCTTTAACTGTTCCTCATTATAGAGCACCTCGGCCAAGTCCTTATACAGCGGAGAATCCTGATTCATACCCGTACGCTCCTTTATCGTCATTTGGAAGATTTCCTTTGATCAGGCGGCAGCCAGGGCATGCGCCCCGTGATTTCAATGCGTACCGAAGGGGCTTCTGTCCGGCGGGTTGCTTCCGACGCGCCTGCGCCCGTGGCCCACAGCACCTCGTCGTCCACACACAGCAGGGGGATGAACGCTCGGAAGGGAAGGTCCACCTTGTGGTCGATCCAGTATCGGCGCAGCGGCTTTCCCCCCGGCGCGCCGAAGGGGCGGATGCGGTCGCCCGGTTGTGCCGTGCGAAGCACGGCGCGGGTAAGGGTGGCGCTGGGCAGCACAATACTCCGCAATCCGTCGGGGGCGGGTGATTCTCCGGGGGCGCAGGGGGTGAAACGGAAGGTAAGCCCGCCGAAACGGACCCGCGCCCGACTGGATAACCCGGCCTGTGGCGCGGGGGTGGGCACGGCGTGCAGCGGCGAACCGTCCGCCATGCGCACAAGGTGCACATGGCGCGGGGTAACCAGCGCCTTAAGCCCTGCGGGGAGGTTGAGGGTTTCGCCGTCCGGTGCGGTTAGCAACGCCAACAGGCGGAGGGAATCCGGTGCGGAAAGGGAATGTTCTTCCGGCAAAGCGGCCTCCGAGTCCGGTGAGGTGGTTCCGTCCTGCGATGTCCTGCCGGACAGTGCCTGCGCCATACCCTGCTCTGCGAAAAAGCGAAGCGCCCGCAGGGCAACGGCGTCCGGAGCGGTGCGCAGCAACGCCTTCTCGGCGTAAAAAAACGGGGGAACCATGCAAAGCGCGCGGGTTGACAACCGTTCCGCCTGTGCCATCAGGCAATCCTCGTCCAGCGCCAGTAGGCGGGCGCTTTGGGCAATATGCTCGGCGGCGCGGGGATTTTCCATTGTAAGCAGCGGCAGCACTTCCGCGCGCAGGCGGTTGCGCTGGCAGCAGGGCAGGGCGTTGGTTTCATCCTCGCAATGCGGCAGACTGCCCAGCGCGTCGGTCAGCTCGCGCTTGGAAACGCTTAAAAACGGGCGCAAAATCATCACACCCTCGCGGATCGTCTGCTCGCGCATCCCGGTCAGGCCGCGCGCGCCGCTTCCGCGCGTGAGGCGCGAAAGCACCGTTTCCGCCTGATCGTCCCTGTGGTGGGCCAGCACCAGCGCGTCAGCGCCGCAGGCTTTCGCGCGGGCAAGCAGCAGAGCGTAGCGCGCGTCGCGTGCCCGCGCTTCGGCGCCGGGGTCGTCCATGCCACCCGACAGTGTCGCGTGGTCGCAGGAAAACGGCACGGAAAGCTCCCCGCATAACGCCTCGCAGAAACGCGCGTCCCGCTGGGAAGCTTCGCCCCGCAGGCCATGTTCCACATGGGCAGCGCGCACGGTCAAACCGTACGTGGGAGCCAGCCCGCACAGCGTGCGCAGCAACACGACCGAGTCCGCGCCGCCACTGAGCGCCACCAGCAGCGTAACGCTTGGACGCAGCAAGTCCGCTTTGCGCAGGGCGGCCTCCGCCGCCGAAAAAAGCTGTTCATTCATAGGCTGATTGTACCATTATAAGGGGTTTTCGGCAAGATGCGCGCCTCACGGGAATGCGGTTGCGCGGATAGGCGGAGATGGCGTTTTCCCGGCCGGAGCGCTCCTAACCGCGCCCTGCCAGCAACCCGCTGGCAAAGGCGAACATCAGGTTGAAACCGCCGCAGTCCCCGTCCACATCCAGCACCTCGCCTGCGGCGTACAGGCCCGGACAGAGACGGCTTTGCAGTGTGGCAGGGTCAAAATCCTCCGTAACGATACCGCCCGCTGTCACCTGCGCCTGCTCAAACCCGCGCGTGCCGGTGATCGGCAGGCGCAGGTCTGCGATGGTTTCTACAAGGCGATCCAGCCGGGCCGCGTTCAGGGAGGCGATCGGTTCGCCCGGCTCGCCAACCCCGGATTCCCGCAGGATCAGCCGGGCAAGAGGATAGGCAAATGCGCCGGTGAACAGGTCCGCCAGCGAACAATCTGACCGAAGGTTGGCCAGCCGCGAAAGAAATGCGACGATCTCGCCGTGTTCCGCGCCGGAAAGCGCCAGTGCGGGGCGCAGGTCCATCGACAGGGTAGCGCCGGGTTCCGTAAAACGCGCCAGCTGCATGGCGGCAATCCCGCTGATCGCATCGTCGCCAAACAATACTTCGCCTTCTGTGCGTTTCAGCGTCCCGCCCGCAGAAGAAACCAGCGTGAGGGACGCGCGCGCCCGCTGCCCTGCGAGGCCCGCGATACGGCGGGGATCGGTCAGCAGCGCGCAAAGCGCGGGCTTAAGCCGCGACAACCGATGTCCGAAGGCTGTGAGCAGGGCATACCCGGTGCCGTCGGTGCCGTGCGCGGGCGCAGCCGCGCCGCCGACCGTGACGATCACACGGTCCGCATGAATCGCTTCCCGGCGTTCCACAGCGGGTGCGCGGGGCTTGCCGTGGGTGGTTTCCGGCGCGGGTTCCGTATGCAGCGCGCACAACGTAAACCCGCCGTTCTCCCGGGTAAGGCTCTCCGCGCGTGTGTTGAGCAGAAAGGTGACGCCCAACTGCCCGGCGCGCAGCAGTAGCGCTTCGACCGCTACGGCGGCCTGAAGCGCGGCGGGATAAATCCAGCCCTCGTTTTCCTGCCGAAGCGGCACGCCGAGACCTTCAAAGAAAGCTTTCAGTTGAGGATAGCCCATCCCGGCCAAAACATCGCGGGCGAAAGCCGCGTCGCCATAATAGACAGGCACGCCGGAATTAAGCAGGTTGCCCCGGCCGTTGCCGGTAACGCCCAGCTTCTTCAGCGGTTTGCGGTTGCGTTCCAGCACCAGCACACGCTGGCCTCGCTCCGCCGCCGCGATAGCAGCCGCCACGCCCGCCGCGCCCCCGCCGATGATTGCCGTGGTCATGCCCAATCCCTCCCTACGGACGTATCATAGCAGATACGGAAGGGGAAAACAACGCTTTTCCCCGTACTGCGCGGGGTTGCGAAACCGTGTGGAAAACAATGTGGAATATCATGATCATAAATGTGGATAACGGATGGGAAACGCGTGTGAAATTCATGTAAAGCTATTTTTGCAGGAGAATACACGAACGCCGAAGCCGGAGAGAAGGAGAAATGCAACAACCATAATATGGAATTTAACAATTCTGTAACCCTTGCGTTTCCATCTGTGCAGCCTTCCACATCTTTTGAACGGTTCCAATTTTGCGGGAATGTGGGAAAGCGCGAAAGTCCTTTAGGACAGGCGGAAAGGAAACGCGGGGGGATGTGGGAAACCCGTGGAAGGAAAGAGGTGTCTGACGATAAATATCCCAGCAAGTTCCATTTTTCACCCGTCAAAACCGCGCTTTCTTTCCAGCGAAGGGGAGACGGAAAGACGTGGGGCTGGGTGTGGAGTGTGCGAGGAGAAAAAAGATTATCTGTGGAAAGCGTTGTGGGAAGGGCGTGGAGAACGCACGCAAGCCTTGCGGGTACAGCGTTGCGCCAAGTGCGCCATTTTGGTTTTCCACCCATTTTCCACAATATGTGGTGTTGACATATCCAGGAATACACAATATAATGGCAATACTCCCGTACGTCGAACGGCAATCGGGCGCCGCGCCCGGCCGTGGGGATCGCCTGCAGTACAATACACAAAGATTCGCCGCTTGCGGATACAGCCTGTGAAAGCGGAGTGTTTTTGTCCCCCTCAGGCGCTGGCTTCCCCGGGGGTTCCATTCTTTATCAGGAGGAACGCGAAATGATCACATCCATTAAAAAACGCGACGGTCGCGTGGTAGCCTTCGATCCCAACAAAATTGAACAGGCGATTGAGAAAAGCTTTGCCGCAAGCGGCAGCCAGAAAAGCGCCGAGACGGCCCGGGAGTTGGCCGATATTGTGGTTGCGACCCTGGAGAATGACGAAAACATCCCCAGCGTACCCGGTGTGGAGCAGGTGCAGGACGCGGTGGAAAAGGTGCTGATCGAGCACGGCTTTGTGCGCTCGGCCAAAGCTTATATTCTGTACCGTGCGGAGCGCAGCCGCGTGCGCGAAATGAACACGCGCCTGATGAAAACTTTCGAGGACATCTGTTTTAAGGATGCCAAAGACAGCGATATCAAGCGCGAGAACGCCAACATCAACGGCGATACCGCCATGGGCGCGATGCTCAAGTTTGGCAGCGAGGGCAGCAAGCAGTTCTACGATATGTACGTGCTCAACCCTCGCCATGCCAAGGCGCACCGCGAAGGGGACATCCATATCCATGACCTGGATTTTTATACCCTCACCACCACCTGCACGCAGATTGATCTGCTCACCCTGTTTGACGGCGGTTTTTCCACCGGCCACGGGGTGCTGCGTGAACCGAACGATATTTACAGCTATTCCGCGCTTTGCTGCATCGCGATTCAAGCCAACCAGAACGACCAGCACGGCGGCCAGAGCATCGTAAACTTTGACTACGGCATGGCCCCCGGGGTAAAGAAAACATATGTGAAGCGCTACCGCGACAATCTGGTTCGCGCGGCCGAACTGCTGCTGAACCTTGCGGAGCCGCTGGAAGCCGCAAAAAAACTGCTGGCGGAGGTGGAAGCCGAAACCGGTAAGAAACCGGAACTGGTAGCGGACGAAACGTTCGATGCGTCCGTTCGCAAGCACCTTTCCGAACTGTGCCCCACGGCGGATGACGCGACCCTCGACCGTGTGCTGGCGTTTACCCGCGAGCATGCCGAGCAGGAAACCGACCGTGCCACTTATCAGGCCATGGAGGCGCTGATCCATAACCTGAACACCATGAACAGCCGGGCGGGCGCGCAGGTGCCTTTCTCCTCCGTAAACTATGGCATGGATACTTCTCCCGAAGGCCGCATGGTGATGCGCAACCTTCTGCTGTCTACCGAGTCGGGTCTGGGCAACGGCGAAACGCCGATTTTCCCCATCCAGATTTTCCGCGTAAAGGAAGGGGTCAATTTTAACCCGGGCGAACCGAACTACGACCTGTACCGGCTGGCCATCCGCACCAGCGCCAAGCGGCTTTTCCCCAACTTCAGCTTTGTGGACGCGCCGTTCAACCTGAAGTATTACAAGGAAGGCCACCCGGAAACCGAGATCGCCTACATGGGCTGCCGTACCCGCGTAGTCGGCAACGTGTACGATCCGACCCGTGAAATTTGCCCCCGCCGCGGCAACCTGAGCTTTACCTCGGTCAACCTGCCGCGCATCGCTATCAAGGCCAAGGGCGATATTCCGTGGTTCTTCGAGGAACTGGATCGTACGCTGCAGCTTGTGGCGGACCAGCTGCAGGAGCGGTTTGAGATTATCGCCAATAAAAAGGTGAAAAACTTCCCCTTCCTGATGGGCGAGGGTGTGTGGCTGGACAGCGAAAAGCTGGACTGGGACGACTCCATCCGCGAGGTGCTTAAGCACGGCACGCTTTCCATCGGCTTTATCGGCCTTGCGGAAACACTGGTGGCGCTGCGCGGCAAACACCACGGCGAGGACCCGGACAGCCAGAACCTCGGGCTGGAGATTGTGGGCAGCATCCGGAAGTTCTGCGACGACATGAGCGCGAAAACGCACATGAACTATACCTGCCTTGCCACCCCCGCCGAAGGGCTAAGCGGCCGTTTCGTGCGGCTGGATCGGGAACGCTTCGGGGTAATCAAGGGCGTAACAGACCGGGAATACTATACCAACAGCTTCCATGTGCCGGTTTACTTCCCCATCAACGCTTTCCAGAAGATCGCTATCGAAGCCCCGTACCATGCGCTGACTAATGCCGGACACATCAGCTATGTGGAGATGGACGGCGATCCCACCAAGAACCTGGAAGCGTTTGAAAAAGTGGTGCGCTACATGCACGATCAGGGCATCGGTTACGGCAGCATCAACCATCCGGTGGATCGCGACCCGGTTTGCGGGTTTAACGGCATCATCGGGGATTGCTGCCCCAAGTGCGGCCGTACCGAGGACGGGCACGCTTTCGAGCGGATCCGCCGCATCACCGGCTACCTCGTGGGCACGCTGGACCGTTTTAACGACGCAAAGCGCGCCGAAGAGCGCGACCGTGTGAAACACCAGATTTAATCCTGTCCTCAAACCACCGCGGAGGCGGGCGCGTACAACTATGTACGGCCCGCCCCTGCGGTGGTTTTGTCATCCTGTACGGAATCAGAACGTGTGGTGCCGTTTTTTGGAATGTCCGGGCGTAAAGGAACGGGGGGGTCAAAGCGGCCGGGTTCAGGGCTCCGTCTGTGCCGGGGGAACTGTCGGCGCCGCTCTGCGTTTATCCATCGCGGTAAAGGCAAGCCCGAACAGAATCCCCGCATAGTAAGTAAGCAATCGCCATATAAGCATTGCCGGCGCCGCCGCGCCCGCCGGGAAGAACGGCGAAAAGAACAGGTAAAAACTGCCCTCCGCGCCGCCTGAAGAGCCGGGAACCGGCACGAACATACTGGCGAAGTATACGAACGTGGCTGCGGCGATCAGCCGCACGACCGATTCGCCATAGAAACCGAAACTACGGTACAGGCAGTAGGGTACGATAAAGTAACAGGTAAGCTGCAACAGCGTGAACACCACGACGGCCAGACAACGGAAAAACGAGCTGCCAAGGCGACCGGCGCTGGCGAAGTAATTTTCAAAAGTGGCGTCCATTTTATCCCGCAGGCGTTGCTCGTCCTTGCACAGGCGCATCCGGTGCAGCTGATGTACCAGCCAGTAACCCAGCCGGGTCGTCAGTTTCCGGTTGATGGTAAACAGCATCAGCCCCGCGATAAACAACATGCTGACCGCCATGGCAAAAAGCACGATAAACGAGAAATTGCTCACATACTGCTGAAAATATGGCAGTTCCCAAACGACCATTACCAATGCGTAGATTGTGATGGCGATCTGGTTAAGCATCGTTTTCACAACAACCACCGAGGTAGCCGTGCCGGTATCCATGCCCTGCCGGTTCAGCGATACCACCTGCATGGGTTGCCCACCTGTGGCGGAGGGGGTCAGGTTGCTGTATAAAACCCCGACCATCGTTGTGATGAAGGAGGAGAAGTAGCGCCGACCCGGCTGGTGCGGCAAGGTAAGCGTATGCAAAGCCAGGCTGTCGAATGCC
>DAOPZG010000051.1:0-10292 GCA_035353235.1 Candidatus Limiplasma sp.
AGATCTTTCCAGCTGGCAACAGGAAGAGCGGCGTCAGCGCCATGAACGGCATGCTGGGTTCCATCGACGCCAATCAGGGCGATATGCTGCTGGGCTGGGACACCGACGAATTCCCCTTTAACGTATACGACACCACGCTTTGCATGTATGAAGTGCTCAAATCCGACGGGCTGACCGGCGGCTTCAACTTCGACGCGAAAAACCGCCGCCCCAGCTACACCTACGAGGATATGTTCCAGGCGTTCGTGCTGGGCATGGACAGCTTCGCGCTGGGCCTCATCAAAGCCGCGGAACTGATTGAGGACGGCCGTGTGGAGACTTTCCTGAAGGAACGCTACGCGAGCTATGGCAAGACCGAAATCGGTCAGAAAATCCGCGCCGGTAAGGCGACGCTTGCGGAATGCGCGGCGATTGCCAGCAAGAATGGAGCGCCCGCGCTGCCTGGCAGTGGCAAACAGGAGTATCTGGAAGCTGTGATGAACCAGATTATGTTCGGAAAGGCCTGAGAAACAAGCATGAGCAAGCGCTATTTACTGGGGATCGACCTGGGTACCAGCGGCACGAAAACCGTCCTCTTTTCGGAGGACGGCGCCGCTGTGGCCAGCGCTACGGTAGAATATCCCATGAGCCAACCGCAGAACGGCTGGGCGGAACAGAACCCGACGGACTGGTGGAACGCCGCGGTGATTACGCTTGGCAAAGTCTTGCGCGACAGCGGAGTGAATCCGGAAGACGTCGCGGGGTTGGGGATCAGCGGACAGATGCACGGTCTGGTGATGCTGGACGAGAAAGGCGATGTGTTGCGTCCCTCCATTATCTGGTGCGATCAGCGTACCGGGAAAGAATGCGAGGAAATCACCGAAATTATCGGCGCGAAACGGCTGATTGAGATTACCGCCAACCCGGCGCTGACTGGCTTTACAGCCGGGAAAATCCGTTGGGTGCAGAAGCACGAACCGGAGATTTACAAGAAGTGCCGCCACATCCTGCTGCCGAAAGACTATCTGCGTTATAAGCTGACCGGTGATTTCGCCACGGAAGTCAGCGATGCAAGCGGCATGCAGCTGTTGGACGTGCCAAACCGTTGCTGGAGCGATGAAGTGCTCGATAAACTGGGCATTGATAAAAGTTATCTGGGCAAAGTCTACGAAAGCCCCGAGGTAACCGGACACATCAGCGCCGAAGCCGCCGCGCTGACTGGACTTTCCGAAAAAACGCTGGTCGTTGGCGGCGCGGGCGACAACGCGGCGGCGGCGGTCGGCACCGGCGTGGTTGCGGACGGCCGCGCGTTTACCACCATTGGCACCAGCGGCGTGGTGTTCGCCCATACCGACAAACTGGCCATTGACCCCAAAGGCCGTGTGCACACCTTCTGCTGCGCTGTTCCGGGCGCATGGCATGTGATGGGGGTGACGCAGGCGGCTGGTCTGTCGTTGAAGTGGTTCCGGGATCAATTCTGCCGCGCGGAAATCGAGACCGCGGCAGGGATGGGCGTGGATTCCTACGACCTGATCAACCGTGAGGTGGCGGAAAGCCCCATTGGCGCCAACCGCCTGTTCTATCTGCCATACCTGATGGGCGAGCGCACCCCGCATCTGGACCCGGACTGCCGCGGCGTGTTCTTCGGCCTCTCCGCGATGCACCAGAAACGGGATTTACTTCGTGCGGTGATGGAAGGCGTAACCTATTCGCTGAAGGATTGCCTGAATGTGCTGGAGGAAATGGGTGTGAAACCATCACAGATGCTGGCTACCGGCGGAGGCGGCCGCAGTGAGCTGTGGCGGCAGATGTTGGCGGATACCTTCGGTTGCCCCGTGTGCACCACGCAAAGCAAGGAAGGACCGGCCTTGGGCGTGGCGATTCTGGCAGGGGTAGGCGCAGGGATTTACCCCAGCGTTCGCGAGGCCTGCGACAGTATGATCCATGTAGGCCGCACACAGGAGCCGATCAAGGAAAACCAGCCCCTGTACGCTGCCTGCTACGACCAGTTCCGCCAGCTCTACCCCGCGATGAAGGATGCCTTCAAGCGGCTGGCCCGATAACCATCCCACAAAAAACTCCGCCGACTTTTCGGCGGAGTTTTTCTGTGGGATGGTGTGGAGACAGTAAATACAGTTATACATGCTGTTGGATGGGAAGACATCAGAACAGGTGCCCTCTGTTCCGGTCCCTATTCATGGTCCTGTCAAAGCAGCCTGCAGATCAATCGATTGGGCATCCTTCAGGGCATATGGGTTTGCAGCTTCCGCGACATACCAGACGCACCGGAAAAACCTTTTCTAAAACCGGGGAACGATCTCCGTTAATTCGGCGGATGAGAATATCAAATGCGGCTTTGGAGACATCCTGTATGGAACTGTCGATGGTGCACAACGGCGAGGGAAAACCGATAATGCCTTGAATATTGTCAAACCCGACGAGAGAAAAGTTCTCGCGAAGCCCCAGCTTTTCCATCAGTCCCATCAGCTGCCAGGCTTCGATGTCACAGAAAAGGAACAGGCCGCTGACCCCTTCCTCTCGCCAGCGAATCAGCTGATCCGCGCACTGCGGTTCGCTGTGATACTGGAACATCCGGATATCGCTTTCCGGAATACCCGCCTCGTGCGCGGCTCGCAGGAAACCGTTCACCCGCTGAATACTGCTGTAGATTACTTCATACGAGTAAACAAAGGCAAGCTTGCGGTGCCCGGCTTCGATCAGGTGTTTTCCGGCCAGATAACCGCCCGTTTCCTCATCGGAAACGACATAATCGTATTCCGCATGCTCAGTATGGCGGCTGACCAGAACAAAAGGAATGCCAGATTGCTGTAGAAGTGCGATATTGACCTCGGGCTGATTGCTGGGATAAAGGAGAATTCCATCCACCTGGCGGCTGATCGAGGTCAGAATTGCTTTGCGTTCCTGTTCCACAAGGTCCCGGGTGCATAGAACGAGCATTGTATATCCGATTTCCTCGGCTAAATTATGGATAGAGTCAATCATGATCGCATAAAACGGGTTGGATGCGCCACCCACGATAACGGCAATGGTGCGTGAACGCCCTGAACGAAGGGAACTGGCAATATTGTTGCGCACATATCCCATCTGCGCTGCAACCTGTTGAATATGGGCGGCGGTTGCTTTGGAGATGTCCGGCTTGTTTTGCAAAGCACGGGATACGGTGTTGACCGTATACCCGGTTTCCGAAGCGATGTCTTGTAATAAAACTCTTTTGGTTCCGTCGGTGGTTTTCATGCCGAACCTCCCCATAAGGTGGGATCATCTTTTTTACCGATATTGGACTGGTCGGGGATTCGTAAGGTGGGAATGGAGACGATCAGCCCTGCCTGGAAAATTTGCCCCAAGGAACGCTTCTCCGCGGCCTGCCTTTTTCCCTCCTTCCATGTTAACCGTATAGGTTGGAGTCAGCCAGAACCAGATAGCGGGAGAACGAGAATCGCAAGTTGACAAATTGTGAAGTTTGTGTTATCTTTCTCTAAGAACAAACATTAACGATAATGTTAACCGGCAAGTCAGGTATTTTTTTGGATATCACAGCGCAACCATCAAACACAACGGTTCGCCGGCAGATATCCGCCTTAACGTTCAAGGCTTCCTGATGATCCCGCAGGAGGACGGGCAGTTTCCCAAAGGTCGGATTCTCAAACATTTTTAAACGCAGCAAGGAGAGACAGTATGAAAACCGCCAGGATGATTATGGACAAAGACTTCGCAATCGCAACCATTGACAAACGGATTTACGGCTCCTTTATTGAGCATCTGGGCCGCGCGGTATACGGGGGGATTTACGAACCCGGCCACCCGACCGCAGACGGCAACGGTTTCCGCCGCGATGTTGCGGAACTGGTGCGCAAACTGGGGGTGCCGGTCGTTCGCTATCCGGGCGGCAACTTTGTTTCCGGCTTTAACTGGGAGGACAGCGTTGGTCCGCGCGATCAGCGCCCCAAACGCCTGGATCTGGCCTGGTTTACCACCGAGACGAACGAAGTGGGCCTGCATGAGTTTGCCGACTGGGCTAAACAGGTGGATTCCGAAGTGATGTATGCCGTCAACCTCGGCACGCGGGGACCGGACGAGGCGCGCAATGTTGTGGAATACGCCAACCATGCATCCGGAAGTTATTTCAGCGATATGCGCATCCGCAACGGTCGCAAAGACCCCTTTGGTATCAAGCTGTGGTGCCTGGGCAACGAAATGGACGGCCCGTGGCAAATTTGCCATAAGACCGCCTACGAGTATGGCCGGGTAGCCAACGAAGCAGCCAAACTGATGAAGTGGGTGGACCCCTCCATCGAAGTCGTGGCATGCGGTTCCTCCTCCCGTGAAATGAAAACCTACGGTGAGTGGGAATATGAAATGCTGGGCGAATGCTATGATGAGATTGATTATGTGAGCTTGCACCGCTACTATGGCAACAAGGAAAACGATACCCCCGCTTTCCTTGCCCGAAGTGTAGAACTGGATCACTTTATCCGCGAAGTGGCATCCATCTGCGACGCGGTAGGAGCTAAAAAACACAGCAAGAAGAAACTGGGGCTGTCCTTTGACGAGTGGAACGTATGGTATCACTCCAACGAGCAGGATCAGGAGATTTACAAGGCCGATAAATGGAACCGCGCCCTGCCCCTGCTGGAGGATGTGTATAACTTTGAAGACGCGCTGCTTGTGGGCTCGATGCTAATCACTTTCCTGCGCAACGCTGACCGTGTGAAGATTGCCTGTATGGCCCAGCTGGTGAACGTGATCGCTCCGATCATGACCCGCAATGGCGGTGGCGCATGGGCCCAGACGATTTACTGGCCGTTGATGCAGGCCTCGCTTTACGGCCGTGGAACCGCGCTCCGGCCTGTGGTGGACGGCCCTGTGTACGATTGCCGGGATTTCAGTGACGTGCCCCTGCTGGACGCGACGGCAACCCTTGGCGACGACGGTTCCGTTACCCTGTTTGCCGTGAACCGCGACCTGAACGAAGACATCGCTCTGAATGTGGACCTGCGCGGCTTTGGTGACCTGCGCGTTATTGAACACAGCGTGCTGCACCATGACGATCTGAAAGCGGTCAATACCGAGACGGCACCCGATACCGTTTCGCCAAAGGCGGGAGAAGGCGGAACGATGGACGGCGGTAAGCTGACAGTTCGGATTCCCAGTAAGAGCTGGAACGTGATCCGGCTGGTAAAAGCCTGATCCATACCGGCGTATATTGTAACAAAACCGTATCGCGGGAGCCTGAATCCTTCGGTGGATCAAGGCTCCCGTATTTTTACGCACACTGTGCGGAATTTGGGGAATGCAATTTATTCGGCTTTGCGGTATACTGTGTTTGCGCCGCGTGATTCTGCGGCAGACTGATACTGAGGAGTACACAATATGATGGATAACCCCTCCGTTCGTGCGGCAACGGAACAACTGGCCGTGTCGATTCGGGAAAGCGATGAATACCGCCAGTATAAAAGCCTGCGGGATACGGTAATGGACAATGAAACCAACCGAACCCTGCTGAAAGAATATCAGCGTACGCAAACGAAACTGCAAATGGCCGCCATGGCGGGCAGCGACGCGGGCAGTGAGGAAGTGGAACGGTTTAATAAACTTTCTTCTCTGCTCTATATGAACGCGGACGTGGCGCAGTATCTGGTGGCGCAGATGCGGCTGCAGCAATTGACGGGCGAGGTGTTTCAGGCAGTGGCGAAAGCGGCGGAACTGGATATGGAACTGCCCGGAATGTAGGGGGGGTTCATAACGCCTGTTTTCGCAGGCTACCGGTGTTCAGGCGATATGCTGTACCCGGATCGATATACCGCGTTATATACGGGCTGAACTTTTTAATCAATCATATCAACCAATGTCATTCAGCGTGGGAGGGAAAGCATGGCGAAATTGGATCAACCGTACGATCACGAGTCGTTGCGCGACGAGCGCAGGTACGGCTTCTTCTGGTATAGCGGCCTGTGGCACCTGCTGCGCCCGATTTTAGTGGTACTGACTGCCATGGTGCTGGTGTTTGGGCTGGGGTCTACCGCTTATAATTATCTGGACGATAAGTATATCAGCCCTGTTAACCCTGCGGATCAGACGGAAGTCCCCTTCACTGTGGAAAGCGGGCAGAGCCTGGCCAAAGTATCGGCCAACCTGAAAAACCAGGGGATCATTAAGAACAGTTCCGTGTTCAAGTATTACTGCGATTTCGCAGGTATGGGTCAGAAAATTCAGGCCGGCGATTATCAGCTGACGAAGAGCATGAATATTTTCCAGATTGCGGACAAGCTGACCACTGGCGATGGCAAGCCGATTACGCTGGATATGACCATCATCCCCGGCTGGACGGTGGAAGATGTAGCCCGGTACCTGGTGGCGCAGGGTGTCTGGAAAGACTCGACGGATTTCCTGAGCCTTTGCAAGAGCGGCAATGGCTTAAGCGATTACTACTTTATTCAGGACGAAATGAAAACTGCGCGTGTGAACGAACGCAAGTATCTGCTGGAAGGATATCTGGCTCCCAATACTTACGAGATTTATGCGAACGCTGCTCCTACCGATGTGCTGAAGAAGCTGCTCAGCCAGACCGATGCGGTGCTGACGCCGGAATGGCAGCAACGTGCCGACAATTTGGGGATGAGCATCGATCAGGTGCTTACGCTGGCATCCATGATTGAGAAAGAGGCAAAAACAGCGGACTTCACCAAGGTTTCGGCGGTATTCCATAACCGGCTGAAGGCAAACATGAAGCTTGGCAGTGACGTGACGGTGCATTATATTACCGGAGTACGCCGCATGGCGCTTCGCGACAGCGATCTTGCTATCGATTCTCCTTACAACACCTATAAATATGCCGGGCTGCCGCTCGGACCGATCTGTAACCCCTCCGCGGACGCGATTCAGGCGGCACTTTACCCGGACGAGAGCTTCATGGCGGAAAATTACCTCTACTTCTGCAGCAAGGACCCCGATACGGGCGAGCTGGTTTTCTCTAAAACACAGGCGGAGCATGACGCCGCTGTGAAACTCTACGCGCCGTTGTGGGCGAAGTTTGACGAGGAGCGTGGCCTGCAATGAACCGACAGGCTCCGATGCCAGAACTGCTGGCCCCCGCTGGCGGTATGGAACAATTGAAAACGGCTCTGCGTTATGGCGCAGATGCGGTTTACGGCGGCTTACAGCAATTCGGTCTGCGGGCCGCCGCAGCCAACTTTACCCCGGAAACGCTTACGCAGGCGACGGCGGAGGCGCATCGGCGGGGGAAACGCTTTTACGTTACCCTGAACTTGCTTCCCTTTGATCGTGATCTGGAAAATTATGTTCAAACGGCGCGGGCGGCTGCAGACGCAGGCGCGGACGCGGCGATAGTCAGCGATCTGGGTGCGGCGCTTGCGTTGTGCGAACAGGTGCCGCAACTGCCAATCCACGTAAGCACACAGGCAAACGTGCTCAACAGCCGTACGGCCCTGCATTGGGCAAATGCGACGCGGGCAGAGCGCATTGTGCTGTCGCGGGAAATGAGTCTTGAAGACATTCGCATCATGCGCCAGAATCTTCCCGAAACAGTGCGATTGGAAGCATTTGTTCACGGCGCGATGTGCGTCGCCTACAGCGGCCGTTGCCTGCTCAGCGCCGCGCTGACAGGCCGCAGCGCGAACCGGGGGGAATGCGCTCAGTCCTGCCGCTGGCATTACGCGGTTGCGGAAGAAAAGCGCCCCGGCCAATGGATGCCCCTTGTGGATACGGAGCGGGGATCGGCTTTATTCTCGGCTTATGATCTGTGCATGCTTCCCCATTTGCCGGAGATGCTTGCGGCGGGTATATCAAGCCTGAAAATCGAAGGCCGCATGAAGACGGCGTATTATGTGGCTACGGTGGTCTCCGTATACCGCCGGGCGCTGGACACGCTGTTTCACGCAGGGGAAGCCGCCTACCGGGAAGCGTTACCCACCCTGACGGATGAATTGAACAAGGGCAGCCATCGTGCCAGCAATACGGGTTTTTACTTTGCTTCTCCACAGCCTGCGGCAGGCGCCGAAGGGTTTGAGCAGACCATGGAGTTTGTGGGGCAGGCGACCCGGAACGCCAAGCCGGGCGAACCGGCGGAGATACTGCTTAAAAACCGGTTCTATGCGGGCGACACGTTGGAAGTTTTATCACCGGACGGTAGCCATGCTTTTACCGCCGAGCCGTTTACACTGGTGGAGACCGGGGAAACGCTGAACACCTATAGCGTAGCAGGCACGAAAATTCTGATGCGGATTCCGTTCCCGGTTTCGGAAGGCGACTTCTTACGCGGCCCCAATCGAAACCATCTCTGAACCCAATGTGATAAGCGGCCGTGTGTTGTCCGTGACCGGTAAAATTATGGGGGAGAGGGCGCAGGCCTCCTCCCCCTGCTTGTTTGAAAAAAGCCCATCTGCTTTGCCGGCTCACGAAAAAGGGCGGTCACGTACGTCTGTGTACGTTCCCGCCCCTGTGTGGCTTGCCTTTTCGCAGCTGTACCTTTTTGAAAATGCTGATCTTCTGGTTTGTCTATGACGCGGGGAAAGGGCGCAGGCCCTCTCCCCATCCGTATTTACTGACCGTCCCGGTTCTTCACTGCCGCGCCGACAAATTCACGGAAAAGCGGATGCGGGCGATTGGGGCGGCTTTTCAGCTCCGGATGGAACTGCACGCCCACGAAGAACGGATGGTTGGGCAACTCGATAATTTCAACCAGATTGCGGTCCGGGTTGCGGCCGGCGATGATCATGCCGCCCGCCATGAACCGGTCAAGGTAGGCGTTGTTAAACTCGTAACGGTGGCGGTGGCGCTCCCAGATGTCGTTGGTGCCATAGGCGCGCTCGCTGATGGTACCCGGCGCGATCAGGCAGCGGTACTTGCCAAGCCGCATGGTGCCGCCAAGATTTTTCAGATCCTGATCCGCCATCAGGTCGATGACCGGATAGGTGGTGTGCGGGTCCACCTCGCTGGTATGTGCGTCGCGCATCTCCAGCACGTGGCGGGCAAACTCGATCACCGCCATCTGCATCCCAAGGCACAGACCCAAAAAGGGCAAACCGTTCTCGCGGGCATACTGAATGGCGTTCATTTTGCCATCCAATCCCCGCGCGCCAAACCCGCCGGGGACAACCAACCCGTTCGCACCCTCCAGTTTCTTTTCCACGTTTTCCGCCGTTACGTCTTCGGCGGGAATCCAATTGATTTTTACTTTGACGCCGTGGAAAATCCCGCCGTGGGTGAGGGCCTCCACTACACTCAGGTAAGCGTCGGGCAGCTCGACATACTTGCCGACCAGCGCGATGGTTACGAAGGTTTCGCATTCCATCTGGCGTTTCACCATGGCGCGCCATTCGGTCAGGTTGGCTTCGGTCTGAGGCAGGTTTAAAATTTTAACCACCTGCGCGTCCAGCCCCTCGTTGTGCAGCAGCAGCGGCACTTCATACAGGCTGCGGGCGTTCAGGTTCTGGAACACCCGCTCCACGGGGAGGTTGCAGAACATACTGATTTTCGCGCGCAGTTCGTAGGGAAGTTCGTGGTCGGCACGGCAGACCAGAATATCCGGCGCGATGCCGATGCCACTGAGCTCCTTGACGCTGTGCTGGGTGGGCTTGGTCTTTAGCTCACCGGCGGCGTTCAGGTACGGTACCAGCGTTACGTGCAGGTACAGGCAGTTTTCGCGGCCTACTTCGGCGCGCATCTGGCGGATCGCCTCCAAAAAAGGAAGGCTTTCGATGTCGCCGACCGTGCCGCCGATTTCGGTAATCACCACATCGGGTGCGTTCTCCGTGCGGCTTACGGCCAGTATGTTGCGTTTGATTTCGTTGGTGATGTGCGGGATCACCTGGATGGTTGCCCCGAGGTATTCGCCGCGGCGTTCGCGGTCAATCACCGTTTTGTAGACACGGCCGCTGGTTACGTTGCTGGCTTGCGTAAGGCTTTCGTCGATGAAGCGTTCGTAGTGGCCCAGGTCAAGGTCGGTTTCCGCGCCGTCGTCGGTCACGAATACTTCCCCGTGCTGGTAGGGGTTCATGGTGCCGGGATCAACGTTCAGGTAGGGATCGAATTTCTGGATGGACACCCTGAGCCCCCGGCTTTTCAGCAGCCGGCCCAGAGAAGCGGCTGTTATACCCTTGCCAAGCGAGGAAACCACGCCGCCCGTAATGAAAATAAACTTTGTATCCATTGCCGAAGTTCCGCCTCCTTCGTGGAATCACACAAACTTTATTCTACCAAAGGGACGGTGTTCCGTCAAGCTGAAAAAACGGAATGCCCATATTATGGAAGGCGTCCAGATTGTAAACGAAACG
>DAOPZG010000051.1:10302-16755 GCA_035353235.1 Candidatus Limiplasma sp.
CGTAAGATTTTTTGCTTTTTCAGGCGTTTCATAGTATGATGGAAGTGTGAAAAACAGAGCAGTTTAACAAACGAGGTGCGAAAATTTGGAGGTATCGGTTTTTCTCCATGGGCTGGAAAAGCTGAACGTGGACTTTTTTACGGGCGTGCCGGATTCGCTTTTGAAACCCCTGAATGATACGCTCTTTTCTCTTTACGGACTGAACGGATGCCATGTGGTGGCCGCCAACGAAGGCAATGCGGTGGGGATGGCGGCGGGGCATACGATTGCTACGGGCCACCCCGCAATGGTTTATTTGCAAAACAGCGGACTGGGTAATATCGTAAACCCGGTTACATCCCTGCTGAACGGGCGGGTGTACGGGATTCCCTGTGTGTTTGTGGTCGGCTGGCGCGGCGAACCCGGCGTGCCGGACGAGCCGCAGCATGCTTTTCAGGGTCGGATCACCCGGGAACAACTGGCATTGCTGGAGCTTACGACATTTGAACTGGATGCCGCCACGGATTATGAAGATTTCAAGCGGATGCTGACACAGGCGGCACCGCTTTTAGCCGCGGGAGGCAGCGTTGCTTTTCTGGTGCATAAGGGCGGCCTGACCGGCGAAGGTACAGGCCTGCCAGAAGATGCTCGCGGTAACCTGCCAATGCGGGAGGAAGCGCTGGAAAGGATTCTGCGTGATGCGCAACCTGATGATTTATTCGTCTCCACGACGGGAAAAACATCCCGCGAAGTGTTTGAACTTCGGGTGAAACTGGGGCAGGATCACGCACACGACTTCTTGACCGTCGGGTCTATGGGCCACGCGGGGATGATCGCGCTGGGCATCGCCAAAGCTAAAACGGATCGGATGGTCTGGTGCCTGGATGGAGACGGCGCGGCGCTGATGCATCTTGGCGCGCTGGCGGTGGAAGCCCAGCAGAACTGTCGTAACATGATCCATGTGGTACTGAACAACGGCGCTCACGAAAGCGTCGGCGGTATGCCTGTAGCAGGCGGTGAGCTGCGTTTTGCGCCAGTGGCAAGAGCGATTGGCTTTGCGGCGCTCTCTACGGAGAAACTTGACGATCTGCCGGATGCCCTTCGCTGGGCGCGGCAGGCTGCCGGTGAAGGGCCGTGCCTGTTGGAGATTCTGCTTCGGCAGGGTTCACGGGCTGATCTGGGCCGACCGACGCAAACCCCAAAAGAAAACCTGCACGCGTTAACGCAGGCCCTGTGCGGGGAGGCGGAACGGTGAAAGCATTGATCCTGAACTCCGGATTGGGCAGCCGTATGGGGGAGTATACCCGGAACCGGCCCAAAGGAATGGTGGAAATCGGCGGAGGGCAAACCATCGTCAGCCGGTTGCTTACACAGCTATCCGAGGCAGGCGTAAACGACGTGGTGATCACTACGGGGCCTTTTGCCGATACGCTGCGTGCCCATATTGCATCGCTTGGCCTGCCGATCACCGTTCGGTATGCGCATAATCCAGAGTATGCCAACACCAACTACATTGTAAGCATTGTCAATGCCGCTCCTCTGCTGCAAGGGGATGATGTACTGCTTTTCCACGGCGATCTGGTGCTGGAGAACAGCGTTTTAGCCGATCTGATCCGTGCCGAAGGTTCCGCTGTCGCGGTGGACAGTACGCTGCCATTGCCGGAGAAAGATTTTAAAGCGAAGATAAAGGACGGGCGCGTCGCGGTTATCGGCGTGGAGTATTTCGGAGAAGACTGCGTGGCCTGTCAACCCGCCTATCGCCTGACCAAAGAGGTTTTTTCCCGGTGGCTGGCTGCAATGCGCGCGCTGATCGCGCGGGGCGAAACCCGCGTATATGCGGAGAACGCACTGAATGCGCTGAACGGAGCGTTGCCGTTGGTTCCGCTGGAACTGAAGGGCCGTCTTTGCGCCGAAATTGATAACCCTGACGATCTGGCGGCTGTCAGCGCGCGCCTGAGCCAAATACAGGGGGGAAAGCTTGTTGCGATACCAGAGGCAACGAAAGGGCGGACGAACGGATGAAGACGGTCTACATGTGTTTCAGCACCGATATCCTGCACAGCGGACATATCGCGATTATCCGCCGCGCGGCAACGTTGGGAGAACTGACCGTCGGGGTGCTCACGGATGAAGCGATCGCCACCTACAAGCGGTATCCGCTGATCCCGCTGGAGGAACGGATTGGTCTGTTTGAAAGCCTGAACGGCGTCAAGCGTGTTATTGTGCAGAAGACCCTCAGCTATCACGATGTGATTGAGGAGTTAAAACCGGATGTGGTAGTGCATGGGGACGACTGGCAAACCGGAGTGCAGTGCGGTGTACGGGCCGAAGTGCTCGAATTGTTAAAAACCTATGGCGGCGAACTGGTTGAGTTTCCCTACACGCACAGCGCGACCGAGGAAGCGCTGACCGCGCCGGATTCCCGCCTGAACATGCCGGAATACCGTCGCGGGCGGCTGAAACGGCTGATGCAGATCAAACCCTGCCTGAGCGTGATGGAGGCTCATAACGGCCTGACGGGGCTGATCGTGGAAAATGCGCGGGCGAATGTCGCGGGTGGGGTAAAAAGCTTCGATGCGATGTGGATCAGCAGCCTTTGCGATTCCACAGCCAAGGGAAAACCCGACATCGAACTGGTGGACTGGACCAGCCGGGTGCAGACCGTTGAAGAGATTATGGAGGTCACCACCAAGCCGATTATTCTGGATGGCGACACGGGCGGGCAGGCCGAGCATTTTATATATAACCTGCGCACGCTGGAGCGTCTGGGTGTAAGCGCCGTGATTATCGAAGATAAGGTGGGACTGAAGCGCAATTCGCTGCTTGGGGTAGAAGGAAACCAGACCCAGGACAGTATCGAAGCGTTTTCAGAAAAGATCAGCGCGGGGAAAATGGCCCAGCGCAGCAAAGATTTTATGATTTTCGCACGCTGCGAAAGTTTGATTCTGGAGCGCGGGATGGATGACGCGCTGGCACGCTGCCGCGCTTATGCGCAGGCGGGGGCGGATGGCGTGATGATCCATAGCCGCCGGAAAGCGCCCGATGAGGTGTATGAGTTTATGCGCCTCTTCAGGCAGACCAACCCGGCGACGCCCATCGTGGTCGTACCGACGACCTACAACACCGCCACCGAGGGGGAGCTGGCCGCGCACGGCGCGAACATTGTAATCCATGCGAATCATCTGCTGCGCAGCGCTTTCCCGGCAATGGAGAAGGTGGCGGAACGAACGCTTGCAAACGGCAGAACGCTGGAAGCAGAAGAATTGTGTATGCCGCTTTCGGAGATTTTATCGCTGATCCCCACGGAAGAACCCCGTGGGTAAATATCCATAAGGAGGGACCAGAATGTATCACCCCATATGCCCCGTGGATGTGCGGGTTACCGATGCGGCGGAAGGCCAGCGGGCCGTACGCGACTGGTTAAAAAACCCACAGAGGCTGCTTGTGCTTGCGTCGAAGAGCCGCTGCGCGGAACTGAATCTGACGCCCTTCTTCACCGCGCTGCAGGGGGACGGACATGCCGTGCAGCTGTATACCGACATTGCGCCCAATCCGACGGTTGAAGACGTGGCCGCCCTGTTGAAGCGCCTGAAAGAGCAGCCGTTCGAACCTACCGCCATCCTGGCGATCGGGGGCGGCAGCTGCATGGACCTGGGCAAGGCAGTTGCAGCGCTGGGCAGCCTGCCACAACCACCAACGCCTGCCTCCGTGCGGGAAGCCTTGAACAGCAAAGCGTACGCAGCGGCAGACAAGCGTCCGGAACTAATCGCAATGCCGACCACCGCAGGCACGGGCAGCGAAGTGACACGTTGGGCTACGGTATGGGATCCGCAGGAAAAACGCAAGCTGTCTATCGATACCCTGGAAGGATATCCTGCGGCAGCGGTCATCATTCCCGAATGGACAGTCGGAATGCCGCCGTCCATTACTCTTTCGACAGGACTGGACGCACTTTCCCATGCCATGGAAGCTTATTGGGCGGTCAGCCGTAATCCCCTTTCACAGGAATTGGCCATCGCGGCTGTTACGAAAATCCGGGATGCGTTGCCCGCCGCGCTGGCAGACCTTGGCGATCGAAACGCGCGACAGGAAATGGCACTGGGATCGCTGATGGCGGGAATAGCTTTCTCCCAGACGCGTACGACAGCCTGTCACAGCATCAGTTACCCCCTTACGATGCTGCACGGGATACCGCATGGCTTTGCAACCGCCATTACGCTTTCCTCTGTAATGCGTCGTAATGCGGCCGCGGTACCGGAGATTAGCCGGTTGGAGGAAGTGTTTTACGACGCGGAAGGGTTTGACGCCTGGATGGAAGATACCGCGGACGGGATTGAGCCCCTCACCCTTTCCGGGTTCGGCGTGAAGGAAGCGGACCTGCGTGAAATCTGTAATCTGGCGTTTACACCGGGGCATATGGATAACAACCCGGTTGCGTTCACACAGGTGGACATCATGGAAATATTACACGAGAGTCTGTGACGACTCCTTATCCTTAAGCAAGCAAGCGGTTGTACCCTGTAACGGGGTACAACCGCTTGCCTGTGATGCCGGGAAACATTCGGGAATGTGCAGGCGATAACCCGTTCAGCGGCGAATCATCACGACCGCCATATCGTTTACGTTGGTACCGGTCGGTCCGGTAACAATCAGCCCACCACATGCTTTCAGCGCGGTATAACTGTCGTTATTCTCCAGCGCTGCATTGAGGTCTACTTGCGCTGCACGTAGCCGACCTGCTGTGCGTGCGTCTACGTAGCCGCCCGCAGCGTCGGTGGGCCCATCGCGGCCATCGCTGCCAAGTGTGAAAAGAGCGGTGTCCTTTAACCCTTCCAACTGGGGGACAGCCGCCAGTGCCAGTTCCTGGTTGCGGCCGCCACACCCTGTGCCGTTGAGATGAACGACGGTCTCCCCGCCAACCAGATAGGCGACGGAGCGGGTTTCCCCCTGATGGGTCAGGGCGATGGAACTGAGGAAGCGGCCCGCATCGCGTGCTTCGCAGTTCAGCCGGTCTGTAAGGATCATCGTTTCGTAACCCAGCTTGCGAAGGGCCCGCGCGGCGCCCCGCACCAGCATTTCTACGTTGCCTACCACATATGTTTCCGCGTTGGGGAGCATTTTAGGGGTTTCGCGGCGCATCAGGGTGTGAAAAACATCCGGTGCATGGGGGAAAAGGCGTGTCAGGGTGGCTTCTGCCTCGGCGGATGTGACAGGATCGGGGGAGATGGGGCCTGAAGCAATCGTTTCAGGAGCATCGCCCAGCACGTCGGATAATAACAGGCCGATGACATGCGCAGGCGCGCAGAGCTGTGCAAAACGGCCGCCCTTTACACCGGATAAACGCCTGCGGATGATGTTCATTTCTGTAATGCTTGCACCGCTGTGAAAAAGCGCGTCCGTTGCGGTGGAATAGTGGGGCAGGGATACCAGCGGTTTTTCAAACAATGCGGAACCGCCGCCGGACAGCAGCATCAGCACCGTATCGTTTACAGATAACCCCTGTACCAGCGCGATAGCGGCATCTGTAGCCAATACACTGTTCTCATCCGGCGTCGGATGCCCGGCCTCCATAACCGCAAAGCGGGGCAAGGAGCCTTTCGAATAACCGTAAGGAGTAATGATGAGTCCCTGATCGATTTGGAAACCGAGTGCATTCCAGGCGGCGCTGGCCATTCCCCAGGCAGCCTTGCCAACAGCGATCACCAGCAGCCGACCGCCAAGAAGCTGTATTTGATTGAGGCCCCTTAAGACCGCCTTTTCCGGCTGCGCTGCGGCAAGCGCCGCGTCTATAACAGTTTGAGCGTCTTCCCGAAGCGTGCTCAAAGCGATTCCCCTTTCGATAACTGATGAAGGGTAAATTCTGTAAAAAGGATGGGATTCCCTTCCTGGGGAGCGAAAGTTTCGTAACGTTCCGGAGAAAAGATGCGCTTGACAAACATATAAGATATTAGTATATTATAATATGTTAATAATAACAGGACGGTAAGCGTACCCGTACCGGAAGGAAGCGTAATGCACGATGGAAGAAGATGCTGGCCGGATTGCGGCGGTGCTGAAAGTATTGGCGAATGAAAACCGTTTGCGCATCCTTTGTGAGCTGATCTGTGGCCCTAGCGCAGTCGGCGCGCTTGGGGAGAAGATCGGCGGGATTTCCCAATCCGCGCTGTCACAGCAGCTGGCTCTGCTGAAGGCACACGGGATGGTTGCGGATCAAAGGATCGGCCAAAGCGTAACGTATTTCATTGCGGATACTCGTGTGGCAGGGTTGGTGGAAGCGATTCGCAGAGAATACTGTTCCCAGCCCAGCCTAAAGCGCTGACCACAGAACGTCTTGTTTTCTCGCCCCGACCGAAAGAAAAGCAATTGATGAACAGGAGGATTCCCCATGAAACTGACGATTAATGCCTCAAGATGCCCCCAGAACCATCGCTGCCCTGCAATCTCCGTTTGCCCGCAGCAGGCAATCAGCCAAAC
>DAOPZG010000052.1:0-16488 GCA_035353235.1 Candidatus Limiplasma sp.
AAACATCGATTTTACCCTGAACGACGGCGACTTCGCGACAGTACTGGGCTCCAACGGCGCCGGGAAAAGCACGCTGTTCGGGGCGATCGCGGGCACGTTCTGGCCGGACGCGGGGCATGTTCTGCTGGACGGCGAGGACATCACCTTTCTGCCGGAATACCGCCGCGCCCGTAAGATCGGCATCCTGTTTCAGGACCCGCTCAAGGGCACCGCGCCCGACATGACGATTGCCGAAAACCTTGCCCTGGCCTATACGCACGGGCGGCGTTTTCCGCTGGCGCGGGCGCTGACCCGACGGGATACCGAGGAGATGCGCCAGAAGCTGGCGGCGTTCGGCATGGGGCTGGAAGATCGTATGAAGATGAAGGTGGGTCTGCTTTCCGGCGGCCAACGGCAGGCCATGACGCTGCTGATGGCGACGGTGGCACAGCCGCGCCTGCTGCTGTTGGACGAGCATACTGCCGCGCTGGACCCCGCCACCGCCGAAAAAGTGCTGGCGATAACCGTGCAGATCGTGCGGGAGCAGAAGGTGCCCACCATGATGATTACCCATAACATGGCCAGCGCCCTGAAACTGGGCAACCGCACGATCATGATGGAGCAGGGTGAAATCATACTGGATATTGCGGGCGAAGAACGCGGCCGGATGCAGGTGGACGATCTGTTGAAACGGTACGCCGGAAAGCAGGGAAAGCAACTGGATAACGACCGGATGCTGCTAAGCCGGTAACTAATGAAAGAAAAGCCGGGCGATGGCCCGGCTTTCGTATATCGGAACAGACGTGCATTAGCTGCCATTCCCTGATGAACGATTGTGTTGAACCGTTTACGGCGGCGCTGGCGGGTCGCACTTATTGCAGGGCTTTTTCCCTAGATACAGCGCCTCCTCCAGCGGAACGGCGACAGCGTTCGTAAGCCCCGAGCAATCCGGCGTGCGGTGATAGCTCGCATTGCCGACGGAGAGGTAAACGATTACGGTATTTAGGGGAAAGGTTGGTTCCTCCGCTGTTACGGGCGCGGGCGGATCGCATTTGCTGCAGGGGGTGTACCCCAGACGGCAGGCTTCCGCAAGCGATATAAGAAAGGCTGTTTTTGTGGTTCCACAATCGTCAATGCTGTGGTAGCACTTGCCGGTAGCGGTCACATAGATCAGTTCGGAGCCTGAAAGGTAGAAAGGCTCGGAGGTACTTTCCGGCGTGAACACGGCGGCGCGGGCAGCGGATAACCCGCCGCTTCCCATCAGGCACAGCGCCAGCGCGGCGAGCAGACACAGCGCCCGTGAGGCTGCCTTGATATGGTGTGACATGCAGAACCCTCCTTCCCGCAACAGGGTCTGGATTGCGTGATCTGTATCAGACGTGAAAAGACAGATTGTAGTAATAGTATACCATAAGGACGATTTATTGACAAACTGATGGTAAAACTGGGAGCGGGGGGTTCATCAGGAAAAATCAGAACATTGCAGCATCCCCATCCGTTGCCTGAAAACACCGCTTTACGACAGGCCGGGGGTTGTGTATAATAAATGGGTAATGTATCGATAAGGCGGACTGTGTACTATGTGCAGGCCCATTTGATTCCCGGAAAACGGATCGCCGGGGCGGCGTAAAGCCGACCTGTTTTTTCACATCTGTTTTTAGGGAGTTCATCATGATAAAACAAAAGAATATCGGGCTTCTCTGCGCAATTGCTTTGCTGCAGGGAATGGTGTTTTATGGGCCGATCGCCACGCTGTACCGGCAAGCCGCCGGGGTAAGCGTGTGGCAGATCACGCAGATCGAGGCCATCTCGCTTGCGCTCTGTATGGCGCTGGAAGTGCCCTGGGGCATTGTCGCCGACCGGATCGGGTACCGGCGCACCCTGCTGATCTGCTGCGGATTATACTTTCTGTCCAAAATCATCTTCTGGAAAGCCGACGGCTTCGGTATGTTCCTGCTGGAACGCATCCTGCTTTCGGTGGTCATCTCGGGGCTCTCCGGCGTGGATACGACAATCCTTTATCTCTCCTGCCGAAAGGAGGATGCGCACCGGGTATTTTCGCTGTACCAGAACTGCTCAACAGCGGGGCTGGTGATCGCGGCGGGGGTCTATTCGCTGTGGATCGGGACTGATTACCGGCTTGCGGGCTGGCTTACGGTCCTGAGCTACGGGCTGGCGGCGGTGCTGGCGCTGTGGATCAGGGAACCGCCCGCCGCGCCGCGCGAGGAACGAAGGGGTGATGCGCGGCAGGCCCTGAAGCATCTTTGGCGGGATAAGCGCACGCTGGCCCTGTTGCTGGGCACGGCGCTGTTAAACGAAACCCACCAGACCATAACGGTTTTCCTAAACCAGCTTCAGTATGTGCGCGCCGGCATGTCCGACCGGGCCATCGGCGCGGCCTACATCGCGGTGACGGCGATGGGTCTGCTGGGTGGGTTCTCCGCACGGATTACCGCCAGATTGGGCGTGAAACGGACGGGAGGCCTGCTGCTGCTGGGCAGCGCAGGAGCATGTGCGGTGCTTTGCGTAACGCATTCCGCAGGGGCTTCGGTTGCGGCGATACTGGCGCTGCGGATCGGATTCAGCCTATATCAGCCATTGCAGACGGAACTGCAAAACCGGCGTGTCGCAACGCCGGACAGGGCGACCGCGCTCAGCCTGAACGCGCTGCTGATGGAGGGTACGGGCGTGGGAACCAATCTGGTTTTTGGGGCTGCGGCTCAAACCGCCCTTCCGCTGGCGATGGGGATCGGCGTTTTGCTGTGTCTTGCCGGCTATGTACTTTTCCGCGTTGGCTGCGGCCGGGGAGAAACGACGGCGTAAAGGCGCCCGGTCAGGCACACGTAAGGCAGGCCGTGTGAAAATACGCGCGGTCTGCTTTACGGGATACGGGGAAATCTGCTATAATATAGAAAACAGTGAGGGGGGAGCTTCCATGCACACCTCGCAAGAAGTGAAGAACGCTTTTCTCCGGCTTGGTGCGGACCTGTGTGGAATCGCGTCCATTGACCGTTTCAGCGGCGCGCCGGAAGGTTTTCACCCCCGGGATGTGCTGCCGGGCGCGCAATCGGTGATCGCGATTGCCAAACGCTTTCCGACAAGCACGCTGCGGTGTGCGACGACCGTACCCTATACGATTGTTCGTAATTACCTCAGTGCCGAGCTGGATCGCATTACCTGCGAGTTCTGCTCGGAAATGGATCGGCTTGGCATCGACGCCGTGCCGACCGGAGCGATCGGGCCGACGGAGGTTGATACCCGAACGGGCCGCTACCGCAATATTCTTTCCGCCAAACACGCGGCGCAGGCGGCGGGGCTGGGGGTCATCGGGCGCAACACCCTGCTGATTACTCCGGAATACGGAAATATGGTGTGGCTCTCCGCTGTGGTGTGCGAGCTGCCGTTGGAGCCGGATCCGCTCATGGATACGGACTACTGCGGCGACTGCCGTCTCTGCGCGGAAGCCTGCCCGGTGCACGCCGTAGGGGAACCTGCGATGAAACAGAGCGATTGCGTCGCCTATGCGTTTGGCGGCGAAAACGGCGGCGAGTGGAAAATCAAGTGCTACCGTTGCCGTGAGGTGTGCCCGCATTGTCTGGGTACGAAAAACAGCGGGTCGCGTTTACGAGGGATTCCGGTTACGTAACAGCCGTTTCCAAACAGGCATACCGTTAAAAAGAATTGTGAGGATGCAATATGCGCGGAGTGCGGAAATTTCTTAAAGCCCTGCTGGTCGTGGTGCTGGTGATTGTCGTTGCCGCCGTGGGGGTGCTGATCTGGCTGACGGTGGCCGAATACCGCCCCGCGGATGTGGAAGCCCTTGCGGTCTCCACCGGAGCGAGGCACGACCCGGCCGAGTTGAACCAGCGTTATAAAATCGTGACGCTGAACGTCGGATACGGCGGTCTGGACCGGGATGAGGATTTCTTTATGGACGGGGGCACCAAAGTGCTGCCCGGGTCGAAAGACGAGGTACAGCAGAACCTGTCCGGTCTGCTCAGCGCGCTTTCGCTGCAGGGCGCGGATATGTGCTTTTTACAGGAAACGGACACATCCTCCAAACGAAGCTTTTCCATTAACGAAGTGGATTATTTCACCCGCGGGCTGGCGATGGGTTCGGCTTTCGCGTATAACTACCGCTGCCCGTTCGTACCTTTCCCGTGGCCCCCGATCGGGCAGGTGGAAAGCGGCATCACGACGCTGAACAATCTGGAAGTGACCGAGGCGACGCGTGAGAGCCTGCCCGTACCGTTCAGCTGGCCGCTTCGAATCGCCAACCTGAAGCGCTGCCTGCTGGTGGAGCGTATCCCGATCGCCGACAGTGACAGGGAACTGGTGCTGGTGAACCTGCATCTGGAGGCATACAGCAGCGTGGAGGGGCGCACAGCCCAGATGAAGCAGCTGGCGACTCTGCTGAAGGCGGAGCAGATGAAAGGAAATTATGTGCTTGCGGGCGGCGACTTTAATCAGGCGTTTCCCGGGTCCCTTACGGAATATCCGCTGCCGGCAAACCCAAGCTGGGAACCGGGACAACTGAGCGAAACCGACCTGCCGGAAGGGTTCAGTTTCGCGTATGATATGAGCGTGCCTACCTGCCGGGCGTTGAACAAACCCTATGATGGAAACCGCGAAGACCTGATTGCCTATGTGATTGATGGATTCATCGTTTCCTCCAACATCAAGGTGAACTCCGTGCAGACGATCGACTTGAACTTCCGCAATACCGACCATCAGCCGGTTGCGATGGAGTTTACTCTACAGTAAAATACGATCGGATAAGACCCTGAAAAAGCGCCTCCGCAATGAATGCCGGAAGGCGCTTTTTCCGTACCTGCGTCTGCCGTAAAATTTGCAGGCTTCAACAAAATTTGAATAATGGGATAGAATGAGAACCATATTGTTTGGCACGAAGAGCCAGAAACAGCAGAAAAACAATAACAGACAAAAATTCCCTTGTATTGCTTTTGCACTATGAGCGTTTACAGCTTGCAAAACGGGCTTCGTTCCTCTATAATGCGAGTAACCAATAATTCGGGAGGCGAAAGGAACACATGAAAAAGATCGTAGCGGTTATTCTCGCTCTGGCACTGATCCTGTCCTTCTCGGCTGTCGCAATGGCAGAAAACGTAATCAAAATCGGCGTGTACGAGCCGGCTTCCGGCGACAGCGGCGCCGGCGGAAAACAGGAAACGCTGGGCATTCAGTATGCCAATTCCGTACAGCCCACCGTGGATATCGGCGGACAAACCTACAACGTGCAGCTGGTATACGCGGATAACGGTTCGTCCGCGGATAAAGCGCCCTCCGCGGCCCAGCAACTGGTCAGCGAAGGCGTAAGCGTGGTGCTTGGATCCTACGGCTCCGGCGTATCCATTGCCGGTTCCCCGTATTTCGCGGACGCGGGCATTGCCGCCATCGGCATCAGCTGCACCAACCCGCAGGTGACGGCCGGCAACACCCACTACTTCCGCATCTGCTTCCTGGATCCGTTCCAGGGCACGGTACTGGCCAACTACGCTTATAAAACGCTGGGCGTAACGAATGCCTACTGCCTGGCGGAACTGGGCAACGAGTACGACGTGGGTCTGTGCCACTACTTCCAGGTCGCTTTTGAGGCGCTGGGCGGCACGGTCGTATCCGAAACCTTCCCCACCGGTAACTCCGACTTTACTTCGTATCTCAACACTGCCACCACGCTGGGCGCGCAGGTGTTCTTCGCCCCGTGCTCCCTTTCCTACTCCACGCAGATCGTGGCGCAGGCCAATGCCCTGAACGTCACCTACCCGCTGCTGGGTGGCGACACGTGGGACAGCAACAAGGTGGTAGAGTCCGCCAAGGGCACCAAAGTAAAAGTATACATCGACACCTTCTATCAGGAAGGCGGCAACCCGGAGTTCGATGCCGGCTTTAAAGCCTGGCTGAACGCCAATCCCGATATGCTGACCAACAACGGCGGCAACGACATGGTCGCGGCTGTGAGCGCCATGGGGTACGACGCGTATTTCGTAGCGCTGGAAGCCATCAAGGCGGCGGGCACTACCGACTCCAAGGCCATTAACACGGCCATCTGGAATGTGGATTACACCGGCGTATCCGGCGAAATCAAGTTTGCCGATCCGGGCGACGCGGTGCGCAATGTGGCCTACATCAAGACTGCCAACACCGAAACCGGCGCCTGGGACTTTGTGACCGTACAGAGCGTGGAATAAGCCTGATCCCGCGTCTGTTCTTCCGTAACGGGTAAGCGATATCGGCGAGGGCATCCCTGCCCTCGCCGATATCGTATGGTATGTGTATTATATGGCGGGCCCCGGGCCTGCCCGCGCGCCTCATCCTGCGCCCCTGTCGGGCAACCCAAGCGTCGAGGAGGTCTGCCTGTGCTCAGCACCGTCCTGCCTTATCTGCTTTCCGGCATTTCCGTCGGCGGGCAATACGCGCTGATCGCCATCGGGTATACCATGGTTTATGGTATCCTGCGCCTGATCAACTTCGCCCACGGCGATGTTTTCATGGTGGCTGGTATCCTGATGGTTTACATCACCGCAAGCGGCGCCCCGCTGTACGTTTCCATCCCGCTGGTGCTGGTAACCACCGCGCTGATCGGCTTTGCCATCGAGCGTGTGGCGTACAAGCCCCTGCGGTCCGCACCCCGTATGTCCATCATGATTTCGGCGATCGGTGTAAGCTACACGCTGCAAAATCTGGTGCTGTACATCACAGGGGGCTTAAACCAGTTTTATCCCAGCATCCCCTTTATCTCCGATACCGTTACGATAGGCACCACTTCCACACGGATGGTGACGATTGTTACACCGATTTTAACGCTGTTGTTGGTGATCGCGCTGGTGATGCTGATTAACCATACCAAGATCGGCATGGCGATGCGCGCCGTGTCCAAGGATTTTGAGACCAGCCGACTGATGGGCATCAAGATCAACTCCGTAATTTCCGTTACGTTCGTGATCGGCTCGTTCCTGGCGGCTGTCGGCTCCATCCTGTATTTTACCAACTATTCCACCGTAATCCAGACCTCCGGGTCCATGCCGGGGCTGAAAGCGTTCGTAGCCGCAGTGTTCGGCGGAATCGGGTCGGTGCCCGGCGCCGTTGTGGGCGCGTTTATCATCGGCATCTGTGAAAACCTCATCAAGGGGCTGGATACCATCCTGGTCAAGGCGGGCATCAGCACCAAGATGTTTGGCTTTACGACATTCTCGGATGCGTTTACCTTTGCCCTGCTGATTATCATCCTGATCGTCAAACCGACGGGTTTGTTTGGCGAAAAGCAGACCGACAAGGTGTGAGGTGACGGATATGAATACGGCTTCCTTAACTGCCAAACCACGGAAGAAGCTGGATCGGGCAACGGTGATCGCCATCGGCGTGATCTTTGCCATCTATGCGCTGGCCTTTGTGCTGGAGCAGGTGATCCCCTCCACCTCCATGCTGTTTACGGTGCTAAAAAAGGGCGCGACCTACGCGCTGGTCGCGGTCTCCATGAACCTGCTGAACGGTTTTACCGGCCTGTTCTCGCTGGGGCAGGCAGGCTTTATGCTGATCGGCGCATACACCTACGCGGTGTTCACCATCCCGGTGGCGCAGCGCATGTCCGTGTATCAGTATTACAACGGCGGCGTCATCCAGTTTACCCTGCCGGTGCTGGTGGCGATCGCGCTGGCCGGGGTGTTCGCGGCGCTGTTTGCCTTCCTGATCGGTCTTCCGGTGCTGCGGTTGAAAAGTGATTATCTGGCGATTGCCACGCTGGGCTTTGCGGAAATCATCCGCGCCATCTTCCAGTGGGACAAGCTGGGCGTGGTCACCAACGGCAGCAACCTGCTGCGCCTGTTTCCCACCTTCAATGATTTTAATATCAAAGACGCCAGCGGGAACGTGACCCTGCACTTATCCACACTGATCCCCTTTCTGATCGCCGGGGTGTGCATCCTGTTTATTGTGATGCTCATCAACTCCTCCTATGGGCGCGCGTTTAAGGCGATACGCGACGATGAGACAGCCGCCGAGGCGATGGGTATTAACCTGCCGCGGCATAAAATGATCGCTTTCTGCACCAGTTCGTTCTTTGCGGGCGTGGGCGGCGCGATGCTTGCCATGTATCAAAACTCCGTACAGGCCAAGTACTTTACCACCTCCATGACGTATGAAATTCTGCTGATCGTGGTCATCGGCGGGATCGGGTCAGTCACGGGCAGCTGCATCAGTTCGTTCCTGTTTGTGGCGTGCAGCGAGTGGTGGCTGCGCTTTCTGGACCAGGAGCAGACGATTAACGGCTGGCAGGTACCGCTGCTTCGCAACGGCTTCCGCCTGGTGGTGTTCTCCCTGATTATCATGGCGGTGGTGCTGTTCTTCCGCAAGGGGATCATGGGCACGCGGGAATTGCCGGATCTGTTCCGCAGACGCAAGCCCTCCGGGAAAGGGGGCGCTAAAGCGTGAGCCAGAACGTGCTGCATCTGGAAAACGTGACCATGCAATTCGGCGGCGTCGTGGCCGTAAACGATGTGTGCATGGATGTGAACGATGGCGAGATTGTCGCGCTGATCGGCCCCAACGGGGCGGGAAAGACGACGGTTTTTAACGTGATCACCGGTGTGTATTCGCCAACCAACGGTCGCGTGTCTCTCCGCGGTAAAGTGATCGCGGAAGATCATCCCCACGGAAAAATGAAAAAGCTCTATGCTGCCGGGCACCAGTTTGAGTATGTACATACGATTGATTATTCACCTGATCGCATCACCAAAATGGGTATGGCACGTACATTCCAGAACATCCGGCTGTTCAGCAGCATGACGGTGTTTGAGAATGTGCTGGTAGCCAAACACATGAATATGAAAGCCGGGTTCTTCGCCTCGGCCCTCCACCTGAACGGGCGCGAGGAAGCGCGGATGCGGGAAGAAACGATGGAGCTGCTGAAAGTAGTGGGGCTGGACGGAGTATGGGACGAAATCGCCACATCGCTTCCGTACGGCCAGCAGCGCAGACTGGAAATCGCGCGCGCGCTGTCCACCCACCCATCCATGCTGTTATTGGATGAGCCTGCTGCTGGCATGAACCCGCAGGAAACGGAAAACCTGTCTGCTTTCATCCGGGAAATCAAGGACCGGTTCCACCTTACGGTGTTGCTGATTGAGCATGACATGGAACTTGTGATGGATATTTCTGACCGAATCTATGTGCTGAACTTCGGCAAGTGCATCGCGACCGGAACGCCTGTGGAAATCCAGAGCAATCCGGACGTCATCACGGCGTATTTGGGGGTGACGGAAGAATGAGCATGCTGGAAGTAAAAGACCTGCGCGTCAGCTACGGTGGGATCGAGGCGCTGCGCGGCATCAGCTTTAAGGTAGAGGAAGGGCAGATTGTTACCCTGATCGGGGCGAACGGCGCGGGAAAATCCACCACGCTTCGCACCATCAGCGGCATTGTGCGGGCCAAGGGCGGCTCCATCCTCTATGAGGGGCATAACATTCTGGGGTTGGATGCGCAAAAGATTGTGGAACGCGGCATCTCGCTGGTGCCGGA
Source organism: Candidatus Limiplasma sp. (assembly GCA_035353235.1). GTDB lineage: Bacteria > Bacillota > Clostridia > Christensenellales > Aristaeellaceae > CAXXOK01. The sequence continues at coordinate 9,514 of DAOPZG010000052.1, forward strand.
AGGCCGCCGGGTTTTCCCGAACCTGACGGTTCTGGAAAACCTGCGGATCGGCGCGTATCTGCGCAAGGATGAAGCCGGAATCCGTGACGACCTGGAACGTGTGCATACCCTGTTTCCACGCTTGAAAGAGCGTGGCTGGCAGCTGGCGGGCACGCTGTCCGGCGGCGAACAGCAAATGCTGGCGGTGGGACGGGCGATGATGGCGCGCCCCAAACTGATGATGATGGACGAACCTTCGCTGGGCCTTGCGCCGCTGGTGGTAAAGGATATCTTCGCGATTATCCGCCAGCTGAGCGAACAGGGTATTACCATTCTGCTGATCGAGCAGAACGCCAACGCCGCGCTGCACGCGGCCCATTACGGGTATGTGCTGCAGACGGGCACCATCATCCTGCAGGATACCGGCGAAGCACTGCTGAACAACCAAAGCGTGCAGGAAGCTTATCTGGGCCATAAGAACAGGCATTAACACCCGATATCCTTTTTGCAGGATAACGGAACCCCACCCGGATCAAACCGATCGCTTCAGTCAGACGCGGTTTTCGCAAGGGCGCGTACCGTTCAAAGCGGCGCACGCCCTTGTTTTCTTTAATTTGACATCGCTGTGCCCCGGCTTTATAATACAAATACAACTCGACGGGGTAAACGGAAATGCGAGGATAACCGATGGATTATGTAATCAAAGGCAATCTCTGTTACAGTGATCGCCCGGAACGTTTATGGACGCTTGAGAATGGGTATCTTGTAGTGGCAGGCGGCACATATGCCGGCGCCTTCTCCGAACTGCCGGACGAATATCGCGGCCTGCCGATAACGGACTGGGGCGACCGGCTGATTTTACCGGGTTTTTCCGATCTGCACCTGCACGCGCCGCAGTTTGCCTACCGTGGGCTTGGGATGGATCTGGAACTGATTGAATGGCTGGAAAAGCGCGCTTATCCCGAAGAAAGTAAGTATAGCGATCTGACATATGCCAACCTTGCCTACGGCCTGTTTGTCGATGCCCTGCGGAAAAGCGTGACTACGCGATTCTGCTGCTTTGCCACCCTGCATGCGCCCGCGACCCTGCTGCTGATGGAGAAGCTGGAAGCCGCGGGGCTTCGCGGCTATGTGGGCAAGGTAAGCATGGACCGCAACGCGCCGGAAACGCTTTGCGAGCGAGGCGCAGAGGTGGCGGCCCGCGATTGCGAAAACTGGCTGATTGAAAGCCAAAAGCGGTTTACCGCTATTCGGCCCATGATCACTCCGCGCTTTATCCCTTCCTGCACCGACGCGCTGATGGAACGGCTGGCCGCACTGACGAAAACGTACGATGTGCCGGTGCAAAGCCACCTATCGGAGAACCGATCGGAGATTGAATGGGTAAAACAGCTCTGTCCGCGGGCGAAGGGCTACGCCGACGCGTACGACCGGATCGGGATGCTGGGGCCGCGCACCGTGATGGCGCACGTAGTATACCCGGAGGATGAGGAAATCGCGCTGCTCCGGGAACGCGGCGTGACCGTGGCCCATTGCCCGGCATCCAACACCAACATCCGCTCCGGCATCGCGCCGGTGCGAAGACTGCTCAACGCCGGGGTGAAGGTTGGACTGGGCACGGATGTGGCGGGCGGACAGACGATTGATATGCTGCGTGCCGTGACCGACGCTGTGCAGGTGAGCAAACTGTACTGGCGGTTGGTCGACCAGCGGGAGAAGGCGTTGACCCTGCCGGAAGCCTTCTATCTTGCTACCAGGGGCGGAGGCGCGTTCTTCGGCCGCGTTGGCAGCTTCGAGGCCGGATACGAGGCGGACGCGGTGGTGCTGGATGATACAGCCCTGCCCCATCCACAGGAACTGACCGTGCGGGAACGAGTGGAAAGGGCCCTGTACCTTTTCGGCGAATGCCGCGTTACCCAGAAATATGTAGCCGGGAAAGCGATTTTATAACCGAACCGGCAAAACGATCAAACACGAGGAGGAAACCCATATATGGGCGTAAGGGAGAGCATCAAGCGTGTCGACGCGTACGATAAGGTGACCGGTGCGGCAAAGTTTACCGCCGACCTGCTCCCCACCGGCGCGCTGGTCGCCAAAGTGGTACGCAGCACCATCGCCAACGGCAAAGTGCTGTCTTTCGACCTCAGCGAAGCGCTGAAAGTGAAAGGCGTCGTGAAAATTGTAACCTGCTTCGACGTGCCGGATATCCAGTTTGCCACCGCCGGGCACCCCTATGTGCTGGATAAGGCGAAGGGTGACGTATATGACCGGAAAATCCTTAACCAGCGGGTGCGCGTTTATGGCGACGACATCGCTGCCGTAGTGGCGGTGGACGACGTGGCCGCGGCCCGCGCTGCGCGGCTGATCAAGGTGGAGTACGAGGAGTATCCGCCCATTTTAAGCGCCGAGGCGGGGCTGGAGGCGGACGCGATTCATCCCGACGTGCGGGAGACCAATCTGCTGGGGCACAGCAACTACCGGATTGGCGACAAAACCTATGACGAAGTGAAGGCGGAGGAACCGGGCCTGCTGGAGTTCACCGGCGAGTACGGCACACAGACGGTGCAGCACTGCCACATGGAACCCCCGCAATCCTATGCTTATATGGAAGCGGGACGCATCACGATCGTCACCTCCACGCAAATCCCACATATCGTGCGCCGGGTGGTGGGGCAGGCACTGGGCATCCCGTGGGCGCAGGTGCGCATCATCAAACCCTATATCGGCGGCGGCTTCGGTAACAAGCAGGATGTGCTGTACGAACCGTTGAACGCGTTTTTATGCCAGCAGGTGGGCGGGCGGCTGGTGAAGCTGGAACTGACGCGGGAGGAAACCATGGCCTGTACCCGCGTTCGCCATGCCATCCATGCGAAGGTGAAAGCGCTCGTAAGGCCGGACGGCACGCTGGTGGCGCGTAAGATAGAAGCGTACAGCGACCAGGGCGGATACGCTTCCCACGGACATTCCATCTGCGCCAACACCGTAACGATGTTCAAACAGCTGTATCATGACGAAAAAGTGACCGAGGGCGACGGGTACACCGTTTATACCAACCATGCCACGGCGGGCGCGATGCGCGCCTACGGCATCCCGCAATCGGACTTTATCACCGAATGCCTGATGGAGGATATTGCACATAAAATGGGTTGGGACCCGATCGCGTTCCGCCTGCACAACGCCATGCGGGAAGGATACGTGGACCCCAACACCGGCATTACCGCCTACACCAACGGGCTTCGGGAGTGCGTGGCCAAGGGGCGCGCGATGTTTGGCTGGGACGAGAAACGCGCGAAGTACGCAAACGAAACGGGCAGCATCCGCCGCGGGGTAGGCATGGCGGTGTTCGATTATAAAACCGGCGTATACCCCATATCGCTGGAAGTATCCAACTGCCGCATGTTTTTAAACGAGGACGGTTCCGCCAGCCTGCAGATGGGCGCGACGGAGATCGGCCAGGGCGCGGACACCGTGTTTACCCAGATGGCCGCCGAAGCCAGCGGTCTGACAGAAAAAAGCATCCATATCGTCTCCACGCAGGATACCGACGTATCGCCTTTCGATCTGGGCGCGTACGGCTCACGGCAAACCTACGTATGCGGGCAGGCGGTGAAGCGCACAGGCGAACTGCTGAAGCAGAAAATCCTCGATTACGCGGCCTATAAACTTAAAAAGCCCGCCGAAGAGCTGGATGTACAAAACGATCAGGTGGTGCGCAAATCCAACCGCGCTCCGCTCATGGCGCTTGCTGATCTGGCGCTGGAAGCCCAGTACAGCCGCGACCGTGCCGAACGCATTTTTGCGGAATGCAGCATCGACTGTAAGGAGAACACCCTCGCCACCGGTTGTACCTTCGCCGAGGTGGAGGTGGATATTCCGCTGGGCAGGGTGAAAGTGCTCCGCCTGTTGAACGTGCACGACAGCGGTATCCTCATTAATCCCAAGCTGGCCGAGGGGCAGGTGCAGGGCGGTATGAGCATGGGCATGGGCTATGCCCTGTCCGAAGAACTGCTGTACGACGAGAAGGGCCGGCCGCTGAACGACAATCTGCTGGATTATAAAATTCCCACGGCACTGGACCAGCCAACGCTGGAAGCGGCTTTCGTGGAACTGGAGGACCCTTCCGGCCCGTTCGGCAACAAGGCGCTGGGCGAGCCGCCCGCCATATCACCCGCCCCCGCCATCCGCAATGCGGTGCTGCAGGCGACCGGCGTGGCGTTCGACACCCTGCCTCTTTCCCCGCAGAAGATGGTGGAAGGCTTTGTGAAGGCAGGACTGCTCAAGGAGGTTGGCGGCCATGTATGACATTGAAAAATACTATCAGGCGGTCAGCGTTCAGGACGCGGTGCGCGCCCTGAACGAGGACGAAAAGGCCGTGGTGATTTCCGGCGGCAGCGATGTGCTGATCCAGATTCGCGAGGGGCGACTGGCGGGCTGTTCGCTGGTGAGCATCCACGGCATCTCGGAGCTTAACGGCATCGAGCGGACGGCCGACGGCGAGGTGATCATCCGCGCGGCGACCGTGTTCAGCCATATCGCCAACAACCCGATCATTCTGGAAACCATGCCGATGCTGGCCTACGCGGTGGATCAGGTGGGCGGGCCGCAGATCCGCAACATCGGCACCATCGGCGGCAACGTGTGCAACGGCGTGACCAGCGCGGACAGCGCCAGTTCTCTTTGGGCGCTGAACGCCATGCTGGAGCTTACAGGGAAAAACGGTGTGCGGCAGGTGCCGATCCGGGAGTTTTATACCGGCCCCGGTAAAACCGTTCGCGCACATGACGAGATCCTGACGGCCATCCATATCGCCAAAGCGGATTATGAGGGCTTTGGCGGATGCTACCTAAAATACGGCAAGCGCGAAGCCATGGAGATCGCCACTCTCGGCTGCGCGGCAATGGCGAAGCTTTCGCCGGACCGAAAATCACTGGCTGAACTGCGGCTGGCCTACGGCGTGGCCGCCCCGACGCCCATGCGCTGCACGACTACCGAGCAGGCGGTATGCGGCGCGCCCATCAACGCGGAATTGTTCGACCGGATCGCGGAAGGCGCGCAGGGAGAGGTAAAGCCCCGCAGCAGCTGGCGTGCCAGCAAGGAGTTTCGTCTGCAACTGGTGGGGGAGCTGGCGCGGCGCGCGGTACAACAGGCCATCCGGAATGCGGGAGGCGAAACAGATGTATAAAACCCTGAACATGACCGTAAACGGCGGCGAAGTCAGCATCCCTGTGGACGAGCGGGAAAGCCTGGCCGATACGCTGCGCACCCGGCTGGGGCTGACCAGCGTTAAAAAGGGCTGCGAGGTGGGGGAGTGCGGCGCGTGCACCGTGCTGGTGGACGGCGAGGCCATGGACAGCTGCATCTATCTGTCCGTCTGGGCGGAAGGAAAGCACATCATGACCGTGGAAGGGCTTAAAAGCCCCACTGGCGAGCTGAACCCCATCCAGCAGGCGTTTATCGACGAGGCAGCCACACAGTGCGGCTTTTGCACCCCGGGGCTGATTATGAGCGCCGTAGAAATTGTGGGCACCGGGAAACGCTACAGCCGGGAGGAGCTTCGCAAGCTGATTTCCGGGCACCTGTGCCGCTGCACGGGGTACGAGAGTATCCTGAACGCGCTGGAGCGCGTGGTGGACGAAACCTACCGGCATGTCGGCAAGGAATAACGGTACGGAATATCTGGTTTACTGCCACCCTGAGGGGCGGAATATGGGAGGGTAAGCAATGCAACCGATCCAGTGGACGACCAACCATATGCCCAAATCGGACGACCAATCCTTATCCATCATGAGCCTGACCAATGTGGAAAAGGCGTATCGTTTCCACCGCAGTTTTCCGCAGTATTCGGTAACGCCGCTGGCCAATCTGACCGGTATGGCAGCGCGGCTGGGGCTGGGGGCGCTGTGCGTAAAAGACGAAAGTTACCGTTTCGGATTGAATGCTTTTAAGGTGCTGGGCGGTTCTTTCGCCATCGGGCATTACATCGCCGACCGCCTCGGGCGCGATGTCGCCGCGATGGATTATCAGTACCTCACCTCCGATACGCTGAGAGACGAATTCGGGCAGGCTACCTTTTATACCGCGACGGACGGCAACCACGGCCGCGGCGTGGCGTGGGCGGCCCGGCAGCTCCACCAGCGGGCGGTGGTGCATATGCCCAAGGGCAGCGTGAAAATCCGCTACGACAATATCGCCAAAGAAGGCGCGCAGGTTACGATTGAAAACGTCAATTATGACGAGTGCGTGCGGATTGCGGCCAGAGAAGCGGCCGCGACCCCTAACGGCGTGGTGGTGCAGGATACCGCGTGGGATGGGTACGAAGAAATCCCTTCTTATATCATGCAGGGATACGGCACCATGGCGCGCGAGGCGGCGGATCAGTTTGTGGCGGCCACAGGCGGCGCGCCGACGCATGTGTTGATTCAGGCGGGCGTAGGCTCGCTTGCGGGCGCGGTGCAGGGCTACCTGTTTAACCGGTTTGCCGAAAATCCGCCGGTGGTGACGGTGGTGGAAGCAACCGCGGCGGATTGCCTGTACCGCGGGGCGGTGGCCGGCGACGGGCGGCCGCGCATTGTGGAGGGCGACATGCCCACCATTATGGCGGGGCTGGCCTGCGGAGAACCCAATATCCTTTCATGGGATATTTTACGTAACCATGCCGCGGCTTTCGTGAGCTGTCCGGACTGGGTGAGCGCGCGGGGCATGCGGATGCTGGGTGCGCCGATAAAGGGCGACCCGCAGGTGGTATCGGGCGAAAGCGGCGCGGTGGGTATGGGCGTGCTGGATGCCGTGATGACCGACCCCGCTTACGCGGAGCTGAAACAAAAGCTTGGCCTGAACGCGCAATCCCGTGTGCTGTTGTTTTCCACCGAAGGGGATACCGACCCGGAAAACTATCGTAAAATCGTATGGAACGGCGCGGTTGCGTCGCTGTAAAGGAAGGGGTTATTCAAATGGATTTTATAAAGGTGAAGGCGGCGGCGCAGGGCTACGAAAAGG
>DAOPZG010000053.1:0-16122 GCA_035353235.1 Candidatus Limiplasma sp.
GCCAGTCGCTGAACTTGCCATTCTCATCCGGCACCGCCGACGAGTTGGCCGCCATGACCTCGCTGATGACTAAGCCGTCATACGTGGAACTGCCAATATGTTTGCCCGCCTCTTTGGGAAACACAAAGTACATTCCAGCAAGCAACACAACAAAAAGCAGCATGATCGGCAGGATCGACGCCGCACGGCTCCTCCGTTTTCTGGGCGCGTAATTCTTCGTGGGCCTGTGTTGCTGCGGCGTATTCTGCTGCATTCGGGCAATCCCCCCTTTTCGTAAATCTTGCGCAACCATTACAAAATTATATCACAAACCGAACCGGATGCAAACGGTTCTATGAACTGTATCTGGTTGAAAATAAAGTATAAATGTAAAAAGTTCCCGGCGGAAGCCGGGAACAGAAGGGTACATCCGTTGGGGCAAGGCGAACGCCCCATATCATCACCGGGACTTTTTCGCCGCCTGGATCAGCGCCGTAAATAGCGGATGCGGGTGACCGGGTCTGGAAACATATTCCGGATGGTAAATCACGGCAGCATAATAGGGATGACCATCCAGTTCAAAAGCTTCCGGATAGCCGGTTTCGATATTCACGCCGACCATACGCAACCCTTTTTGCGCAAGTGGGGCTACAAATTGCTGATCCACCTCGTAACGGTTGCTGTGGCGTTCATGGATAAGGCTGTTTCCATACAGTCTTTCTATCGCTCCGTCGGAAAGCCGGATGTCGCTTCCCCCCATGCGTGTCGCACCCCGGCTGTCGTTCCTGCATACCCGATCCTCCGGAATCCGGATTACCGGGTCTGGCGCCATGGGATCCACTTCTGCGGAATTGGCTCCTTCTTTACCCAGAAGGTTTCTCACCGCTTCTACAACGGCCAGCTGCATACCATATCCGATCGCCAGAAGTGGAATCCGATTCTCACGCGCGTATTGTGCTGCAAGAATAATCCCTTCCGCTCCCCGGGAACCATAGCCGCCCGGTAAAACGATTGCGTCCGCATCTTTAAGCTGTTCTGCAACAGCATCCGGCGTCAGTCTGGCGCTGTCAACCATACGGAGAGAAATCAGCATATCCTGCGATAAGCCTGCATGACGGAGCGCTTCTGCGACAGACAAATAAGCATCCGGCACAGACACATATTTTCCGACCAGCGCAACATTCACCTTATCCGTCAATTCGCGGCGGTGCTTCACCATCGCTTTCCATTCATCCAGTTCGGCTTGGCGGTTCTCCAACCCGAGTTCGTTTAAAACCGCGCGTGCCATTCCTTCTTTTTCAAGCATCAGGGGAATATCATAAAGGCAATCCACATCCAGATTCTGGATCACGTTAGCCGCTTTTACATTGCAGAAGAGCGCGATTTTATCTTTCGCGTCTGTTGACATTGGCACTTCCGTGCGGCATACGATAACGTCTGGCTGTATACCCATCGAGCGTAATACCTTCACGCTGCTTTGAGTCGGTTTGGTTTTCAGCTCGCCAGCCGTGGAGATATAAGGCATCAACGTGATATGAAGATAACAGCAATCATTGGGGTTTTCGCATTCCCACCGCATCTGCCGTATAGCTTCCAGGTAAACAGATGCCTCCATATCCCCCACAGTGCCGCCGATTTCCACCAGTTGAATCTCAGCGCCGGCATTTTTCGCCGCATCGCGAATACATCGTTTGATCTCATTGGTGACATGCGGTATCGCCTGTACCGTAGCGCCGTGGAATTCACCGTTCAGTTCGCGTTCGAGCAAACGGCGATGGATCTTTCCGGTCGTAGAGCTGGCATCGCCCGGAAGGGTGACGTTCACAAAGCGCTCAAAATGACCAATGTCAAGGTCCGCTGCTGTGCCATCTTCGGTAATAAATACTTCCCCATGTTCCAGCGGACTCAGAAATCCCGGCTCGACATTATAAAACAGGTCCAGTTTCTGCAGGCTGACGCGATACCCGCGCGCTGTAAGAAGCTTACCGAGCGACGCAGCCGTAAGCCCTTTCCCAAGGGAAGATACTACACCGCCCGTAATGAAGACATATTTCATAGTCCATCGCTCCTTTATGAACCTTTAGAATTTTACGCCGCTAAACGCTCTCGTTTGGGAGAAAGCTTTAACGAATGGACAGAAAGTGAAGCACCTGCCATGTATTGTATGCCGGGTAAACAAGCTTGTCAAGATATGGTAGGTGCGGTTACCGACATCCTCATCACAGGTTCCCTCTCGCATAAATCTCCCGCTGTGAAGCGTGCGACCGATACGGGTACAGGTTGCATACCCATCAACTGTAAAAAGGGTGCTTCTGTCTGGATGGGCATTTGGCGATCATATTCGGTCTGATAATGCATTGGAATCGTTACGCGAGGATGAAGCCTGTTCACAGTTTCCGCCGCTGTCTGTGCGTCAATCGTATAGTTGCCTCCCACGGGAATCAGCAGCAGGTCGGGCGTGCCCAACTGCAAGCACTGCCGATCTGTCAGCCTGTGCCCGATATCCCCCATATGTACGATCCGCAATCCTTCTGTTTCAATCACAAACATCAGGTTGCCCCCGCGCTGCGCGCCGTTGTGAGCGTCGTGCCAGCCGGGAACGCCCGTTACGCTCAACCCCGGCGCGGGAGTAAACTGCCCCGGTTGATCCAGCACAACCGCGCGCCCTGCCACCATCGAGAGGGCATCATGGTCGTGATGATGATGGGATATTGTTACGATATCCGCTTTCAATTGCCGTTTGGGGTAATCGAAAAAGTCACCGTATGGGTCAGTCAGCAGCGTTACGCCGCACTCCAGCGCCATGGTAAACAGCGAGTGTCCGTAGTAACGTAGGATCATGGCTGAATCCTCCTCTGTGGATGTACCGTTAACATAAAAAGCAGACCTGCAGCCTCGCTGGGAAGAGGCTCCCCCCCGCGCAGCCGTTCGGCACATTCTTCAAGCAGCATTGGAGCCATTCGGTTCATTTCGCTCACGGAATCCGTGTGCTTTACGATTCGGCATAGCATCGGCCTGGGCTGAAGATCCCATGCGACAGGATGCGCCGAAAGCAGGCAGGCCAGTTCGTATATCGTCAGAGAAGCGGGGCAATCTACTGGAAACGGTATGATTCTTTCATCGGAGATATGTGGGAATAACGACTGAAACCGTTCGTCGTTCAGGTCGATTTTCCAGAGGCGATTTTCCGTCTGCGTGATTACGTAACCCATTTTTGTCAATCGTTGTGTAACAGGCAACAATTGCTGTGTTTCGTTACGACGAGGCGCATCACAGATAAAGAGAGCGTCATCAGTGCGTGACCGACGGACAAAGCCAATTTCATGAAGGCAATCAAAAAGCTCCTGTTGAATTTCGGAAAGCATCAGCCTTCCTTCTTTCGTGTCCAGTGAAGGCGCATATCATGCATAGCTGCAAATTGGCCACCTAAATCCAGCTGATATTGCAGGGTCAGTTCTCCACCATTTTTCCCTTTTTGATAATCAGCGCGGGTACAGAAAAGAGCCAGATCCATATCACCAAACGGAGTATGGTACTGGCTTTCATAACGGTGCCCCTTTTGGAATACCATTTTTCCTTCCGAAGTGCCTTTTCTTGTCATGGTGATTCCATCCCGCCGGAGAGAGAGCTCGATTTTCTGCGGTGGTTCCTGTTCATCCAGACTTTCTTCATAACGAAGAACCGTTTCTTCCGCGCTTTCGTACAGTTCTCCGGTGGTGATCAACCGGATTGCATCCTCCGGCTGGCTGTTGGCAGCGGATTGGGCGTCCAGTGATATTAAAATCGGAATTCCTTTGTTTGCCTTCATACGCTGTGCCCCCTATTCCCTGCCGGAACATTCCCTGATATAATACGTAATATAGCACAAGAAGGGGCTGTACGCAATGCTCTCACTTCTCGCCCGGGCCAAGATCAATTGGACGCTGGATATTCTGGAGAAACTTCCAAGCGGTTATCATCGCATGGATATGCTGATCAGCGGGGTAGAACTGGCAGACCGGCTGACGCTGGAAGAAGCCCAATCACTTTCGCTTTCTGTCAGCGGAAACCCGCAGCTGTCCCAAACGGATAATCTGGTGCTGAAAGCCGCTGATATACTCCAAAAAGCAGCCGGAACAAATTCCGGCGCAAGCTGTGTACTGCAAAAGCTGGTTCCCACCGGGGCCGGAATGGGAGGCGGCAGCGCCGACGCAGCCGCGGCGCTGGTTGGGCTGAATCAGCTGTGGCACATCGGGTTCAGCAGAGAGCGCTTAATGCATCTTGGCGCGGAAGTCGGCGCGGATGTGCCGTTTCTTGTCGCGGGTGGGTTCGCGCGCGTAGGCGGCATGGGCGAAGTCGTGCAGTCCCTTACGCCGCTGCCTGCCATTCCGCTTGTCGTGGTTCAACCCTGCGGCGGTTTGGCTACCCGCGAGGCATTTGCCGCTTTCGACACATTGCGTACGGTTGCGCACCCGGATACCGAAGAGGCGCTCGCCTCGCTATCCAGAGGCGATTTCACCCATTTTGCTGCCTGCGCAGGCAATGTGCTGCAACCTTCCAGCGAAAACCTGCGCCCCCCGATCCGGGAAGCGGTGATGGCATTTTTTTCATGCGGCGCTCATTACGCAGCCATGACTGGCAGCGGCTCGGCAGTTTTCGGCGCATTCGCAAATGAAACTGAAGCGGATCTGGCATACTATCTGCTGTGCAGACGGTGGCAAAAATGCTGGCGTACACGAACATCGATGGACGGAATTACCTTTTCGGATTAAGAAAAGCGAGTTTTCCTGTATTCAGGAGAGCTCGCTTTTTCATATAGCTCGCAGGCATGCGGGCACGTTCAGGTATTTTTCGTCCAGTCTGTATATTCGCTATCCGTAGCCAGCACGAAATGGGTGCCGTTCACCAAATGCTCGGTGCCCTTGTTGTAATCCACGCCGAAAGCGCGATAATCGTAGCTCATCGCCTTACGCGACTTTTCCGCCTCGGGATTGGGATGTGGAATCGCGGATAACAAACTCTTTGTGTATGGATGAATAGGATTTGTGAAGATTTCGTCCTTCGTGCCTGTTTCCACCAGATGACCCAGATGGAGTACTCCGATCCGGTCGCTGATGTATTTAACCATGCTCAAATCATGTGCGATGAACAGGTAAGCGCATCCGGTCTTTTGTTGAATATCCTTCATCAGATTAACCACCTGCGCCTGAATGCTCACATCCAGCGCGCTGATGCATTCATCCGCGATGATCAGCCGAGGGCGCATAATCAGTGCGCGTGCAATGCCGACACGCTGGCGCTGACCGCCGGAAAACTGATGCGGATAACGGGATGCGTGTTCCGGCGCAAGCCCGATCTGCTCCAGAATTTCGGAGATCCTGTCATTACGCTCTTTTTGCGTAGCACAGATGTGATGAATGTCCAGTCCCTGTGCGATAATATCGCTTACCTTTTTACGGGGGTTCAGGCAAGCCATCGGGTCCTGAAAAATCATCTGCATACCGGTTCGCAGGTGTTTTTCGGTCTCCCTGTTCATCTTGCCGCTGATGTCCCGGCCATCGAACGTAATTTTTCCTTTGGTCGGCTCATACAGGCGGATGACGCTCCGGCCAATCGTGCTTTTACCGGAACCGCTTTCGCCAACCAATCCGTATGTTTCTCCCGGGTTGATCGTAAAGTTGACACCATCGACCGCCTTCACGGTAAAATGGCTGTTAATACGGAAGTACTGTTTAAGCCCTTCCACCTTTAAAAGAGGCTCGCTCATCGTTCCGCCTCCTTTTTCATTCGCAGAATACGCTCCTTCAACTCTGGCGGCATTTCCACTTTCGGGGCATTCTCGTGCAGAAGCCATGTGGCTGCGTAATGCGTGTCGGTCACCCGAAACATCGGCGGCATCAGGCGGTCGTCAATATTCAGGGCATATATATTACGGGGCGCAAACGCGTCGCCTGGGCGTTCGTGCATAAGATTGGGTGGGCTGCCCGGAATCGCGTAAAGCCGCTCATCATTCGTATCCAGGTCCGGCATAGCGGATAGAAGGCCCCAGGTGTACGGATGCCGGGGATCATAGAAGATTTCGTCAATCATGCCTTTTTCGACAATGTTTCCCGCGTACATTACGTTCACATAATCCGCCACCTTGGCCACAACGCCTAAGTCATGCGTGATGTAAATTACGCTGATACCCATATCCGCCTGGATTTTCTTGATCAGTTCAAGTATTTTAGCCTGAATGGTCACATCCAGCGCGGTTGTCGGCTCGTCGCATATCAGCACGTCCGGGTCGCAGGCCAGCGCAATGGCGATGACTACGCGCTGCCGCATCCCTCCCGACAACTGGTGCGGGTAGTTTTTAATCCGTTTTTCCGGTTCCGGAATCCCAACCATGTCTAGAAGGGACACAGCTCTCTCCAGCGCTTCCCTGCGACCGATGTGTTCATGCAGCATCATCCCCTCGATGATCTGCTTTCCGACCGACATTGTGGGGTCCAATGACGTCATGGGATCCTGAAAAACCATGGCGATATGGCGACCGTTGATTGTATGCCGGATCGTTTTCCGGTCCATTTTCAGAATATCGACTGTTTTGCTGATCCCGTTCTCCTGATAGGTAAACAGGATTTCTCCGTGATTGACCACGCTGTTTTTGTCCAGAATCCCCATGACGGCCTTCATGGATACGCTTTTTCCGGAGCCGCTTTCCCCTACGATTGCGACGGTCTCTCCCCTGTGCAGGTCCAAATCCACGCCCCGGATAGCGTGTACTGCGCCTGCATTCGTTTGAAAACTGATGTCCAGGTTGCGGATGGACAGAATCAGATTGTCTTTCTGCATCTCCACAGCCTCCTCACATTTCCTTCATTTTGGGATCCAGCGCATCGCGCAGGCCGTCCGCAAGCATGTTGAAACAAAGCATCAACAACGCCAGCACGATGACCGGCGGAACGATCTGGAAGGGATGCGTGGTGAAGCTCTTGAAAGCATAGCTGATCAGCGACCCCAGCGAGCACATCGGCTCGGGAATGCCAAGACCGACAAAGCTCAGAAACGCTTCGGTGAAAATCGCGTTAGGAATCGAAAACATGGTGTTAGTAATTAACTGACCGATAATGTTGGGTAAAATTTCACTGAAGATCACCCGGAAATTGCTTGCCCCCAACGTATGGCTGGCCAGCACAAATTCCTGCTCCTTCAGTTTCAGCATTTGCGCGCGCGCGATGCGGCTCATCCCGATCCAGCCGGTCAGCATCAGGGCGATGGTAATGGTCATCAGTCCTGGTTTCATGATCAACATCAGCAGCGTAACGATCACCAGTGTCGGAATACTGTTAATGATTTCTGCAAACCGCTGCAGAACCGAATCGACCCTTCCGCCGAAATAACCGGATATCAACCCATAACTCATGCCGATCAGCATATCAATCAATACCGCAACTACGGCAATATAGAGGCTCACGCGGGTTCCCGTCCAAGTTCGTGTCCAGATGTCACGCCCCAGGGCGTCGGAACCGAACCAGTAATAGGTATCGTTCTTCGCACCGGTTTCTTTATCTACAACATAGGCGTTTTTCAGTTTTGTACCGGTGGATGTTTTGAGCGATTCCGAACCATCGAAAATCCCCAGATTTTCAAGGCCCTGCACGCGCGGCGCCCAGTTGGTCTGTTTGATGTTTTGCTGCTGGTATGTATACGGGGAAATCATCGGACCAAATATGGCCAGCAGGATTACCAGCAGGATAGTGATCAGGCTGAAAACGGCTCCTTTGTTTTTACGGAAGCGCATGGCGGCTTCCTTCCAAAAACGCTGGCTGGCAAAATTCATGTCCAGTTTGGTGTTTTCCGCACCCTTCAGTTCGAAATCCCCGGGTAAAAACGAAATATCGGCATTATTCTGGATGTCAGTCATGCGGGCCCTCCTTGCTCAGGCGGATGCGCGGATCGATAACGCCGTACAAAATGTCCACCACTAACATGATACCGATATACATGGCGCTGTAGATAAAGCTTAAGACAATCACGACGTTATAATCGTTGGATTGAATAGCGGTTACCAGCAGGCTTCCGATGCCCGGGATGGAGAAGATTTTCTCTACGACAAGGCTGCCGGTCATCAGGCCGACGATCAGCGGCGCAAGGACCGTCACAATGGGGATTAGCGCATTGCGCAGCACATGGCGCACAATCAGCTTCGGCCCGTACACCCCTTTACTTTCCGCAAGCAGGATATAATCGCTCCCGAGGACTTCCAGCATTTCACTTCGGGTAAAGCGCGCGATGGAAGCAATCGTAAACATACAAAGCGCGATGCTGGGAAGCACCGAGGATTGCAAGGGGATTTTCATATCATAAAGAAGCGGAAACCAGTTAAGCTGGTAACCGAACACATAGGCAAGCGCCAGCGCAAATACATACGAAGGTACGCTTACGCCGATAACGGATACAATCGTAGCGATAGTATCCCACACCGTTCCATGCCAGATCGCGGCGACGATTCCTAAAATTAACCCGATGACCGCTCCCAGCAACACCGCTTCGCCGCCAATACTCAGACTGATGGGCAGCCTGGTTTGCAGCAGCTGGGTAATCGGCGTGTTCTTACTGATCGTATAGCTAACGCCAAAGTCCCCCCGAAGCATATTACCGACATATTTGAAGAACTGTATAATCAGCGGTTGATCCAAACCGTACTTTTCATACAGCGCGGCGCGCTGATCCACGTTCAATTTTTCATCGTTAAAAGGCGAACCGGGCATCAACTGTAAAAGAATAAAAAGCAACAGAATCACGACAAAGATCGTACCAATGGAAATTAACAGGCGTTTGATGATATACCGTCGCATGGCGTGCGCCCCTCTCGTGAGGTGGTTTCTCCAACAAGGGGAAAAAGCCGCGCAGCGGCCACGAACGGACACTGCGCGGCTTCCATGGATTGCCAGGGATTACTCGATGGTCGTGTCTTTATAGACACGGTTCAGGGCGATGGAGTGGCACTCGAGGTTCTTTACGGTGCTCTTCACCATCATGGCGTTGCACTTCTGGTACACAGGCAGGATCACCATATTATCCATGATAATCTTTTCCGCCTGATGCAGCGCGTCCCAACGGCCGGCAGGATCCATGGCCAGGTCGCCGCTTACGCAGCGTTTGATGATGGTATCGTAGTCGGTGTTGCTCCACAGACCATAGTTATTGCTGTTGCCGGTAATCCACATACCAAGGTACGTCATCGGGTCGGCATAGTCCGGTCCCCAACGGGTGAGGCATGCGTCATAATCGCCGTTCTGGATGTCCTGAATACGCTGTTTCTTGGTTTCCACCTTCAGTTCCACCGTTACGCCAGGCAGAGTGTTCTGCCATTCCTGTTGGATAAAGGCGGCGATGTTCTGCGCAATCTGATCGTCTTCCACAAGCAGGGTGATACTGAATTCCTTCTTGCCCAGTTCCTCGCACGCGGCGGCGTAGAACTTGGCGGCAGAATCCTTATCAAAACCTTCATAGGTCGGGGCGGTTTCGCGGAAATCTTTACCGTCCGGGCCGGTCGCGAGTTGTTCGGGCACCGCGAAGGTTGCGGGCACAGAACCGTCTTTGATGATGGAGGCGCAGATAGCGTCGCGGTCATAGGCCGCAGCCAGCGCTTTGCGGAAGTTCACGTTCGCCAGTTCGGGATAATCCGCCTGGTTCACGGTGATGTACCACAGGTAACCGGCGTTCATCGTGGTAAATTCCGGATCGTCCTGCACCAGGTCCACCTGATCGCCAGACAGAGTTACCACATCCAGATCACCGTTCTGGTAGCTGAGCAGGGCGGTCTGGCTGTCTTTGATCACCTGATAGTTCAGGCCATCCAGCTGCACGCGGGCTGCGTCAAAATACTTGGGGTTCTTTTCCAGCGTAAAGCTGGTAGCTGCGGGTTCATAACTGGTCAGGATAAACGCGCCGTTGGAGAGCACGGTATCCGGGCTGGTACCGAACTTGTCGCCGCACTTCTCGCAGAAGGCGCGGTTGACCGGGTAGAAGGTCGGGAAATACATCAGGCTGGCGAAGAAGCTGACTGGGCTTTCCAGCTGCACTTCCAGCGTTTTGTCATCGATCGCCTTCACGCCCAGCTGATCCACCGGCATTTCGCCCTTGTTCACGGCTACACTGTTTTTCACCAGACCGATGTCGGTGAGCATGTAGGCGTACTCGCTCGCGAACGCAGGATCGCAGGCGCGCTGCCAGCCGTATACGAAGTCGTCGGCTGTAACGGGATCGCCGTTGGACCAGTACGCGTCGTCACGAATTTTAAAGGTATAGGTAAGGCCGTCCTCGCTTACCTGGGTATCGGCAGCCAAAGCAGGCACAGCGGCGCCGCTGGCGTCGATCTGATAAAGACCGTCGGTAAAATCTGCAATAACCTCGAAGGAAGTGCCATCCGTGGCCACTTGGGGATCCAACGACTGTACTTCAGTCTCGATCTGCACCTTCAGCACTTTGCCGCTGCTTTCGGCAGTAGCGAAGCTCCCGACGGTGAGTACGAGCGTAAGGCACAGCACAAGAGCGACTAGCTTGTTGGCCATGTTTCTCATTGTGTTAGTCTCCTTATTCCCTTATTTCTTCCCGATTGACACGGTAACGGCTGAATCGGAAGGATAAATTGATGATAATACAGGCTATCATTGCTTTCAAGCCATAATTTGTATTTTCGCTGTATTGAATATGCAAAACAATCTTGTATACAATGTTATAAAATTCGGAGCAACCGCTTCTGTGATTGCCCCGGGGAACATTGATTATTAAATTAGAAACATCTCATTTTTTGACGGTTCCGGTTTCAATAAATGCAAGCAGCTCGTCCACATCGGTAAAGTCATCGTAGTCTCCCGTGATTCCCGAACGATGGTAGACAACCCCGTTTTTCTCGTTTCGTTCAAGGCAATCCATCAGCGCCGAGATGCTGTGCAGACGAATATAACGCACAAAGGCATAAGGCTTGATCTTTTGCAGCAAGCCTTTACGACATTCCGTTTCCGTGCATTCGTAACAACCGTTCAACCCCCTTTGCCGGGAGCAATTCCGGTTTTCGCACCAATCCTTATCCGGGCAATCCCCGCTGTTGCAGCCTCTGCAATGGTCGCTTTCGCTGCACAGGCAGCACGCCAGTCCACAGCGGGCAATCCCAAGTCCCCTATTCATCGCTACATCCCTCCAAACGCAAACGTTAGTTCTTGTTTTAGCTTTCGACGGCATGTTTACCCATTCCTTCTCACGGATCAAAATTTAACAGGCAGGCCGGAGAACGCTTGACATTCAAATTCAAATCCGTTATACTTGCACTCGTGTTCCGAAGGGGCATGGTGTAATGGTAACACGTGGGTCTCCAAAACCTTTGTTGAGGGTTCGAGTCCTTCTGCCCCTGCCATAGTGGGTTGCTTTGATTCGTTCAGGCGGCTCACTTTTTTGTTTTTCTATATTCGTTCACCCATATTTCGCCTGCATCCTGCCACGTATGAGCCGATCAAAAAAAACGTTGACATTCCCCCACTTCTATATTATGATACGCATGTTTCGTGCCGCTCCCGCGGCAAGAACTTACTGACCCGTTTCCCTCCCGGGAAACCAAAGGCTTACGGACAGCCGGGTCAACTGCCGAGTGTGGGGTTCGTCCCGCACGTTTGATTGCGCGAAAGCGCAAATTTTATGAGTTGGCTACTGAATAGCCAGTTGGTTACTTCATAACCAAGTGTACTTGGGTACACGCTTGTAAAACGGTCAAAAGAGTAGTAAAAGTAAGTTCTTACTGTATAGACTCTATATGCTTCGCAGGAGCCGGACGGACGAAACGACGGTAAACTATGTCGTTCCATGTCCCCGCTCGTGTATGCATAATCGTTAAACAGGATGTGCCCTTGTAAAAGGGCGCATCTTTTTTTGATTTGATCGATGTTGCGGAGGGAAACCCATGGAAGAGAAACTGAAACTGTACGGCTTTAACAACCTCACGAAATCCCTTAGCTTTAATATTTATGATATTTGTTATGCAAAAACAGCGCGTGAGCAGCAGGATTATATTCGCTATATCAACGAGCAGTACAATTCTCAGCGACTGACCGATATTTTGGAAAAACTGACTGGGATGATCGGCGCTGTGGTGCTGAATATTTCCCGGCAGGATTACGAACCGCAGGGCGCAAGCGTAACCTGCCTCATCGCCGAGGAAAGCATGGCGAAGAACCGCGCCGGAGAAACGCTGGTCGGGCATCTGGACAAAAGCCATGTAACGGTTCACACTTATCCTGAATACCATCCTGAAACAAGCATCGCTACTTTCCGGGTGGATATTGACGTTTCCACCTGCGGGGAAATCACCCCGCTTTCCACGCTGGATTTTTTACTGGGCAGCTTTGATTCGGATATTATTACGCTGGATTATCGGGTGCGCGGATTTACGCGGGACGTAACCGGAAAAAAACTGTTTATGGATCATCCAGTCACCTCTATCCAGGACTATATTGACCGGAATACGCTGGAAAAGTACGACGCGATGGATATCAATGTTTATCAGGC
The DNA here is from genome assembly GCA_035353235.1 of Candidatus Limiplasma sp. Classification (GTDB taxonomy): domain Bacteria; phylum Bacillota; class Clostridia; order Christensenellales; family Aristaeellaceae; genus CAXXOK01. The sequence continues at coordinate 12,508 of DAOPZG010000053.1, forward strand.
CAATATCTTTCACACCCGGATGCTGATTAAGGACATCGTGCTGCAAAACTACCTGTTTAACGCCGATGTTTATGAGATCAAGCCACAGGTGCGGCTGGGCATTACAAACGCTCTCCGTCGTGAAATGCTGGAGATTTTCAGCGGCACCAATATCTATCAGGAGGCTGACCGCTGATGGACCAGACGCGCGCGCCGCTTTACGAGGCGCTGAAAGCCATGCGTGACGAGCGAATTGTGCCCTTTGACGTTCCGGGCCATAAGCGCGGCCGGGGCAACCCCGCGCTGACGGAATTTTTAGGGGAGCAGTGCCTGAGCGTAGACGTCAATTCCATGAAACCGCTGGATAACCTGTGTCATCCTACCAGCGTGATCAAAGAAGCAGAAGCGTTGGCCGCCGAAGCGTTTGGTGCTGCGCATTCGTTTTTTATGGTGGGCGGCACCACCTCCGCCGTGCAGGCGATGATTCTTTCTTCAGTAAAGAAGGGTGAAAAGATTATCCTCCCGCGCAACGTGCACCAAAGCGTCATCAACGCGCTGGTGCTCTGTGGCGGTATACCGGTTTACATTAACCCGGAAACCGATCAGCAGCTTGGCATTACGCTGGGGATGTCGGTTTCATCTGTGGAGATAGCCCTGCATTTCCATCCGGATGCTAAAGCGTTGCTGGTGAACAACCCGACGTATTACGGCGTTTGCTCCGATATCCGACGGATTACGGAATTGGCGCACGCACAGGGTATGCGCGTTTTGGCGGACGGCACGCATTTCTACTTTGGCAACGGCCTGCCGCTTTCCGCCATGGCAGCCGGCGCGGATATGGCGTCTGTCAGCCTTCATAAGTCCGGCGGATCGCTTACGCAGAGCTCTCTTTTGCTTTGCGGGCCTTGTGTGAACGCGGATCGCGTTCGCCAGATCATCAACCTGACCCAGACGACCAGCGGCAGTTATCTCCTGCTTTCCAGTCTGGACATATCCCGTCGTAACCTTGCGCTGAACGGTGTTGCCCTTTTTGATAAGGTGAAGCGTTTTGCCCGATACGCGCGGGAGGAAATCAACCTGCTTGGCGATTATTATGCCTTTTCCCGGGAACGGATCAACGGAGACAGCGTGTTCGATTTTGACGAAACGAAATTATCCGTAAATACCCTCTCCGTTGGGCTGGCCGGGATTGAAGTATACGATATTCTGCGCGACCAGTACGATATTCAGGTTGAGTTTGGCGATCTTGGCAATTTCCTCGCTTATTTATCCGTAGGTGACAAGACAAAAAATGTCGAGCGGCTGATCAGCGCGCTTTCCGATATCCGCAGGCTGTACAAACGTGATCGGAAAGGTTTGTGGGAAAGCGAGTATCTTGCGCCGGACGTTGCGCTTTCACCACAGGACGCGTTTTACGCGGAAAAGGAAAGCCTGCCGCTTTCCGGGTGTATCGGCGGGATCAGCGCGGAGTTTGTCATGGCCTATCCGCCCGGGATACCGGTTCTGGCACCTGGCGAGCGCATCACCCCGCAGATCGTTGATTATATCGGGTATGCCAAATCGAAAGGCTGCCTGCTGACTGGCCCGGAAGCCATGGATATTACTCGGCTGAACGTTGTAACGGAGGAAAACAGACATGGATGATTTATGGTACAGCGAATATCACACCCCGGATGTGCGCTTTTCGATCCGGGTAAACGCGCAACTGCATGTGGAACAAAGCGATTACCAGAGAATCGCCGTATACGACTCGCCGGAATTTGGCCGCTTCCTCACGCTGGACGGGGTGCTGATGCTGACCGAGCGTGATGAGTTTATCTATCACGAAATGATTACCCATGTGCCTATGGCGGTCAACCCGGACATCCATAAAGTATTGATTGTCGGCGGCGGAGACGGAGGCGCTGCACGTGAACTGATCAAATATCCGACAATTGAGCACATTGACGTTGCAGAGATTGACCGCCGTGTGATGGCGGTATGTCGGGAGTACCTGCCTCAAACCGCCTGTGGTTTTAATGATCCGCGAGTCGCTATCCACGAGGTAGACGGCCTGAAGTGGATACGGCATACAGAGAACCGTTATGATCTGATTATTGTGGATTCCACAGATCCGTCCGGGCCAGGCGAAGTGCTGTTTACCAGGGAGTTTTACGGCGGATGCCTTCATACGCTTACTGCGGAAGGGATTTTAGTCAATCAGCATGAAAGCCCGTTTTACCGGGAGGACGCTAAAGCCATGCGAAGCGCGCATCAAAGAATACATGGCGTTTTCTCCGTTGCCGAGGTCTATCAGGCACATATCCCCACCTATCCTTCCGGTCACTGGCTGTTTGGGTTTGCCTCACCGGAACTGCATCCCCTCCGGAATCTGCGGGCCGAAGCCTGGAACCGTCTGGGCATCCGTACCCGATACTATAACACCCAATTACACCGAGGCGCATTCTGCCTGCCAACCTACGTAGAGGAGGACCTGAAACCAGTTGAATAAGAACGTACATACTTTTCTCGGCTGTGAGGCTGAGTATTCGGACGCGGAGCTGGTGCTTTTCGGCGCTCCCTTCGACGGAACGACCTCATACCGGCCCGGCACGCGCTTCGGCCCTTCCGCCATACGCGGCGAATCCTACGGAATTGAAACCTATTCCCCTTACTGCGATCGCGATCTGACCGAACTTGCGGTATGCGATGTGGGTGATCTTGACCTCCCCTTTGGCAATACGGAAAAAGCGCTTCTCCTGATTGAGCAGGCGGCAGCCGTAGTATTCCGGGATGGTAAACGACCAGTGCTTTTGGGCGGCGAGCATCTGGTAACTCTTGGCGCTGTTCGCGCGGCCATGGTAAAATACCCGAACCTTCGCGTGCTGCATCTGGACGCGCACACCGACTTGCGTAACGACTATCTGGGCGAGCGCCTGTCGCACGCATGCGTGCTGCGGCGCATCTGGGAGATGACGGGCGATGACCGCATCCATCAGTTCGGAATCCGCAGCGGAGAACGGGAAGAGTTTGAATTTGCTGATAAGCATACCTGTTTGCACCGTTTCGACCTGTCCGGGTGGGAAGAAACGCTGTGTTCTCTTGCGGATCAGCCTGTTTATCTCACGCTGGATCTGGATGTACTGGACCCGTCCGTCCTTCCCGGCACAGGCACGCCGGAAGCCGGAGGCGTATCTTTTTCGGAACTGTTGAACGCGTTGCTTCAACTGCACCGTGTGAATCTGATCGGGTGCGATCTGGTGGAATTATCCCCGCATTACGACCTTAGCGGCGCTTCGACTGCCGTCGCCTGCAAGCTGGTTCGTGAACTGCTTTTACAGATGAAAGGAGAATGACCATGGGAAAATGTTTGATAATCGGATGCGGCGGCGTAGCCTCTGTCGCCATTCACAAGTGCTGCCAGAACAGCAATGTTTTTGAGGAGATTTTGATTGCCAGCCGCACAATCAGCAAATGTGAGGCGTTAAAAGCCAAACTTTCCGGGGGCAATACGAAAATCCGCACCGCGCAGGTGAATGCCGATCATGTGGACGAACTGATCGCGCTGATTCGCGATTTTCAGCCGGACGTGGTGCTGAACCTGGCGCTCCCCTATCAGGACCTCACCATTATGGATGCATGTCTGGCCACGAAAAC
>DAOPZG010000054.1:0-15790 GCA_035353235.1 Candidatus Limiplasma sp.
CGAAGGATGGGGATGGGATTATGCAGATACACACATACGACACTGCCGCGCAGGTTGGTCAGGCAGCCGCGATCCTGATCGGGGCGCAGCTTTTACAAAAACCGGACAGCGTACTCGGTCTGGCCACAGGGTCTTCTCCGATTCCGACTTACCGGGAGCTGATCCGGCTGTATCAGGCGGGCGTGCTGGATTTTTCCCACGCGACCACTTTCAACCTGGACGAGTATTGCCAGCTGCCCGCGGAGCACCCCTGCAGTTACCGTTATTTCATGCGGCAGGAACTGTTCGACCATGTCAATCTGCCCGCCGAGCGCACACACATCCCGGATGGGAACGCGCCTGATCTGGAAGGGGAATGCGCGCGATATGACCGAAAAATTGCCGAAGCGGGCGGCATTGACCTGCAACTGCTGGGCATCGGCCGTAACGGGCATATCGGGTTTAACGAACCTTCCGACCAGTTTGTGTACGGTTGCCACGTCGTAGCCTTAACGAAGAGCACGATCGAAGCGAACCGCCGCTTTTTCGACCGGGAGGAAGATGTTCCACGCAGAGCTGTAAGCCTTGGCGTCGGCAGCATTATGAACGCGAAAAGCGTTCTGCTGATCGCTACCGGCACGGATAAAGCCACAGCGGTGCGCAAGTCGATTCTGGAGGATATTGACCCCGGCACACAGGCAAGCATATTACGCACGCATCCCAACGTCATTTTCCTGCTGGATCGTGCCGCAGCGTCCCGGCTGTGACCAGGGAATTACAACCGTACCTGTAACCAAATTCATCGCAACGGATCGCCGGACCCGCAGAAAGGAACATCCCTATGAAAATAGCCGGAGTGCGATATTACGGCGAAGATTTCGCCTTTCATTATGGTTCCGTAACCGTGGAAAACGGTCTGTTCACGCGGCTGGAACCCGCAGCCGAAGAGGCGCCTGCGAATTGCCCCATGCTTTGGCCGGGGTTGGTGGATATCCATTTGCACGGCAACAGCGGCGCGGATTTTTCGGACGGCGATTACGACGGGCTGGTAAAAATGGCCCGGTATCTGGCCAGCGTCGGCGTCACCAGCTTCAGCCCCGCCTCCATGACCCTGCCGGAAGCAACGCTGGAAAAGGCCTGCCGCACCGCGGCGCGCCTGCGGGATGAAGCCCCGGACAATGCCGCCGTGCTGCGCGGCATCACCATGGAAGGCCCGTTTTTTAACGCTGCCAAGAAGGGCGCGCAGGCGGCGGAATATCTGCGCTTGCCGGATATCACCCTGTTCCGCCGCCTGCAAAAGGCCGCGGGCGGCCTGATCCGCATCGCCTGCGTCGCGCCGGAGCTGGAAGGCGCGGCGGAATACATCCGCGCGGTCACGCAGGAGGGCGTTACGGTGTCCGAAGCCCACACCGCCGCCAATTACGACGCCGCAGCCGCCGGGTTCGCCGCAGGCGCACGGCATGTGACCCACCTGTTTAACGCCATGCCGCCGCTGCTGCACCGCGAGCCGGGTGTGATCGGCGCCGCATCGGAACGCCCGGATGTAACGGCGGAGCTGATTTGCGACGGGTACCACATCCACCCCAGCGCGGTGCGCGCCGCCTTTAAGCTGTTTGGCCCGGAACGCCTCTGCCTGGTCAGCGACGCTATCTCCGCCACAGGGCTTGGCGACGGCGCATGTACGCTGGGCGGGCAGGCGGTTACGGTCCGGGACGGGCGTGCCACGCTTGCGGACGGCACGCTGGCCGGGTCGGTCGCCACGCTGTTTGGCTGTGTTCGGCAGGCTGTCTCGATGGGGATTCCGCTGGAAAGCGCCCTGCGCTGCGCCACAGCTAATCCCGCGCGGGTGATTGGCGCAGAGGACGTGGGCGTGATCGCCGTGGGAAAGCGCGCCGACTGCCTGCTCTGCGGTGCGGACCTGTCCCTTCAGGCCGTCTGGCTTGCGGGGCAGAAGCTGGAAACTCCACTGGCCCTGTAAATAAAAACATAAGAACCGCCCGGACCGACGCAACGCCGATCCGGGCGGTTTATTTATTCCATTTCCAACTTGACAATAATTTTTTCCGTTATGCCCGCACCGTGCTGGGGGCTATGCGCATCCCAGGGGAAGAAAATGACGAAGGTCCCCGCGGGCATCAGGACGCGCGCGCTTTCCGTGCACATCGGCGCGTGCTTCGCATCCGTATCCCGGTTCAGCTCTCCCCAGCCGGACACAGTGGTCGCGTCGCGGCAGAGCACCGTTTCGCCGTCCCGCAGGGCGATGTGCAGGTCAATGTGGGTTTCGTGTGCCTCCCAATCCCCGGTTTGTGAAAGCGGACATTCCAACCGTGTGCAGAACGCGCGTTTTCCGTCGATTTCGTGCCTGCCCGGTGCGAGCGCCGTCGGGGGATTTTGCCGGAAAAACGCAATAGCCCGGTCCAGCGCCGGGTTCAGCCCAGCATAATGATCCAGATGATCGATCGTATCGAATATCACAGTGTTGCTCCTTCCGCCCCACGCCCGCCCTTCATCGGGCAGGCGTGGAGCGTTTACGCTTTACTCTTCGTTTGGGTACGTTCCGCGCAGGTTAATGGCGGAATACCGCTTGTGCGCGGTCAGTACGTCGTTCTCCATCATATGCCGCGAAACCGGCAGGCTGGAGCGCGTTTCGTTATACAGGCGGCAGAATCCCTCGGCGAAATTGACATAGCTGGTTTTGCCGAAGATGCCGTCCACGGTTTCGATCGCCTTGCGCGCGTAATCGCCCCGGTAGCCCTGGCTTGCGAACTGATCCAGCGCCTTCAGCTTCTTGCCGATCACCGGGGTCACGTCGATAAACAGATCGTTACGAATGCCATGCAGGCTCAGCGCGTCACGCGGATATACCGGCAGCTTGGTCATAAACACCTGCTTAACCCAAAACTCATTCTGCCCATCCATATTCTTCAGGTACATACTCACCTGGTTCAGAGCGTTGAGCACCATCACGGATGCCACGGTGTGCGGGTCGGGCATCACGGCATTCAGCGGGTAATCCGTGATGATCACATCCGGCCGTTTCTCCGCGATCACCTGCGCCAGCCTGTGAACGATGTCCGGCTGCACACCCACATAATTGTCATCGTAATCCAGATTGATCAGGTCGCTCACCCCGATAATCTCCGCCGCTTTTTCCATTTCCACGCGCTTGTTGCGGATAATTTCTTCCCTGGTAACCGCGCGGACCGCTTCGTCGCTCACACGGTTTTTTTCAGCGTAGGCGTTGGGGTGGATACGACCGCCATGGGTCAGCGTAACCAACGCGATTGCATCCCCTTTGGCGGCGTGCAGCGCCAGTGTGCCACCGCTTTCCGAAAAGTGATCGGCCGGATGCGCGTAAATTGACAGGATATTCATCAATCATTCCTCCTTGCGATCTCTGTTCTCACCGCGAAAGGCGCGGCGGCCACAACGTTTACAGTACGCCCGGATACATGGCGGCATAGCCCGCCCGCTTCAGTTCCTCACGGATCACGGTGCGCTCCGCCGCGTCAAACCGGCGGCCCGGCTTTTCCACCTCGCCCACCTCAAACCCGTGCAGCGTCAGCATATATTTAACCGTGGGGATTACGCCGTGGCGGATGATCACGGTAATCACGTCGTTCACCGCCTGCTGCGTTTCGCGCGCCCCGGCGATATCCCCAGCCTGATAGCGGTCCCAGATATTCCGAATCTGCGCGGGCATCACATTGTAGGTCGAGCCGATACCGCCGTCCGCGCCCATCACCAAGCCGCAGAGCAGGGTTTCGTCCGGCCCGTTGATCACGTTGATATTGCCGCCGTTCAGACGCGTCAGCAGGTTCAGCTCGTAATAACTGCTGCGCGTATACTTGAGACCCGCGATGTGCGGCAGTTTCATCAGCCGCCCAAAGAAGCCGGTCAGGTCGCTTTGCTTGAAATAGTGCTGCGCGTACACCAGAAACGGCAAATCCGTTACCGAAGAAAGTTCGGCGTAATAATCGTACAGCTCATTTTCGGAATAAGCACAGGTTGGGGGCGGCGTGGCGGACAGCGCATCCGCTCCGGCGGCTTTCGCCTGTCGCGCCAAACGTTTGGCACTTTCCAGATTCGCGGCGGCAACATGCACCACGTTCTTCGCGCGGCCCGCGTTATGCCGGATGGCGGTTTCCACCAGTTCCATTCGGGCCTCCTCGCTCATCTGGCTGCCTTCACCGGTCGCGCCGGTCAGGTAAAAACCCTGCATTCCCTGCGCAATCTGCCAATCCATCAGTTCGCGCAGCACATCCTTGCGGATGTGTCCGTTTCCGTCCACAGGGCTTACGAATGCCGAGTACACACCCCTGACAATCTTGTTATCCATAACGGTTCCTCCTTTGAATAATCCTTCATCATCAAAATTTGTCGGCGCAGCTCAGCCCTTCACGCCGCCCAGTGTGATGCCGCGCACAAACGCTTTCTGGCAAAGTAAAAACACAATCAGCATCGGCAGCGTCGCGATGGCCGCAGCCATCAGCTGCCTGCCCACGTTAGAAATTTGCCCCTGCGAGAACGTCGCGATTCCGATTGGTACCGTTTGCAGCGGACGGCTGCTGATCATGATCAACTGCCACAGGTAATCGTTCCAGGTAGAGAAAAACGAGAAGATCGCCAGCGCGCCCATCGCAGGCGCGCTCAACGGCACTACAATGCTCACAAACTTTCGAATTTCCCCGCATCCGTCCATGTCCGCCGCTTCAATCAATTCTGTGGGCAGCCCTTCCATGAACTGCCTGCAAAGGAAAATGCCAAACGCGGGCGATACGCTGGTCAGGATCAGCCCGATCATTCGATTCGTCAGCCCCAGATTCATTGCCACCAGGTAGTTGGGGATCAGCAACATCTGCCGGGGCAGAAGCATGGTGGCGATCACCACCGCAAACAGCACGTTATGGCCGCGGAACCGCTTCTTCGCAAAGGAATAACCCGCCGTGCCGGATACGAAGGCGGTCAGCAACGCCACCCCAAGGCTCATCACCGTGCTGTTCAGCAGCCATTGGAAGATGCCGGACTTATCCAGCACATATTTCAGGTTGTTGGCGGTCGTGCGCATAAACGGGTTCAGGTCCGGCGGCACCATCGTAAGCGCCATCTGGTTTTTGAACGCGCCGACCAGCATCACATAGAAGGGGAACATAAAGATCAGCACCAGAAGGGTCAGCAGGATCACCTGCCCCCAGTGAATTTTCGCTTTCATGCTTCGTCCCCCCTTAAAATTCCAGCGCGTCGGCGCGCATCACGCGGAACTGAAGCGCCGCGATCACCGCGGTAATCAGGAACAGCATTACGCCCACAGCCGACGCATAGCCGAAGTTGCCGTTGATAAACGCGCTTTTATACACCATCATCAACAGGGTGGACGTGGTGTTGTTGGGGCCGCCCCCGGTCATCAGGTAGGGCACGGCGAAAATTTGCAGCATACCGATAGTGCAGGTAATCAGGATATAGGTCGTTACCGAGCGCAGCATCGGCAGGGTGATCTTGAAAAACAACTGCCGGTCCGTAGCGCCGTCAATGCGCGCCGCCTCGAAATAGGATACGGGAATGTTGCCGATGCCCGCCGAGTACAGGATGATCGGCTGCCCCATGGTGTAGCTCAAAATCAGAATCGCCAGCAGCGGAATGGCTTTCACCGGATCGTCAAACCAGGAAACAGGCGTCAGCCCTGCCATCTGGAACAGATTGGCAAGCAGACCGAACGAGGGTGCGAAAATGAAATTCCAGACTACGACCAGCGCCACCTGACTGGTAATGGTGGGCAGATAGAAAATCGCCTTGAAAACGCCGCTGGTGCGCTCCCGAAACTTGGTAATCACGTTGGCAATCCACAGCGACAGGCACACCGTAAGCGGCAGCAATATGGCCGCATAGCACAGCGTAGCTCCGATGCTGCGCGCAAACGCCTCGTCCCGGAAAATCTGGCGGTAGTTCTCCAGCCCGGTAAATACCTGGCGCGTCAGGGTGTAATCGTACAGCGAAGCGCCAAAGCCGTAAAAGAAGGGATAGATCGTAAATACCAGCAGAAACGCAAGCCACGGCAGGAGGAACAGATACCCCCATTTTTCTTTCATCAGTCGTTTCACGGCAGTTCAACCTTTCCATTGTTGGGTTTGCGGTCTGGCGGTTTGGCGCGACGTTCCCCCTGCGCGCGGCGGAACGCTTTCCGCACCGCGCGTGCCAGATGGACTTTTCGGTTTTTTCAGTGTATGGCAACGCCGGCTATCGGGTTTCCCGCATTTGTACGGTTCCCCCATCACCTTCCGATTGTCGCGCCCTGCCCGGAACGGAGATCGACCGGAGAAACAGACGCTTCGTTTCTCCGGTCGGTCCGTATGCGTTACCGGGTCAGATTATTCCGCCAGTTTTTTTGCAATCAGTTCGTTACCGGCTGTTTCCCAATCGGCCATCATCTGGTCGATCGTCTTTTCGCCGACGAAATATGCCTGCAGTTGAGGGTAGAAAGTATCGCGCAGGTCGGACCAGTACCCTTCCAGTACGCCCATCGTGGAATCAGAGTATTGGGTGGCGCTCTGTGCGGCACGGGTTGCCTGTTCGTTAAAGCTGTCGCTGCCGTAATCTACGATCAGGTCTTTGAGCACGGAGGGCGATCCGGTGTTCACCCACAGTTCGGAGTTCAGATCGTCCATGGACAGGAAGGCTTCCAGCACTTTCTGCGCCGCGAGGATTTTCTTTTCGTCGCCGCTGTTTTTAAACACGCAGGCGCCGGTGGAGCCCCAGCTCATCACATGCGGGTCGGCCTTGCCGTCGGGCGTGGGATATTCGTAGATGTCCACGTCAAAGGGCTGGATATCGCCGCTGTCCACCTGCTGCTTCACCTTGGCGATTTCGCCCACGCCGGTGTTGACCAGCATGAAAGCCAGCTTCTGGCTGTACCAGTTGGGGCGGATGCCGTTGTCGATGGTGGTGGCTGCACCGTCGGGCACCAGTTGTTCGTCAATCAGGGTCTTAAACAGGCCCAGCGCCTGTTTGGTCTGGTCGTTGTTCACAGCCATGGCGGTATGGTCGGCATTCAGGATGTTGCCGCCCGCGCTCATGATGAAGGAGTAGTACACGGAATCGCTGGATTTGCTGCCCGCGAAGAGCTGCGTGGCATAAATTCCCTGATCTTTGCCCTTTTCCCGAACGGCGCGGCAGAAAGCCAGAAAATCGTCATAGGACCAATGGGTTTTATCCTGCGGCAGCATATCGTAAAGCCCCAGGGATTTCACCAGTGATACGTTCACGCACATGTTGTAACCGGCGTTGATGTTCACCGGCAGATAAACCAGCTTGCCGTTAAACGTGCCCATGCCGGGAACGCTGTCGTACACCTTGCCCTGAATGAACGACTGCACATCGCTCAGCTCGGCCACCTGATCGGCGGCGATAGCAGGCATAATGCGCGTAGCCCCATCCAGCAGGATGTCCGGCGTGGCGCCAGTCGCCATGGAAACGGTGATCTTTTCGGGGCCGGCATCCCATGTGAGCATCTCCGTATTCAGGATAATGCCGTACTCGTCTTTGACCTTCTGGGCCAGGTCCTTACTCATCCGGTCGTCAAAGCCCTCGTATTGGGGCATATACCAGATGGTTACTTCCGTGCCTGTGAGGTCCGTGGTTTCCGCCGACGCGAAGGGGATGCAGGTGATCACGAGCATCAACGCCAACAGGGCGCAAAGGATAGAGACAGACTTCCTCATAGACCAAACCTCCTTGTTCGATTGCGGTTTCTCCGCTTGTGGGGTCATTATACCGAAACCGGCGGAGGTTGTTTATCAACAAAACTTCGGTTTTTTCGCCAACCGGCAGCGAAATATAGTAGAGTTTCTTAACCCTGTGGAGCTTTCGCATACCGGCGGGGCCGCTCCCCCGTAAGACGCTTGAACACCTCAAAGAAGTAGGAGGGATTGTTAAACCCCACGGCCAGCGCGACCGCCTCGGTCGTGCTGTCGGTTTCCGTCAGCAGGGTTTTCGCGTGGCGGATACGTTCCGCGTTCAGGTATTCCGTAAAAGTCTGGTGGGTTTCTTCCTTGAACAGGTTGCAAAAATACGCCGTGGACAGCCCCACATGGGCGCTGACCATGGAGAGGTTCAAATCCGGCGACGTGTGGTTATTCCGGATAAATACCTTCGCTTCGTCCACCAGCCGGTGGCCATGGTGCTGCCGCCGCTGCGCCAGCGCGTCTAGATACTGGTTGGCAATCGCGCAAAGGGCTTCCTGCGCCATCACGATATCCTTACAATCCAACAGCATCCGGTAGGGATTGCCGTCAAAGATTTTCTGGTGCGACCAGCGCAGGTCCGTGGAGCAGGTTAAAATCTCCGAAAGGATCTTCATGCACTCCTGCTGCACGTAAGAAAAATCCCCGCTCGATTCCGTCCAGGCCCGGTTGAGATAACGGTACACAATCCGCGCGCTTCCCTCCCGGTCCTCCGCTTTCAGGGCGGTGGTCAGCTGTCCCATTTCCCGGCCGAAGTCCGCCTCCAGCTCGTCTTGCCTCACATGCACGTTTTTACTGCTCACCACATTGTTTCGCCCATATATCGCCACGCTTTTCACCGCTTCCACGGCGTTGGCAAAGCTCTGATGCAGCAGTGACAGGCGCGTAACCGCATTGCCTACGCCCGCCTTGCACTCGCTGTGGAAATAAAACCGAATCTGATCCTGAATCCGGATCAGCACTTTCTCCACCTGATCCTCCAGCGGTTCCTTCTGCCCGCCAACCAGAAACACCAGCCTGCGGGACGCGTCCGTAAAGGGCACACAGATCAGCCCCTGCGCCGCAAGCTGGGTCTGCACCAGATTGCACAGGGCCAGCTGCATCTTTTCGCGTTCCGCGATTCCCACAGCCGCATAGTCCGGCAGCATCGCGATTGCCACATAGCAGGGTGCGGTCATCTCCAGCTGCAATTTCGCAAGATGGTCGCGGATTGCGACCTCGTCCTCTTCCTGCGGTTGCTGCACCAGACTGTTGAGGTATCGTTCCCGCAAAATCGGCAGGCTCTGGCGGGCGATCTCCTCCAGTTCCGAAATACGCGCTACCGTCGCGGTACGCTCCCGCAGGCGGCGGATCGCGTTTTCCAGCGCCGAATTCAGTTCGTTTTCATCCACCGGCTTCAACAGAAAATCCACCGTGCCCAGCCGCATGGATTCCTGCGCGTACCCCATGGTGGCAAAGCCGGTAATCACCACAGCCTGCACATCAGGGTCCGTCGCGTGGATTCGCCGGATCAGTTCCAGCCCGTCCACCAGAGGGATGTTAATATCGCTTACCAGCAGGTTGGGCCGGTATTGTTCGTACAGAGCCAGCGCCTCCTCGCCCTCCTCCGCCTCGCAAACCAGATCCAGCTGCAAACCGGCAAAACGGATCAACCGGCGCAGACGTTCCCGCACCAGCGCGTCGTCATCCACGATCATCAATCGGTACATTCGGGTTCTCTCCTTCCGCGGGCAGGGTAATCATCACTTTGGTAAATTCCCCCAGCACGCTTTCTATCGTAAGTCCGTAACGCTCCCCATAGCAGCTTTTTAGCCTCCGGTTCACGTTTTTAAGCCCGAATCCACCCTTCTCGGCGGGAAAGTCGTTAGTATCCAGACCGGCCATCACATTACGGATACTGTCCGCGTCCATGCCCAGCCCGTCATCCGTAACGCTGAGCGCCACGTAACGGCCATCCTCGATCGTTTTGGCTTCGATGCAGATGGTTCCGTCATTTACCGAACCCAGAAACGCGTGCATAAACGAGTTTTCCACAATCGGCTGGAGCGTGGTGCGCATCACCGGCATATGCAGCAGGTTTTCCGGTATGTTCACCTGCAAATCGATCATTTTACCGCGGCAGAGGCGTTGCAGTTCCATGTACTTCTTCACATGTTCCACTTCGTGGCCCAACTCCACAAAGGCGCCGCCGCGATGCAGCGCGATTTTGAAAAAACCGCTCAGCTGCATCAGGATTTCTTCCGCGTGGCGGGTATCGTTGCTGGCCAGATACGCCAGCACCGAATCCAGCGAGTTGTACAGCAGGTGCGGGTTAATCTGCGCCTGCAAAAACCGCAGTTCATAGGCACGCTTCTCCTTCTCCTTCTGGGTCACTTCCGCCACGTACCGCTCAATATCGTCCATTAGCGCGTTAAACGTCGATCCCAGATAGCGGATTTCATCCGGCCCGCCCACGTCGCAGCGTACTGAGAAATTACCGTTGCGTGCTTTTTTCATGGCGGCCGCCAGTTTGTGAATCGGTTTCACAATCCCCCGGGAAAGAAACACCGCCGCCAGCATCGAGCACCCCAGAATGAAGCCCAGCGCCGTAACCAGCATCCCCGAAAAACTGCTTTGCACGGTATTCAGCACGCCCGCGTCCGGCACAGCCACCAGCCAGGCCGACAGCTGCGGGATCGGCACGCAAAAACGGGTTTCTTCCTGCGAAACATAGTGCTGCGGGCCAGTGCTCTTTCCCGATCTGATTTCCTCAAAGAATGTCTCTCCGGCAATGCTCCGGCTTGTGGTTATTCCGTCCGCCGCCGAGATCACCGTGCCCTCCACGTTCACCAGATAACTGCCCTCCCCGAAAAAGCTGAACAGTTCGCGGATTGATTTTTCCTTGATCAATACCAGCATCACCGCTGTATCGTCGTGCGTATCAGGATTATGAAGCTTGCGGATATTAACGAGGCAATACTTTCCGGATAAAAAGTCCTGCCCGAGTGACGTCCATACGGAGTAGTTTTCTATTGCGTCCATGGATACGCCGCGCTGTCTGTAATATTCCAGACAGCTGTCGTAACTGTAGTAAGGATATTGAATAGATCCGTTGCTGGAGATGCTGACGCCATCCCGGCGAAAAATAACAATATCGCCGATCGCCGGTTGCGCGTTCACAGCGCTGTACAGCGCGTTTTGCATGCTTCGCCGCGCATCCAGGCTAAGGTTCTGCGGCGCCGTTTCCAGCACGTAGCTTTTTGCCTGATCGTTATAAAAACAGGAAAGCGCGGCGTTCTCGGTCGCTTTCAACAGATTGGCAATATTATTTTCCGCAATATCCAGGTTGCTGAACTGAAGCGAGGCGTTCATGTTGACCGCTTCACGGGATACCCCCCCAAACAGCCAGAACAAACCTGCCAGCGAAACCACGGACGTCATGATAAATAAAAGGATTGCGATCCTGTTTTGTAGTTTCTTCACCCGCACCCTGATCCCGCCTTCCCTGCATCCCTTTCCGAAAAAGAGTATTCAAAATACAACGCGCTTCGCGCCTGTGCCGGCCTTTATTGAAAAGCCCGCGATTACGCCATGGGAGACATTATACATCCCTACTGCCGTGAAATCAAACAGAACGGTTAATACGTTTCCATCATTTTCCGTTTATCGTCAGCGCTTACTGGCCGTTAGATCCCCCTTCAGACGGCTTATTCAACCTGTTTCTGACGAGCAGCTTCGCCAGCCCGTTTTTTATATCAAATTTTCATCGTAAATCTCCAGTGATACCGTTCTATTTTTAGAATTATTCCCTCCTATTTTTATGCGCTTTTACCATGGTTTTTATTGCCATATTGCTCATGTTTCATTCATTTTGTACGTACTTTTTCGTACTACTTTACCACCTCCATGTCCTGCCTGCAACCATCCGGTTGATAATCTCATTTCATTATAATGTTCGATTTATTCCGGTTTTTCTTTGCTTTTCACATTCTTATTTGTCTGTTTTGGTATATTTTGTTCCGCTCATATTGACAATGCCTCCGGCGTCATGTTATTCTCTTTGCATATAGAGCACCGCAAATTGTTGTAATACATTGCTACAATTTGCAGCTTGTACGAACAATCAAAAGGAGAGGAAATCATGAAGAAGGTACTGGCAATCGTTCTTTCCCTCGCAATGATCCTGGGGATGGCCGGATACGCCGCCGCCGAGACGCAAACCGTTGGCGTGTGTATGCCCACGCAGTCTTCCGCCCGTTGGATCGCCGACGGCGCGAACATGAAGACCCAGCTGGAAGCCAAGGGTTATGCCGTGGATCTGCAGTATGCGGAGGACATCGTGGAGAACCAGGTTTCCCAGATCGAGAACATGATTACCAAAGGTGTAAAATGCCTGGTGATCGCCTCCATCGACGGAGAGTCCCTCACTGCCGTGCTGGAAAAAGCCAAGGAAGCGAATATCCCCGTAATCGCCTACGACCGCCTGATCCGCAACACGGACGCCGTAAGCTACTATGCGACGTTTGATAACTTCCTCGTCGGCGTGCAGCAGGCCACCTCCATCGTGAACGCGCTGAAGCTGCCGGATGCTGCCGGCCCCTTCAACATCGAACTGTTCGCAGGTTCCCCGGACGACAACAACGCCGGTTTCTTCTTCAACGGCGCCATGAGCATTCTGCAGCCCTACATCGACAGCGGCAAGCTCGTCGTAAAATCCGGCCAGACCGCCTTCGACCAGGTTGCCACGCTCCGCTGGGACGGCGCGACCGCCCAGGCCCGTATGGACAACATCATCACCGCTTTCTATGCGGATTCCCGCGTAGACGCGATCCTCTCCCCGTACGATGGCATCTCCATCGGCGTTCTGGCTTCTGTGAAGAACGTAGGGTACGGCTCCGCCGACCAGCCCTTCCCCATCATCTCCGGGCAGGACGCGGAACTTCCGTCCGTAAAGAGCATCCTCGCGGGCGAGCAGTACTCCACCATCTTCAAAGATACCCGCACGCTGGCCGCCAAGGCCGTTGAAATGGTAGACGCGGTGCTGACCGGCAGCGAGCCTTCCATTAACGACACCACGACGTACGAAAACGGCGTGAAAGTCGTTCCTTCCTACCTGTGCGAACCGGTACCGATCGACGCCACCAATGCCATTCAGGTGCTGGTAACCGACAGCGGTTATTATACCGCCGATCAGCTGCAATAAACCTGATCCTGATCCGGGGTATGGCGGCGGTTTACCGCCGCCATACTCTTTGCACGTTTCGGCTGGCCTGCCGCCGCCTCCCCCTCACGCATTTGCAAGGAGTGTGAGACCCTCCATGGACAACGTAATCCTCCAAATGATCAACATCACGAAGGAATTTCCGGGCGTAAAAGCGCTCGACAACGTAAATCTCTCCGTTATGGGCGACGAAATTCACGCGCTGGTCGGTGAAAACGGCGCGGGAAAAAGCACCCTGATGAACGTGTTAAGCGGCGTTTATCCGCACGGTTCGTACACCGGTGACATCGTTTTTCAGGGCGAAGTGTGCGTTTTTCACAATATCAAGGACAGCGAACGCAAAGGGATCGCCATCATCCATCAGGAGTTGGCGCTGGTGCCTTATTTAAGTATCGCGGAAAACATGTTTCTGGGTAACGAGCGCACCCACCGGGGCATCATCAACTGGCAGGAAACGCGTGCGCGCAGCGTGGAACTGCTCAAGCTGGTCGGGCTGTCCGAAAACCCGGACACGCTGGTAAAGGACATCGGCGTTGGCAAACAACAGCTTGTGGAAATTGCCAAGGCCCTCGCCAAGGAAGTAAAGCTGCTGATTCTGGACGAGCCGACCGCTGCGCTGAACGAAGCCGAATCCGCACACCTGCTGGATATTATCGTGGATCTGAAAAAGCGCGGCGTTCCCTCCATTATCATCAGCCATAAACTGAACGAAGTGGAGAAGGTCGCCGACAGCATCACAATCCTCCGCGACGGCGCCACCATCGAAACCCTCGTGAAAGGCACGGACAGCCTGAGCGAAGACCGCATCATCCGGGGGATGGTCGGTCGCGAGATCAAAGACCGCTGGCCCGCCCGCAGCACCGAGATCGGCGACGTTTACTTCTCGGTCGAAAACTGGTGCGTGTTCGACCCGGAGGACGAAGAGAAGCAGGTGATCAAAAACATCAGCCTGAAGGTTCACAAAGGCGAGGTAGTCGGTATCGCCGGGCTGATGGGGGCCGGACGGACAGAACTGGCCATGAGCATGTTCGGCAAAGCCTACGGCCGCAAAATTTCCGGCACCATGGTCAAGGATGGGAAGAAGGTAGAGCTCAAATCCATCAGCCACGCCATCCGGCATGGGGTAGCCTACCTGACGGAGGACCGAAAAACCGCGGGGCTGATCCTGATTAACGACGTTCGGGAAAACATCTCCCTCGCCAGCCTGAACAAGCTCAGCAAACGACTGGTGATCAACCGCAATCAGGAGATCCGCGTGGCGGAAGAATACCGCAACCGGCTGAATATTAAGACCCCTTCCATATCTCAGCTCACGGGCAATCTGTCCGGCGGCAACCAGCAGAAGGTGTGCCTGAGCCGCTGGATATTCGCCAATCCGGATGTGCTGATTCTGGACGAGCCGACCCGTGGTATCGATGTCGGCGCGAAGTACGAAATATATACCATCATCAATCAGCTTGCCGCCGCGGGCAAAGCGATCCTCATCATCTCCAGCGAACTGCCCGAGGTGCTGGGCATCAGCGATCGGGTCTACGTAATGAACCAGGGGCGCATCGTAGGGGAACTTAACAAGGCTGAGGCCACACAGGAAAGCGTAATGCGCTGTATCATGCAAAGCAGCAGGGAGGGTTAAACCGTGCAGGCCATCCAAAAAAAGTCCAAAGTAAAATTAAACACCCGCCAATACGGCATGGGCATCGCGCTGGTCGCCATCATGATCCTGTTCCAGTTTCTCACGGGAGGCGTGTTGTTAAAACCGCTGAACGTATCCAACCTGATCATGCAAAACAGCTACATTCTGGTACTGGCCATCGGAATGCTGTTGTGCATCCTGACTGGGAACATCGACCTGTCCGTCGGCTCCATCGCAGCGTTCATCGGCGCGACCAGCGCCGTGTTCATCATGGACTGGAAGTTAAACCCCGTGCTGGTACTGCTTCTGTCGCTGGTATTGGGCGGCCTGATCGGCGCCTGGCAGGGGTTCTGGATTTCCTATGTCAACATCCCTGCGTTTATCGTTACATTGGCGGGCCAGCTGATTTTCCGGGGATTAACGATGGTCATTCTGAAAGGGCAGACCAAGGCCCCCTTCCCTGATATATATACCGTGCTTTCCGCCGGCTTCGTACCGGATTACCTGACCGCCCTCACCGGCCCGATCTCGCTTTTCGGCAGGGAATTGAACCTGCTTACGCTGGCTTTCGGCCTGCTGGCCAGCGTACTGTTCATCATCAGTGAATTCCGCAAACGCAAAGAAATGAAGCGTTACAACTTTCAGGTGCTTACACCCGCGATGCTGGCGGTTAAGATCGTACTGATCTGCGCGATTATCAACCTGTTCACATGGTGGCTGAATGATTACAAAGGCATCCCCACCGTGCTGGTGCTGTTGGGTGTGCTGATTCTGATCTATTCGTTCGTGACCAACAAAACCACCATCGGCCGCCACATCTATGCTTTCGGCGGCAATGAAAAAGCCGCCCGCCTTTCCGGCATCAACACCAAGCGCGTCTTTTTCTGGGTGTACGTTAATATGGGCGTGCTCTCCGCCATCGCTGGTATCGTATTCGCGGGCCGTCTGAATGCCGCCACCCCGAAAGCGGGCGTCAACTTCGAGCTGGATGCCATTGCCAGCTGCTACATCGGCGGCGCGTCCGCCAGCGGCGGTATCGGCACGGTGTTCGGCTGCATCGTCGGCGGCCTGATCATGGGCGTGCTGAACAACGGTATGTCCATCATGGGCATCTCCATCGACTGGCAGCAAGCCATCAAGGGCTTCGTTCTGCTGATGGCCGTTGCGTTCGACGTGCTCAGCAAAAAGAAAAAGTAAGGGCGCGGCGGCTACCCCAGCCAAACGACCTGAATCGCGACCCTG
>DAOPZG010000055.1:0-15607 GCA_035353235.1 Candidatus Limiplasma sp.
CGTGAAGCTTCGTGCGCTCTATTCCTCGAATATTGCGTATCCGCACGCCTTAATCACTTCCGGCATGTGGCGCACGGTATCCCGGTCGTATTCCTTGATGGGTTCCTCGAGGCTTTGGTAGTCAAGCAGGTACGCATTGTGCTTCTTCTGCTCGTCGCGTACGGGGTCATACGTCCAGCCATGCAGGATTTTTTCGCCCATCCATTCGGCATGTTCGATTTCCGCCAGCATTTCCACCGTGCGAAGCGGGAACGATGTGACCGGCCTCCCCGGCGCGCCGATGGGGCGCAGCACACAGCCGATGTGGCGCAACTTGTTGGGTATCCCGCGCGCCTGTCGGCGGTTGCTCTCCTTCTTCTCCTCGGAAAGCTCCTCAAACGGAATCAGCTTTTCATCCGGCCGGATGAGTGCGGTGCGCTCGTTGTAGTAATTGTGAATACTCCGTGCCATGGTTTCGACCTGTTCGGGAGTGAAGGCGTCCACCGGCGTCGGCGTCCTGCGATAAACGCCCAGGCCGATAGCTCCCAGCAGCTTTGGTATGTCCCGTGCCGGTTCCAGATCGTACTCCTGTATCTCCTTTGGCAGGGATTCATAGGATACCATGCAGGGGTTGGTCTTAAGCGCCTTGCTTTTTACCTCGCCATAGACCCAACCCTGTTCGGCGCGGCAGCGCATCCAGTGGTCGTGCTCGCATACTGCGAGCCTTTCCACTTCTTCGGGGGTAAAGCCGGTTACGCGTTCCTCGTCATAATCCCCCAACGGCCGGATCTCGCATCCGACGGTTCGCAGCATGGCGGTGTACTCCATGGCGGTGTGATAATTGTAATACTTTTTCTCCTTGGGCAAATCGGAGAAACGGGGATACTTGATCTTCGCTTCCGGGTTTTTGCGCAGGGTGAACGCGTTGTAACGATTGTGGATGGCGATAGCCAACTGCTCCAGCTGCATGGCGGTCAATACGGTTTTTTCGGGCGGGATGGGCTCGTCGATCACGGCCTCGCAACCGATCGTCATCCCTGAAGGAAACACGGCTTTCACATTCAATAACGTGTTGAGAAGGCCTGTCTTTTTTCCGATAAATTCCTCCGGCATCGCGCCTTTGCTGATCAGATAGGTTACGTTCAGCCGCCCCTCTGTCAGGGTGATCACAGCGGAATCAATGCTGACCTGCTGGCGGTCTTCGTCGCCGTATGTTTCACGATTCCAATCCTGAAGCTCGTCGCAAAGCATCAGCAGGTAAGCGATAGCATGCTTCTCCGGTTCCAGCGGCCCCAGATGGAAGGGGTTGGGGCGTTTCGTGTTTTCCACCAGCGCGACGTTGTAAAAGTTGTGCAGCAGTATGGCGCTGGCGCTGTCCAGCACCGGATAGAAAAGCTCATCCGGGTCGCATGGCGATGCCTGAATCAGAAACCCATACCATTTCAAGAGAATGACCGCCGAAAAGAATCCGTGGTCCACGCGCCCGGTGCGTCCGGAATCCGCCACATAGCCGTCCAGACGTTCTTTTACGGCCTGAAGATCAACGCCCAGGGTCATGTGCAGCTTTTGCGCCAGCAGATCTACGGGCTTCAGCAGGTCAATGTACACGCAGGAGTCGTATTTGTCGTAATATTTCCGAATGAAATCGCGCTTCTTCTTCTTTTCGGGGATCGTGTTTACCGCGTCGAAACGATCATATTCCACATGCGCGAAGATCGGCTGATCCTCTTTTTGCACCCGTGTGGAAAAATTGATAAAGTCGTTCACCATGTTGGTGATGATTTCAATCGGATAGCCGATGTCATGGCACAGGCTCGCCAGCCCCCACCGGAAAAAGAACTCCTCCTGTGCCGTGTCGCAACGGCCCGCGTACAGCTCCTGCCTGAAATTGTGAAGGTAAAAAACCTCCCGGTACTCGCCGGAACTCTGATAGACTGCCAGCCCCAGCAGAAACACATTAACCGAATGGATGAAGTGATCGCGCTGTTTGCGGGTCAAGGCCGCAGCGTTCTGCTCGTACCGGCGCATCTGATCCAGAAATTCGACGAAGCTGTGCTGCTCTCCCACGGCGGTGTACCCGTAACAATCCAGAAAGACCCGATACACATCGTAGGCGTATTCTTTGGCCTTATCCTTATACTCATTTTCGAGAAAACGGTTGATGGCCGCTTCGATAAAATCCTTATAATGATGTTTTTCGTGTTCGTCGGCACCGATATGCAGCTGCATAAAGAACTCGCGGACGTATTCGCTGATCTGGTTCATGCGTTTTCACCTTTCTGGCTATTCTGCCAGTCGCGCAGATTCAGTTTTTCATTGCGCCTTCGCCGGAGGGGGTTCCGTTGGTTTTCATACGGATCGTTTCGAGGTGCCGGAACGGGTGGGAACGATGGATTGAGAAAGGCTTCCGTTACGATTTGTTTCTGATTCAGATTATATCAATCAAAATTTGTTTTTGCAATCTCTCGATGAATTCCCAAATGTTTCTTGACATGCTTTCAGAATTCTTTTATATTGAAGACACTTGATAAAACATCATTCCTGCATACCGTTCCTGACAGATTGCCGGAGGGATTGCCATGACTGGCACAAACAGAACGATGAGAGGCGTACAGAACCCGGAAGCAAGGCGGGATGTCTTTATCTCCTACCGCCGTAATGGCGGCAGCGATTTTGCGAAGATTCTGGATGACCGTCTGGAACAGGCCGCCTACAATGTGTTTTTCGATGTGGAACATTTGCGGAGCGGTAAATTTAATGAAAAACTGTACTTCTTTATTGAAAACTGTCAGGACTTTCTGCTGGTGCTCCCCAGAAACGCATTAAAGCGCTGCAGCGATCCGGAGGATTGGCTGAGAAAAGAAATTGAATGCGCCCTTCAAAACGGAATCCCCATTATTCCGATTATGCTTCGCGGCTTTAAATGGCCGGATCCGGCTACTCTCCCGGAATCCTTGCGAGAACTGCATCTTTTTAACGCGTTGCAACAGCCCAGCAATGAATACTTCGACGCGTCCATGGAGAAGCTGACCTTAATGATGCACGCAAAGCCATATGATATTGGCGTTGGTGCTCCTTCTTATAAATACCCCAAAAGCCCGTTGCGTATCTTTTTGGAACGTTTAGCGCTTGCGCTGGCCATCCTTGCCATCGGCATTGGTGGCACGCTGGCGATTCAGCGTGCGGTTCCATCCGGGCAGGAATCCATAGACAACGTTCAAATGGTCACCGCTTCGGCGGCACAACCTTCGCAGACTATTGCAACTGATGCTCCCGCCTATGCGCAGGCATTTCAAAAGGGTGGCGCAGTGGATCAGGCGGTTCGGGAAAAGCTGGGGATGCCCGAGGGCGCGCCGCTGCAAAAAGACGTGGAAAGTATCACGGAAATCAATCTGTCCGGGCGCGGGCTGACCGATATCAGTGAGGTTTCGGCACTCACCGGTCTTACAACGCTGGATTTGCACAACAACAAAATAACCGACCTTACGCCGCTGACGGTGCTGACAAAGTTGGAGACCCTTCTCCTTTACGATAACCGCATCGTGTCGCTTCAACCGCTGTCCGGCCTGACGCTCCTTACGGAGCTGTCTGCCGAGAACAACCGGATCGCCGACGTTGCGCCGCTTGCCGGGCTTACGACGCTTAAGAAACTCTACCTGCAAAACAATCAGATTACGGACGTATCCCCGATCAGGAACCTTGTCAACCTGACGCGGCTGGTGCTGGACGGCAACCCCGCGACGGATTACACATCCCTGCGCAATTTCGACACGACCGTATTTCAAACGCCAAAAGAATAACAGGGGAGGTACTGCCATGAAAAAGTTCAGCTTTGGGATGCTCGCCGCACTGCTGACCGCGCTGCTGATGGCAGGGGCGGCACAGGCATCGGATCAACTGGTTGTGTACACCGACTATGACAACCCGGACAACCACTTCTTCTATAAAGCGGCCTTCTTTTCGGACGGCGGGCTGGCTTACCTGTCGGCCATGAACGAACAGGATACGGAAAATGTCCACAGCGGCAGCACGGACATCCGATGCCAGTTTGAAGTGCGAACCGATAACTGGGGCGGCTGGTATTTTCAAAACGGCGTCGTATCGCCGGAAGCGGAAGCGCTTGTGGAAAACTGGGGCACAGTTCCAAACGCGGGGTTGGATCTATCCCCGTACAGCAAACTGACCTTCTGGGCTCGCGGTGACGAGGGCGGCGAACAGGTGCAGTTCTTCTGCCTGGGGATTGGGCGCGACTCCCAGACCGACGCTACACAAGCCGCATACCCATACCCCGACAGCAGCCCAAAACAGAGCACGAAATACCTTAAGTTGAACAAGGAATGGACACAGTATACGATTGACCTGAAGGGCTGCGACTTAAGCTATGTGTTGGGCGGGTTCGGTTGGGCTACAAGCGCCGCGAAAAACAGCGGGCGCAGCAGTATCGCCTTCTGCCTGGACGATATTGTGTACGAGTGAGCCAAACCCTGCCCGGAAGCATGCGCGGAATCGAAGCCGAAGAGTGAGGAGAACGCAATGATCCCCCTGCACAGGAAGGATCATGGATTATTGCCCACTTAAAAAGCAGGGGGATTCCCCGCCGTCTCCCGGCCCGCTCCGGAAGGTTTTTCCGGCAGAACAGCGAAATATGGGCCAAACAGGATAACTGGCAACGGAAAGAAGAGCGTACCGAAGAACAGGACGAAGAGCGGGGCGGGGGACTGGAACGGATGGCGGAAGATTTGCGCAACAGAACCGGGAGCAGGCGATACGCCGTCTGTTGCGTTGCTGTGGGCGTTGTGCTTGCGGCCGTGCTTGGGCTGGTGACGTTGGGACAATCGAGTTTTTCATTCGCCTATCCGCAAAACGCATTGCTTCCGTATCTGGTTTTATTAGCTCTGGCAGGGTCTGTGCTCGCGCTGTTGGCTGCTTTACGGCCCCTGTTCGCGGTGCGGCCCTATCGTGTGGCATTCTGGCGGCGGCTGCCGTTTGTGTGGGCCGCGGCCCTCTTTTGTGTACAGTTGGTCGTAGCTCGCAGCGTCTGGTTCTACCCCGGCTGGGATGTGCAAAGCGTATATGAAGCCGCCGGGCAGATTGCGACAGGGCAGCCGTTCAGCGGCGACTATTTCCGCCTGTGCCCCAATAACGCGCCGCTTACGCTGCTGCTGGCGGTTCCGTTGTGGGTGGCGGGCAGGCTGGGGCTGGCGGTGCCCTACGCGGCGCTGCCGTATACTGGCGAGCTGATGGTGAATCTGGCGTGCCTGTTTACCGCCCTGGGCGTGTGGCAGCTGACCCCCAGCCGGTTCGCGCGGTTGGGCACGCTTTTGTTGGGCACGTTCTGGATCGCCCTGTCCCTCACGGCGACGGTACCGTACACCGATGCGTTTTCCATCCTGTTTCCGGCGCTGGCGCTGTATCTGTGGCTGCGCGTTAAAAATCCGTCCGTCAAGTGGCTGGCGGTTTCGTTCGTATGCTTTTTCGGCGCGTCGATCAAGCCGACGGCGCTGATTTTTCTGCTTGCGTTACTGCTGATCTCGGTTTTGGGCGCGCTGCGCCGCGGAAGTTGGAACCGTGCGCGCTGGCGGCGGGCGGGCGCGGTCTGCCTTGCCGTGGCGCTTGGCGCGGTCCCGGCGGCGCTGTGGCAGGCGAAGGCCACCGCGTATCTGGCGGGATCGGTTCAGCCGCAGGAGCAGTTAAGCGAGACCCATTACCTGATGCTTGGAATGAACGGGGAAACCTACGGGGGACACTCGCCGGAGGACGTGGCGTATTCTTCCTCGTTCCCCACGCTGGCCCTGCGGCGGCAGGCCAATCTGGCGCGCGCGTGGGAACGGGTAAGCGGCCGCACATTTGAGCAGAATGTATTCTTCTTTTCGGTCAAGGCGTACAAGGCTTTTTCGGATGGCTCGCTGGCCGCCAACCAAAGCTACCTGACGATGTCCAAACCCGCGCGCAGCGACGTGCTCAGCCGTTTTCTGCGGGCCGTATATTATAAAAACGGGGCGCTGAACCCGCTGTGGACTGCCTTTGCGCAGCTGATGTGGATGGGGGTGCTCCTGCTTTGCCTCGCGGCGCTGTTCGGCCGCGCCGGGCGGAGTAAAATAACGGCTGCATTGGCGCTGACGCTTTTCGGGGCGCTGTGCTATCTGCTGCTGTTTGAGGTGTGGCCGCGATACCTTTACCTGTTTGCGCCGCTGTTTACGGTGCTGGCCGCGCTGGGGGCGGAGCACCTGCGTCTGCCGCGAAAACCGCGGGGATAATGGGCGCTGGCTGCCCAACGGGAGAAACGGTCGCTTTCGCCGTTTGGTCCGTAAAACGCGGTATTGAAACGGCTTCTGTTGACAGTGCGTCCGCGCGGGCGTACGATAAATCAGTCTTGTACGGAACGTAGAAAAGGGAGGGGAACCGCGCCGTGAGCATCGTGGAAGTGAAGAACCTGAAAAAGTATTATGGCAGCGCCCGCGGAATCGAGGACGTCAGCTTTACCGTGGAGCCCGGGGAAATCTTCGGCTTCATCGGCCCGAATGGCGCGGGCAAATCCACCACCATCCGCACGCTGCTGGCGCTGATCCGCCCCACGGGGGGCAGCGCGACGATCTTCGGGAAGGACTGTATCCGCTTCGCGCCGGAAATTGCCCAAAACGTGGGGTATCTGCCCAGCGAAGTGTTTTATTATGACGGGATGCGCGTAAAGGAATTGCTGGAATACTCCGCCAGTTTCTACCGCAGGGATTGTTCGCGCCGCATCACGGAACTGGCCGAACGGCTGGACCTGGACCTGAAAAAGAAAATCGACGACCTGTCTTTTGGTAACCGTAAAAAGGTGGGCATTGCGCAGGCACTGTTACACGAGCCGAAACTGCTGATTCTGGACGAGCCGACCTCCGGGCTGGACCCGCTGATTCAACAGCGGTTTTTCGAACTGCTGAAGGAAGAAAACCGCAAGGGCGCGGCGGTGCTGTTTTCCTCGCACGTGTTAAGCGAGGTGCGCAAGCTTTGCGACCGTGTGGCGATCATCCGGGAAGGGCGCATTGTGGATATGGCCAGCGTCGGAACGCTGCAGGAGAACGGTTATAAAAAAGTGGCGCTGGAAACCCGCGGCCCCGTGCCGGAAGGCGCGTTTGCGCTGGAGGGCGTGGCCGATTTGTCCGTGCGGGACAACGCCGTTACGTTTATTTATCGTGGCAGCGTGAACGGGCTTACGCAGCGGCTGGCCGGGCTGGACCTGGAAAACCTGACCGTGGAGGAGCCCGATCTGGAAGAGATTTTTCTGCATTATTATCAGTAAGGGAGGTGTCCTGATGAATGTCTACCTCCGGGAACTGAAAACCTGGCGGAAGAACACCGCCCTGTGGATTGCCGCGCTGTGCGTGGGCACCCTGTTCCTGTTCTGGATGTATCCGACTTTCGCGCAGAACGTGGCCCCGCTGCAGGAAATGCTGAACCGCTTCCCCGTGGCGCTGCAGGCAGCCTTCGGCCTGTCCGCGGACACGATCGGTTCGGTCAACGGTTTTTACGCGTTCGTGATTACCTTCCTCACCCTGTGCGGCGCGGTGCAGGCGATGATGCTGGGGCTGTCCGCGATGGGGCGCGAGACCGCCGGCAGAACGACGGATTTTCTGCTGACCCGCCCGGTAACGCGCGGCAGGGTGCTGACGGCCAAATTGCTGGCCGTGTTTACCTGCGTAACGGTAACCAGCGCGGTTTTCCTCGGCGTGTCTGCCGGTATGGCCCACGTGGCGGGCGGAGCGTTCGATTTCAAGCCGTTCCTGTTGATTTCGCTAACGTTTTACTTTGAACAGATCATGTTTCTGGCGATAGGCTTCTGTATCGGGGCGTTGGTCCCCCGGATCCGTTCGCCCCTGCCGGTGGCGTTAAGCGCGGTGTTCGGTTTCTTCGTGATCGGCATGGCGGCGGCGGCGCTGAACCGGCCGGAACTGTACTATCTTGCGCCTTTTAAATACTTCGATACCCTGAACATCCTGATGCGCCTTACCTACCAGCCGTCTTTCATGCTGGCGGCCTGCGTGCTGACGGGCGGATGTGTGCTGGCTGCGTATGCGGGTTTTCTGCGGCGCGACCTGCGCGCCTGAAAGGGGGAACGGCACGGTGAACATCTATCGCAGGGAAATGAAAACCGGGTTTCGCCCGCTGTTCTGGTGGTGTCTGGGGCTGATTGTGTTTATCGCGGCGTCCGCCAGCAAGTTTGCGGCCATGGGGGGCGACGTGCTGGGCATGACGGTCTTAATGGCGCAGCTGCCCGCGGGATTGAAAAGCATGCTGGGCGTGGGTGCGCTGGACTTTACGACCGCTTTGGGTTTTTACGGCATGATGATTCCCTATCTGGTGCTGCTGGCGGCGGTGCATGCCGTGATGCTGGGCGCGGTAAGCGTGTCGCGGGAGGAACGGGACCATGTGACCGAGTTCCTGTACGCCAAACCCGCCTCCCGCACGAGGGTGCTTACCGCGAAACTGCTGGCGGCGTTTACGCAGGTCGCGCTGCTCAACGTGGTCAACACAGTCTCGGCGCTGGTGATGCTGCGTGCCTTTGGCGAAAGCGCCACAGGCACAGTACTTACGCTGGCCTTGGGGATGCTGCTGGTGCAGCTGGTGTTTCTGGCGTTGGGTGCCGCCGCCGCGGGCAGCATCGCCAGCCCCAAAGTCGCCGCGGGCGTGGCGGCCGGGGGCATGCTCGCAACCTATCTAGTGTCCGTCGCGGTGGACATCAACGGGCATATCGGGTGGCTGAAAGCCTTCTCGCCCTTTGCCTACTTCGACGCACGGGCGATTGTGGGGAACGGGCAAGGGTTGAGCGCCCCGTATGCCCTGCTCAGCGTTGCGCTGATCGCGGCGTTTACGGCGCTGGCCTACCTGCGCTTTACCCGCCGGGACCTGAAGGTGTAACTGAGGTTGTCAATAAAGTGGATTCGCCAAAAACATACAAAGCCCCCGAATCCCGGCATATCAGCCGCCGCGGATTCGGGGACGTTTTCGTTTGGGTTACACTTTCAGCTCAAACACCCGCGCGGTCAGCGGCGCAAGGGAAAGGCGCAGCGCGTTGTCCGCCCATTCGGCGGGCACGGGGCGCTCCGCGGGGTAGAGGCAGCGAACGCGCTTGATCTTCCGACCCGGCAGGGGCAGCGCGATTTCGTTTTCATCCCCATGCACATGCCACACAGCCAGATAGAGCGTATCGCCGCAATCCATGCCCAGCGCCAGAAAGGGCGACGCGAAACTGCCCAGCCCGATGGGCCAGAAGGGCAGTCCGGTTTTGGTGCGCTCGCAGATCGCCTTGTGGCAGGCCAGCCCTTCCGTAACCAGCGCCTGCCGCGCTGGGGAAAGCCGGGGCAGAAAGCCGCTCTGGTGCACGCGCAGCAGCAGGGCGTTCACCATGTTGAAAATGGTTTCTTCCTCATCCCCGTCCGGCAGGGGATAGCTCCAGATGGCTGCCTGTTCCGGAGTGACCGCCGTGGGGCAGTTACACGCGATAGCCGCCATTTTGCGGTAGTCCGTCTGGTCGGTCACGGACTGGATGCTTAACCGGGACAGCAGCGAATATTCCATGCGCATGCCACCGCTGCCGCAGTTTTCAATCACCAGCTCCGGATGGCGGGCCAATACGCGGTCCAACCATTCCAGATAGGCCCGGGTATGGGAAAACAGCCCCTCGCCCACGCTGTCCGCCTGATAATCGGTGCCCACTCCCGCGTTGATGTTGTAATCCATCTTGATATAGCCCACGCCGTACTCGTCTACCAGCCGGTCGATCACGCGGTCGGCGTGGCGGAGTACCTCGGGGTTGCGAAAATCCAGTTGGTAGCGGCTGCGGCAGATGATGGGGCGCCCGTTGCGCTGGAAAAACCACGCGGGCGGCACGGTTTTCGCCAGAGGGCACTGGATGCCCATCACCTCCAGCTCCAGCCACAGGCCGGGCACCATGCCGTGCGCGCGAATCTGATCCAGCACAAAGCGAATCCCTTCCGGGAAACGGGCCTTGCTGGGCAGCCATTCGCCTACGCCGTCCCACCACGGGCCGTCGGAATACCAGCCGCAATCCACGCAGTAGTATTTACAACCCGCCTCCGCCGCGGCTTTGATGAGGGGGAGTTCCTTTTCGGTGGTGGGGTCGCCCCAGAGGCAGTTCATATAGTCGTTATAGATCACGCTGGGGTGGGTGTTATCCGCGTTGGGCCGACGGATGCGCCGCCGGTACAGCGTAAGCTGCTGGATGGCGCTGTCGAACCCCTCGCCCCACGACAGGGCGCAGGGCACGGATACGAAGGTTTCGCCGGGCCTGAGCAGCTTCACAAAGCTGTTCTCCTGCAGACTGGGGCCGGAAAGTGCCAGATAGGGCTGCCCTTCCAGCGCGGAAAGCTCCCAGTTCCAGGAGCCCGCGGTTTCAATCTGCCAGGCGACGGTATCGCCGGTCTGCGCGTCGCGAAGCGCCCCCATGGGCAGGTGTTCGCCCGCGGGCCAGGTGCCGCTGGAAGAAAACGCTGCGCGCTTCATGGAAAAATGGTCGCCCGCCTGCTCAAAAATGGGGCTTGCGCCCAGCGCCGCAAGCGTTTCGGTTTGCCATTGCGCCTCTGCGTACCAGGTGTGGTGGGGGATGTGCAGGATGCGGTTCTGGCCGTTAAACAACGCGCCGTTCCGTAAAATCCCGGTCAGGCGGAACGAGGAGAGGTACTCCACCGGATGCACGGTTTCCGTTTCGGCGCTGGAAAGCTCCGTCCAGCTGCGCACGGCGCAAACGCCGTCGTAAAACTGGAAATGGCTCACGGCGGTGAGGCCCTGCCAGCGCTGGCGCACTTCCACCTTGGCCCCGAAGCGGTTACGGGACACCTCGTGTCCGGCGTAGCGCAGCAGGCTGCCCGGCTGTGTGCCCGTGTGCTTACTGCCGCAGTTATCGTCCTGGTTCTGGCCGGAAATCTGCAATTCCAGCATTCGGAACCAGCGGCTGTCCGCAGGGTCGGGCAGTTCCTTTGGGGAGAGGTTCAGCAAGCGTACGTCGCCTTCCGATGTCACCAGAATGTCCAGAAACAATCCGTTCTCATGCTGAGAAATGCGCATGGCAATCGTCCTTCTCCGGCCCGGCGGGCGCGGTAAGCTTATCCTTTTGGGAATACAATACCCCGAAACCGCCGGTTGCGCAAGCGGGTAAAAGGAAAAGTCCGTACAGGTAACGGATAAAAATACGCCATCGGAAACGGAAACAGAAACGGGCGTTTCCATGATCTTTGCCATGGCGTGCCGGAAAAAACCATGATACAATAGAAACCGATGTAATACTATTTCAATTCATGAATGTACTTAAGATCGCGAGCGATTTTGTTCTGTGACGAGGAGCGGAGGCGACTGGCGTAGCGGTGGCTACGTCGAGACTTCGCGACGAAGTCACAGGAGAAAAGCGCCGCGAGACTTGTACGGTCATGATTTGAAATAGTATAAAGAAGAGCACCGCGGCGGGGCGCGCCTTCCGCGGCTGAAACGTTCGAACAAATGAACAAAGGAGAACCGTATGGCAAACATCACTGTAAACGCCCGCCGTTGTGCGGGCACCGTGAACCGGAACCTGTTCGGGCACTTCAGCGAGCATTTGGGCCGCTGTATCTACCAGGGTCTGTATGTCGGCGAGGATTCGTCGATCCCCAACGTAAACGGCATCCGCACCGATGTGGCGGAGGCGCTGAAAAAGATCAAAATCCCCGTGCTGCGCTGGCCCGGCGGATGCTTTGCGGACGAATACCACTGGCGCGACGGCATCGGCCCCAAAGCGGACCGCAAGCGGATGGTGAACACGCACTGGGGATATGTGGTGGAAGATAACTCCTTTGGCACGCATGAGTTTATGGAGCTGTGCCGCCAACTGGGCTGCGAGCCCTATGTAAACGGCAATTTGGGCAGCGGCACCGTGCGCGAGATGAGCGAATGGGTGGAGTACTTAAACAGCGACGGCGATTCCTCCGTGGTACGGGAACGCTGGCAGAACGGCCGCAAGGAAGCCTACGGCGTAAAGTACTTCGGCGTTGGCAACGAAAACTGGGGCTGCGGCGGCAACATGCGCCCGGAATATTACGCAGACGAATACCGCCGTTACCAGACCTATTGCCGCAACTACGGCGAAAACAAGCTCTGCCGTATCGCCTGCGGCCCTTCCGAGGCGGATTACAACTGGATGGAAGTGCTTATGAAGAACGACGCCCGTTTTATGGACGCCATCACCATGCACTACTATACCGTGCCCGGTCCGGACTGGCAGCACAAGGGCAGCGCCACCGTCTTTACGGAGACCGAATATTACACCACCCTGCGCAAGGCGCGGGCGATTGAGCCGATCATCGAAAAGCACCTGCAGATTATGGATCGTTACGATCCCGAACATCATGTGGGGCTGATCGTGGACGAATGGGGCACCTGGCACGACGTGGAACCGGGCACCAACCCGGGCTTCCTCTACCAGCAGAACACCATGCGCGACGCGCTGGTGGCCGCCCTGTCGCTGAACGCCTTTATCCGCCATTGCGACCGCGTGGTGATGGCCAACATCGCCCAGACGGTGAACGTGCTGCAGGCCGTGGTGTTGACCGAAGGGGACAAGATGGCGCTGACCCCCACCTATCATGTGTTTGACCTCTACCAGGCCCATCAGGACGGCGCATCCGCCGACTGCTTTGTGCAAAGCGAGCCGGTAGCGGACGGGGTGCCCCAGCTGGACGCGACCGCGTCGGTCAAAAACGGCGCGCTGACCCTGACCGTAGCCAACGCCAGCGCGGACAAGACCGCCGACGTGACCGCCTCGCTGGACGGGTTTGCCGCCAAAGCGGTTTCTGCCCGTATCCTGACCGGCGCGACCGGCGATTACAACGACTTTACGCATACCAGCGTGGCCCCCAGGGCATGGAATGGCGTAAAGCTTGCGGAAGGCCAACTGACCTTCACCCTGCCCGCCTGCGCCGTAGCGGAGATTACTTGCCTGTGATCTGCCGCCGGTGCCTGCTGGCCGAGATGGAAAGCGAAAAACCCTTATACGAATTGCTGCGGGAGTGGCTGGCCGCCCTGCCGCCGGAAGATGCGGCCGCGCCTGAAACGGTTCAGGCGCGGCTTTCCGCCTGCCGCGCGTGCGACCGGCTGACCAACGGCATGTGCGCACTGTGCGGCTGCTATGTGGAGCTGCGCGCCGCCAAGAAACGGATGGGGTGCCCGGATACGCCGGGGAAGTGGGAGTGAAACATTTTCATTTGTAATTTGGGGGCATGCCTTTTATGTTTTTATCCCTTGATTCTTGCTTCAATTTCTTGCAGCCCTTACATTTATTTAAAACATCTAGAGGCTTATTCTTCGTTTTTCTACAGTTAAAACAAGTATGGATATTTGATGCTTGACAAATGGGATCAGTTTTTCGGAACTGTTGGACATCTCTAATGTTGACTTCGCCGATAATTAGTAGATCATTATTACCTCCCTTAACTTGAACGATATTCTTGTTATCGGTATTATATGGTCCAGTTATGCGAGAATCACCATAAATTGATGTGTTAGCTTGTATGACAAAACAATGGAGATCGCGTGCGGTGGATTCTACAATTGATGAAAAGTACCTTGTGTCCTTGTTAAACTGGGGGATAAAGAATAGATCAATTTTCGCTTTCATGGCCGCTCGAGAATAAATGTCAACAAATTCATAACATAAAAACACACTGTATGCAACACTTCCATACTTAATAATGGAATAAACAGGGGGCATATGATCCTCAACTATATAGCCAAGCTGACTTAATCTCAACTTTTCTGCGGGGGCATAGAAATTTTTCTCGCGATATAGCACTAGAACATTTGAGAATGAACCAACTTTAAATGGCTGAATTGTAACGATGAAATTGAAAGCACGCTTTTTATTACAAATATACCGTAGCCCAGATATTACCGCAATGCTACTTTTCCGAGAGAAACGAACGATTTCGCTTAGCCAAACAAGAGGTATAAAAAATTCGGGAAAGGACACGATATTTGCTCGTTCGGTAATGGCAGTGTTCAGCAGTTTATATACATTTTCCTTATCAGAGATACTCGTCTTATAACCTGGTTGATTTAGACAGCTGAAAGCATCATCCTCAGTGGTCTTGACATTTGCCAGACCGATCCGGTAGGGATTATTATCACAGTTATTCAATTCCAGATAATTAAGAAAAACGTTCTCATCACCAAAAACAGACTCAGAAGTGTTGATTTGGGAGGAGTGGAACGACAAGTTATTCAGAACATGATACTTATCGTTTATATCATTAACTTTCTTAGCAGTTATAGGTTTTGCATTTTTTGTTTCGCAATATGCATTTGATAAGAAAAAGAATATGTACAATTCATCTAAATGAATATAACGGGGGGACCATTTCAATCTAAATGGATCAAGTGAACTTTGCATCATGTGGAATAAATTATCATTATCAAACGTGGCAAGAGAACCAACACTGTTTATACAGGACCATGATGCGTAATTTATAAGTGGAAAGAAGACAAGAAAATGGTGAAACATATTTGCATGTCTAAATTGTCCCGCTATAAAATTTACTTCCTTAATCATACTACTATTTCCAGAAACATATTTAACTGCTGCAGCCATAGAAATTGAGATCAGAAGACGTTTACGAAGATCATTTTTTAATTTTTTAAGCACACAGCTAATCTTACGTGTGTATATATTGTCATTTTTTAATAAGTTTTTGAAGTCCATTTTTTTAATCTGATCGTCAACATTATAATAAAAATTTCTTGTGAAGCCCCTATAATATTGAAGCGGACGCTCATCATCTGAAGTGCTGATTTCAATTAATTTAAAAAGTTCAAATAAACTTGGCCATATTGACATATACTCTATAGCCGCGCTACCCGAGTAAAAATATAGAATATCTTTAATTACATCTGTCAGTTTGTTTGTTTCATCTTTTGTGATTTTTGTTGTTTTAATTAGTAACATTAATGTAGTTATATACCTTGTTACAGCATAGTTATTACTTTGTAAAAGCCCAAGACTTCGTATCTTTGTGCTACTGATCGCACCAAATGAATATGCGAAATGGTTTACACCTGTTTGAATTATTGAAAAATCAGGCATCAGATTTGCTTCGCTTGAGCATTTTGCTATTTGCTCTTGTATTGTTTTTAACAATACACTATCTTCTGTATCCGAGAATTGATATAACATTACCTTCTCTTGCTGTATTGACAGGTTGGGATACTGACAGAAATTGTAAAGGTCAGAAGACAACTTCGATCTACTAACAAGGCCTTTTTCGGAAAGGTAATCACATTCTTTGTTGGGTATAAGTTTATCCTTAGTCACGATTAATATATCATCGACATAACGACCATAATGTAATGGATTTAACGCGGATATCAATTGGTTATCAAAATCGATCATATATATCTCACTGAGCAATTGTGAGCTTAGCAAACCAATGGGTAGAATATTCGTATTGTTCTTGTTGTGCGTTTTATGAACATCTTTGCGAACACTGGAAAGTAAAGATGTATAATACGAATACATTTTTTCTATCTGTTGTGTTATGAACGCAAAATCATTGTATCTGTAATCATTACTGAATCGTTTATTTAGGAATTCATTGAATGAAAA
>DAOPZG010000056.1:0-15490 GCA_035353235.1 Candidatus Limiplasma sp.
CGGCCTCCTTGGTTATACATTGAACCGGAACAGGGTTACGTCCCCGTCACGCATCACATAATCCTTGCCCTCGCTGCGGATCAGCCCTTTTTCACGGCAGGCGTTCATACCGCCCTGTTCCACCAGCGTGTTGAAGGATACGATTTCAGCGCGAATAAAGCCACGTTCAAAATCGGAGTGAATCTTCCCTGCCGCTTGCGGCGCTTTGGTTCCGTCCGTGATTGTCCATGCGCGGCATTCGTCCGCACCGGCGGTCAGGAACGAGATCAGTCCCAGCAGACGGTAACTCGCCTGAATCAAGCGATCCAACCCGCTCTGGCCGATGCCCATTTCCGTAAGAAATTCCTGCTTTTCAGCCGGTTCCATCGCGCTGATCTCTTCCTCAATCCGGGCGCTGATGGTGAACACCTCGGCGCCTTCCGCCTTCGCGATAGCTTCCACCTGCTTGACCATCGGCAGTTCATCATCCGGTTTGCCCACATCGTCCTCGGCAATGTTGGCCGCGTAAATCACGGGTTTATCCGTCAGTAAAAACCACCCGTCGATGATCAGCTTTTCTTCATCAGTCATGGGAAAAGTGCGCGCAGGCTTGCCGGTTTCCAGATGCGCTTTCAGCCGCTCGGCCAGTTCGCCTTCCTCCGCCGCCTTCCGGTCGCCGGACTTTAACAGTTTCTGCGACCGGTCCGCCCGTTTTCCGACTGTTTCCAGATCGGCAAAGATCAATTCCAGATTAATTTCCTCGATGTCGCGCGCGGGATCGACAGAACCGTCCACATGAATGATGTTTTCATCCACAAAACAGCGTACGACATGTACGATGGCGTCCACTTCGCGGATATGGGACAGGAATTTGTTACCCAGACCCTCCCCCTTGCTGGCACCCTTCACCAGCCCCGCAATATCCACAAATTCAACCGCGGCGGGCGTTACCTTTTTGGGGTGAAACATCTCCGCCAGCACATCCAGCCGCTTATCCGGCACAGGAACGACGCCCGTGTTGGGTTCGATGGTACAAAACGGATAATTGGCCGCCTGCGCGCCCGCTTTGGTGATCGCGTTAAACAGCGTGCTTTTCCCCACGTTGGGCAGCCCGACGATTCCCAGTTTCATGACGACACTCCCTTAAAATCCCGATTGGATTGACATTGGCTTATTATACGCCATGGCTCCCTAAAAATCAACGCGCAGCGGCAATGCGTTCTTCGCTGTGCGCCCGGCTCCATCCACTTCGACGGATAAAATAACGCAAACCGACAGGTAAAAACAGATTCATCCAACACTGCATCCGCAGGTGGCGCAACAGCAATGATCGCTGTATAATACCATCGTATGTTTCGTTTGCGTCAAAGACGCGTGTAAAGGAGAATTTGTATGAAAAGACTTGGAGAAATGTCGCTGGAGGAACTGATTGTTCCCGGTCGGAGTTCCTGCACATGCGGGCGCGAACACCGCGTAGGGTTGAAATATGTGAAAATCGGCCGCGATGCCGTGCGCTATCTGCCCGACGCGGTCAAGGCGCTGGGTTGCCATAAGCCGTTCGTCGTCTGTGACCGGCATACCCGCGCAGCCGCCATGGAAAAGGTGGAAACGGCGCTGAAAACGGCAGGTATCCCTTATGTGGTATACGAGTTTGCACAGGATCGCGTAGAGCCGGACGAGCGTACCGTAGGCAGCCTTTGCATGGCGTTGGAACCGGATTGCGATATGATCCTCGCCGTTGGCTCAGGCGTCATTAACGACTGCTGCAAGGTGCTCGCGCACGCGGCGCGGCTGCCGCAGGCGGTCGTAGGTACCGCGCCTTCGATGGACGGCTACGCCTCCAACTCCTCCTCCATGATCCGCGATCGGGTGAAAGTGACTCTTTATAACGCCTGTCCTGATGCCATCATCGCCGATACGATGATCATGAAAGACGCGCCGGAACGGATGCTGCAGGCTGGGTTGGGCGATATGCTGGCAAAGTATATCGCGCTTTGCGAATGGCGCATTTCCCATATCGTTACCGGCGAGTATTACTGCGAAGAGGTCGCAGGGCTTATGCGGAATTCGCTGGCGAAAATCGTCTCCGCAGCTCCTCGCCTGTTGGAGCGGGATCCCGAAGTAATTGGGGCCGTAGCGGAAGGGTTGATTCTTTCCGGCGTTGCGATGGCATTCGCGCAGGTATCCCGGCCCGCTTCCGGGTTGGAGCACTATTTCTCGCACCTGTGGGAAATGTTTGCGCTGGATCGCGGGTTGCCGCTGGAACTGCACGGTATTCAGGTAGGCGTTGGCACAGTGCTGTGCCTGAAGATTTATGACCATCTTCGCACCCTGACCCCAAGCCGTGAAACAGCAGAAGCCGCCATGCGGGCTTTCAGCCCCGCGCAGTGGGAGCAAACCGTTCGGCGGGTTTTCGGTCAGGCGGCGCAAACGCTGATCGACAGCGAAAATAACGACTGGCACAAGAACGATCCGGCACGACACAGCGAACGGCTGGAGAAGATACTGTCCCATTGGGATGAAATCACCATCATCATGGCCGAAGAGCTGCCGGACACCGCTTCGATTTTATCGCTGATGCGCTCGCTGCGTATGCCGATGCGCCCGGATGAAATCGGCGAGGACGAACAGGATACGCGGGACGCGTTTCTTTGCTCCCGCGACATTCGCGATAAATATCTGACCAGTTCCCTGTTGTGGGATTTGGGTCTGCTGGAAAGCTTTCCGTTGGACACCAGAGGTTAATGGTGAAGGCACGCCCTGCCTGTTCAAACCGCTGACATACCACTTACGAGCTGCTGACAGCAGCCTGCCAAAAGGTTCAGATGCCCGGAAGCAAGGTTGGTAAGGGGTTGATCTTACCGCTTGTATGTGATGCCCCTTGCCATCCCGCAGCTTACAACGCAGATGGGCCTTTTTCAGCAAGCGAACGGCGGCCATTCGGCCGCCGTTCGCTTTACGGTTTGTCTTAGTTTTTTGTGGTGCCGCTCACAGCATCCACCGCATACTCGCTGAAATCACCGTCCACCTGCTTTTGCGTAGCCCGCCCCTGATCATCTACCTGATAGGCGAAAGTTACGGTCGCCGCGGGCTTTTCGTCCTTTTCCCATTCACGGACATAGGTAAAGGTCAGGGTCACGTCGCCTGCAGCCGCGCCTTGGAAAATCCAGCGATGGATACCGCCCGCGCCCTCCTTGGTATCGCTGCTGTCCGTCAGGTACTCATCTTTCTCAAGGGTCAGGATTCCTTCCGGATCAGCCGTGAACTTCCACTGATACCCGGTTGTCTGGTTTTCTTTCAGCTCAACCACAGCATCATTGGGCCAGTATTTTTCCAGCACGCCCTGCGACAGGGTCGCTGTCACGTTCAGCTGATCATCCACCGCGCAGGTATAGACAATCGTATCCTCCTTGACGCCGCCTTCCCATTGTTGTCCAAGGACAAGCGTTACGTCCGCGCTGCCTGCGGCTTTGCCAGCCACGATCCAGCTGTGCGTACCGCCTGCGCCGACCATCCCTTCGGGAACTTCATCCGCCGTATAACCCTGATCAGTCAGGGTCACGATTGCGTCATCACTGATCGTTACATTCCAGGTATATCCTGTTGTCGGGTTCTCCGTCAGGGTTATGTTCAGCGTTTGGGCAGAAGTCGTCTGCGCAAGGGCAGCCGTCGTTACAAGCAGCATGCAGACCGCCAGGAATGCAAGTATTTTCCTCATGGAATCCTCCTCCTATTCTTTTCAGTAACCAGATCGTCATAACTCACCTTTGTCCTGTTTCCATATAATCAACGTATTCGCCGGTCTTGCCAATGCATCCTGCAAAGACTGTTACATATGAACGGACAGGATTGATTGACTTTTCGTCAATCCAGCCGTATCATCAAGGCGGAACCGGTTGAATAAGGAGGTATTTTCATGTTGAAAAAGGCGTTGACGCTTCTTCTGACAATCGCATTGCTGGCTCCGGTATCCGCATTCGCAGAAGCGACCGCACTCCCCTTCGGCCTCAAGCTTGGCATGAACGAAACTCAAGCGGAAGCAGCGTTTGCGGCTGATCCAACGCTGTCCGCCGTTAAGCCCGAAAAACAGGACGATGGAAACGGTACAATCGAGTATTCGTTTGAACAGATCACCGTACCCGGCACCGACCTGACTGCCTATAACCTGAACATACAGATTGACCGCAACAACAGCATACAAGCCGACAAGCTTACTATGATCAGCTACAATCTTACCCCCACCGGCAACGGTATTGGCGATTTCCGCAAGGTACTCACAGCGTTTACAAAACAATACGGCGCTCCTGACGCCGACCCTTTTAACGACGACGGAACCGCAGAGTATGTTGAGTGGGGTTCGCTCAATGCAGACTGGACGAAAGACGATCTTCGCATTTCGCTGAACCTGTCCCGTATGTATGAACAAAGCCTGTCCATAACGTACGCCTCCCGGATTAACTACGACGCATCCGACTTGCAGCAATAGCAATACGATCAGGCATTCAACTCAATTCTTTCCTTTGGAAACGGGCGTGTCCGCAAGGAACGCTCGTTTTTTCTGTCGTCGAACATATTTCAGGACTGTGTGCCCTCTGTAATGGGTATGCCTGGCAATGATGTAACCCCTTACATTTCTTCATCCTGCAGGTTCAGTTTATCGCTTCAATGATTCGTTACAATATTGTGCATCATTAGTTCTTTGTCCTTGACGATCCTGCAATCATGCGGTACGATAGCATTGAAAGTATGTAACTATTTACATTCTCAATTCACTGTCACCGCACAGGAGGTACCCATGCAGAAAGCAATCAAAATTCATCCCTCCGATACCGTAGCGGTCGCAATCGAACCGTTGCGGCCGGGTGAAAGCATCTTAATCGGGAATCAGGCGCTTTCCATCCCAGAGGAAATTCCCGCCGGGCACAAATTCGCACTGCGGCCGATTGTCCGTGGCGAAAGTGTGCTGAAATACGGTCAACCCATCGGCGCAGCCCTCTGTGACATCCCCGCCGGAGCACATGTGCATACGCATAACCTGAAAACGCTGTTATCCGGCGAACTTCGCTACGAATATCATCCGATACATTCTCACTCAGCGTCCGCGGCAATCGCCTCATTTCAGGGGTATTTACGCGCGGACGGACGCGCGGGCATCCGGAACGAACTTTGGATTCTCCCCACCGTAGGCTGTGTGAACGATGTTGCCACCGCGCTGGAGAAGCGTGCCCAAAAGCTGCTGGGCGGCTCCGTGGAAAACGTACGCGCATTCCCCCACCCCTATGGCTGTTCCCAGATGGGAGAAGATCAGGAGAATACCCGCCAGATTCTAGCCGATTTAGCCACCCATCCTAATGCGGGCGGTGTGCTGGTCCTTGGTTTGGGCTGTGAAAACAGCGGGGTTGCTGAAATTCGTAAACGGATGGGCGCTTATGACGAAAACCGTGTTCGCTTTCTGGTGGCTCAGGAAGTGGAGGACGAGCTGCAAACCGGGTTTGATTTCCTTACAGAACTGGCGGAAACCATGCGAAAAGACCAGCGCGTCTCCCTTCCCGCATCCAAACTGGTCGTCGGACTGAAATGCGGCGGGTCGGATGGTTTTTCCGGCTTGACAGCCAATCCCCTGATCGGCCGTTTTTCAGACCGTTTGGTCGCCATGGGCGGCAGTACGATTCTCACTGAAGTGCCGGAAATGTTCGGCGCCGAATCCCTGCTGATGGCTCGTTGTGAAACAGAGTCGGTATTTAACGATACCGTACGATTGATTAACGGCTTCAAACGATATTACGAAGATAACCATCAGACCATCTACGAGAATCCGTCTCCAGGCAATAAGGCGGGCGGTATCTCCACTCTGGAGGATAAGGCCCTCGGGTGTACGCAAAAAAGCGGTGACGCTCCCGTTACCGCTGTGCTGCCTTACGGCGGGCAAGTTACCCGTGACGGTTTGCACCTGCTCAGCGCCCCGGGCAACGATCTGGTTGCCACCACAGCGCTCGCGGCGGCGGGTGCGCAACTTGTGTTGTTTTCTACGGGGCGCGGAACGCCTTTCGGCGGCCCTGTGCCTACCCTGAAGATCGCCAGCAATACCGCGTTGGCCTTGAAGAAGAAAAGCTGGATTGATTTTAACGCGGGCGCTCTGCTGGAAGGGAATACATTGGATACTCTGACAGGCGAACTAACGCGGCTGGTGCTTGATACGGCCAGCGGTCGCCCGGCCCGCAATGAAGAGAACGGCTATCAGGGAATCGCTTTGTTCAAGACTGGCGTTACGTTATAAAATGCGGCATTCACGTATTTGGTCATTTTAAAAAGTCTTCACGCATTGGGGTGAAAACGTCCAACAGTTTGCCTTTCTCCACGCAGATACACCCATGACGCTCCCCGGACGCAAAAGCAAGCGTATCTCCCCGCCGCACACGGTATACGCGGCCATCCACAGTGAAATCAAACTCACCTTCCAGCACAAATGTGCATTGCGTATGCGGATGGGTATGTTCGGTTCCGATTGCGCTCTGTTTAAAACTGACTTCCACCATCATCTGCTCCGGGAGCCAAGCCAGAACCCTTCGGGTAACGCCGCCGCCCAGTTCTTGGGGCACGATTTCAGAATAGGGGCTTACTTTCGATCTCATCGGAGCCTATCCTTCTTTCTTAAAATCCATGATTGCAAGGTTATTCCCGCACCGGCTGCGGTTTAACCCAATAGTTGAGAATTGCCAGGATCAGCAAAGCAAGGATGCCAATGAGAATCCCACTCATCCCCCCGGTAAATCCATAAGCATCCGCAATCGCGCCTACCAGCGCCGGCATCAGTATCGCGCCCACCGAACCGATTGCAAGCAGCGTGCTGGTCCCCATGGGGTATCGGTTGGTGATATAACTGGCGTCGGAGTAGATCATCGGGCAAATCCCCGCCATACAAAATCCAAGCCCGATAATGGCGATGGTGACGATTATAATCGAACTGTTCAGCAGCAGTAACACAAAGAAAGCAGTAACGCCAATACTGTCCAGCATTATCAGCAATTTCTGCGGCACCCGGCGGGCGAGCGCCGCGCTTACCAGGCGACCGAACAGTATAATCGCCCAAAACAACGTCGCCATCGTCTGCGAATACGTGACCAGCGCCGTATGCGGTTCCTGACCGCCAGCCTGCAGCTGCGCCAACAGCTCAGGTTTACTCTGTAAATAGCTTACCAGCCAGCCATTAATCGCATATTCCGCACACAAGTAGAAGAATAGCATTCCCGCCAATATGAGATAGGTTCTGTTGCGCAGAAAAGCCATACTCTTTTGCCTGCCATCGCCCCGGTCGGGACGGTCGTTTGGCAGATGCAAACGAGAAAAGTTGAACGAAACCGCTACGCCCAGCACAACTGTCAGCAGGATTGCGGCACGCCACCCCGACAACCGGTTTGCCAGCAGGAAGAGCAATGGTGCGCTGATCGCGCCAATAGCGAAAAAGCTGTGCAGCAGATTGATCGCTGTCGGGCTACCGCCGGTGACAAGGTTAACGGTGCCATTGTTAAAGTTACTGATACTTCCACGACCGACACCGGTTAGTACGAACGCGGTGATAAGCCATAACGGGTTGCCGGACACCAGCATCATGATAAATCCTAGAGCGGCAATCACGCTCAGAATTGTGATT
The DNA here is from genome assembly GCA_035353235.1 of Candidatus Limiplasma sp. Classification (GTDB taxonomy): domain Bacteria; phylum Bacillota; class Clostridia; order Christensenellales; family Aristaeellaceae; genus CAXXOK01. Next base: position 7,631 of record DAOPZG010000056.1, read on the forward strand.
GATTTTCTTCTTCCAAGCCATAACGGCACAAGACCGCTCAGGAAACAGGCAATCAGATTGCCTGCCGAATGTCCGGAAAGCATTAGCCCGGCCTGCGTATCACTCAAATGATAAGTCGCTTTCATGTCCGGCAGCGCAGAGCCGATCATCATTGTAAGCACACCATTGAAAAGGAAAGCAAAAAAACAAGCTCCCAGTGCCTGGCGTGTTATGTTATCATATTTTCCCCATATTCTTCGCATACAAAAACTCCTTATATGCCGCTTTGCGTTTTTAAGACTGATTCTTAAAACTCACGACATACACGCTGAAACCTTCTGATTGGTCATTTAAGGGCGATTCATCCTTATGATAACAAATCCGGGCGAATCATAGAACGCTTCTATAAAGGATGCCCTGCCGCCAGAAGACGGCAGGGCATCCAATGATTGTGCGATTAGTTATTTGGTCAGCAGCGTGGTTTCGGTTTCCTTGTCGAAGAAGTGCAGATGGTTTACATCGAAAGCAACCTGAATGGTCTGACCGGCGCGGCTGGTGGTACGCGGATTTACGCGCGCGATAATGTTCTCGTCCTTGCCGCTGGTTTTCAGATACAGGTACGTCTCGGAGCCCATCAATTCGGTTACTTCTACGTCGCAGTTGATCACGGCGTTAGGAGCAGCCTGTACGAATACGTCTTCGTCATGGATGTTCTCGGGACGGATGCCCATCACGACTTCCTTGCCGATATAGCTCTCGTCGGCAAACTTGGACAGCTTGCTGGGCGGAATCACAATCTTATTATCGCCGAACTTGGCGACAACATCTTTGTCTTCCTTGGCGAGGGTTACATTGAAGAAGTTCATCTGCGGGCTGCCGATAAATCCGGCAACGAACAGGTTGGTGGGATAATCGTACAGGTTCTGCGGAGAATCCACCTGCTGAATCAGACCATCTTTCATAACCACGATGCGTGTGCCCATCGTCATGGCTTCGGTCTGGTCATGAGTTACGTAGATGAACGTGGTCTGCAGGCGCTGGTGCAGTTTGGTGATTTCGGTACGCATCGCTACGCGCAGTTTGGCGTCCAGGTTGGACAGCGGTTCGTCCATCAGGAAGACTTTCGGTTCGCGGACGATGGCGCGGCCCAAAGCAACGCGCTGGCGCTGGCCGCCGGAAAGAGCCTTCGGTTTGCGGTTGAGCAGATGGTAAATGTCAAGAACCTTGGCATTCTCTTCCACGCGCTTTTTAATTTCCGCCTTGGGCACCTTGCGGAGCTTCAGGCCGAACGCCATGTTATCAAACACGGTCATGTGCGGATACAGTGCGTAGTTCTGGAACACCATCGCGATGTCGCGGTCTTTGGGGGCGACATCGTTGACCAGACGGTCACCGATGTAGAGCTCGCCGCTGGAGATTTCCTCCAGGCCGGCCACCATGCGCAGGGTTGTGGATTTACCGCAGCCAGAAGGTCCGACCAGAACGATAAACTCCTTGTCTTCAATGTCGAGGGTAAAGTCGCTTACAGCGGTGACGTTACCGGCGTATACTTTGTAAATATGCTTAAGGGATACGCTAGCCATGAAAAAACCTCCCTATTCTTTACGGCTGCCAAACTTCGGTAAAGCCGTATTCATGTTTATATTATATCGGGTTCCTGCCGGAAAGCAAATAGTGTAAATCACCAAAGTTTATTTCTTCCATTTGTTCACGATGTACACGCCGGACCCCTTCGTGCCAGATTCACCCTGCCGGTCGCCCTGAACAGGGAATCTCATCACGGATTCTCCATTCCGGGTGATTTTCCCTGCACAGCATGCTATAATGATTTTGTCGCGCTCTACGGCGCGTGGAAAGGACGTGATTGTTCATGATTCGAGGTGTGATCTTCGACCTGGATGGCGTAATCGTAACGACAGACGACTGCCATTACCGGGCGTGGAAGCGCATGGCGGATGAGGAGGGTATCTATTTTGACCGTTCCATCAACGAACGTCTTCGGGGCGTCAGCCGTATGGATAGCCTGTCCATCATTTTGGAACGTGCCGGGAAGCTCTATACGGAAGCCCAAAAAGAAGAGATGGCCGCCCGCAAGAACCGCTATTACGTGGATCTGATCAGCGCCCTGACCCCGGAAGACATTCTGCCGGGTGCGCTTGAAGTGGTCAATACATTAAAAGCGAAAGGAATCCGGGTCGCCATCGGCTCTTCCAGCCGCAATACGCCGGTCATCCTTCGCCAGATCGGCTTAAGCAATACGTTTGACGCCGTATCGGACGGTAACCAGATTACTCACAGCAAACCCCATCCGGAAGTTTTTCTGCTGGCCGCAAAGCGATTACAACTTCCGCCCGCCGATTGCCTTGTCGTGGAGGATGCCGACGCCGGCATTGAGGCCGCGCTGGCAGGCGGGATGAAGGCGCTGGGCGTTGGTTCCGCCGCGAAAAACCCCCGCGCCACCTATCGTGCGGAAACCCTTGCGGACGCTGATCTGACCGAAATTCTTCAATAAAATACATTCACAGGAGGCAGTACCGAATGAAGGACTCGCTTCGCGGCGTATTGGATGCCGCGCTATCCACCGGCGGGGATTTCGCCGAAATATTCCTGGAAGATAACCGCACCCATGCCATACAGCTTTTAGGCGGGCATGTGGAAACCGTCAATTCCAACCGTGCGCACGGCGCGGGAATCCGCGTGTTTCACGGGTTAAACGCCGTGTACGCCTATACGAACGATACCGACCCGCAGGGGTTGCTGCGCTGCGCCCGGCAGGCAGCCTCCGCCGTAGCGGATGGCGGCAGTGTACAGACCGCACCGCCGCTGGTATCACCCCAATTACCCGCGCCATTTGTCTGCCTGCAGCATCCATCTGATGTGGCGGGAAAGCGGAAGGTGGAATATCTCCGCCAGGCGGACGCCGCCGCGCGCGCCGTGAGCGCGGAGATCGAACAGGTAAGCTGCTCCCTTTCGGACAGCGAACAGGAAGTGACCATCGTCAACAGCGAGGGCCTTTATGTGGAGGATACCCGGATTCGCCTTCGCATGGCCTGCGTCGCCATCGCCAGCGACGGCAAGGAGAAACAACAGGGCCACGAAGCGCCAGGCGCGCTGATGGGCTACGAACTGTTTGCTGACCGTGTGGATCCCACGCAGGTCGGCCGCGACGCAGCCCAGACCGCTGTTACGATGCTGCACGCGCCGGAATGCCCCGCGGGCGTTATGCCGGTAGTAATTGACAACGGTTTTGGCGGCGTGATCTTCCACGAAGCCTGCGGCCACAGTCTGGAAGCAACCAGCGTTGCCTTCGGCATGAGTGTTTTCTGCGACAAACTTGGTCAGAAGATTGCCGCGGATTGCGTAACCGCGATTGATGACGGCACGCTCCCCAACGAGTGGGGCAGCCTCCGCGTAGACGATGAAGGCATGCCCACCAACCGACTGGTATTGATTGAGAACGGAATTCTTAAAAACTACATGATTGACAGGCTGAACGCCAAGCGGATGAAGATGCCCCCCACGGGAAGCGGACGCCGCCAGAGCTACGCGCTCGCCCCCACGTCGCGGATGCGTAACACCTACATTGCCGCTGGCAACGACGACGAGGCGGCTATGATCGCCACGATGGGCGACGGTCTGTACGCAAAAAAGCTGGGCGGCGGGTCGGTGGACCCGGCAACAGGCATCTTTAACTTCGCGGTGTCGGAAGGCTATCTGGTCAAGGACGGCAAAATCGTGTCCCCGGTACGCGGCGCAAGCCTGATCGGCAAGGGCGCGGATATTCTGCTGCAGATTGACCGTGTTGGCCGCGACATGAAAATGGCGCAGGGCATGTGCGGCAGTATCAGCGGAAGCATTCCCGTAAACGTCGGCCAGCCGATGATTCGCGTAAAGCAAATGACCGTTGGCGGACGCGCTTAAATAGAAACAATCCAGTAAACGACACGGCGGCGGTTTCCGCTGCCCTATCAGGAGTGAAACCAATGATCATGGACGATTTTATCCGGAAGTTATTTAAGGAAGCACGCGCTGCCGGCTTTGCCGTGGCGGAAGCCTATCTTACGGAGAACGAAAGCTTCACCGCGGTTGCGATGAATCAGGAAATCACCCAGTACTCCTCGCATGTTACGCGGGGTTTGGGGTTCCGCGGTTTATACGGCGAGCATATGGGCTACTCTTCCACCGAAGCTTTTGACGACGACGCAATCAACTGGCTTGTGCAGGGGGCGATGGACAGCGCCACACTCTGCGAAGACCCCACCGAACCCTTTATCTACGATGGTACCGAACCGGTCGCGCAGATGAAACTGACCGGGAAAGACGCCCCCGCGGAAGAAAAACTGGCCTTCGCGCTGGAAATGGAGCGGCAGGCTAAGGCTTACGACCCCCGTGTGACCCAGGTGGGCCATGACACGGTATTTACCGGCAACGTTCGGGTGCGAATCGTTAACACCTACGGCATGGACAAACAATACGCCGAAAGCGTATGCGGCGCTTATCTGCAGCCCATCGCGCGCGATGGGGAAAGCACGGCGACCGGAATGGAAATCCGTTTCGAACGGGATTTTTCCGCGTTGAATGCCGAACAGCTTGCCAGAGAAGCCGCGAAGCTCGCCGTGGACGCGCTGAATGCGTCGCCCGTCCCTTCCGGTTCGTACCGCGTGGTGATCCAAAATCTTGCGATGACCGATCTGCTGGGCGTGTTCTCCGGAGCGTTCTCGGCGGAAAGTGCCCAGAAGGAACTTTCTCTGTTAAAAGGGAAACTGGGGCAGGCCATTGCCGCCGACTGCGTTACGATTGTGGATGATCCTCTGCGCGAAGACGGTTTTGCCAGCCGCCCCTTCGATGCGGAAGGCGTGCCCAGCGCGCGGCATACCGTCGTAGAGCACGGCGTATTTAAAACATTTCTGCACAACCTGAAAACAGCACACAAGGATGGCGTGCCCTCCACCGGCAACGCAAGCAAACTGGGTTACGCTACCTCTGTGTTTGTATCCCCCACCAACTTCTACATCGAGCCGGGCGACAAACCGTTCGATGCGATGCTTGCCGACATGGGCGACGGGCTGGTGATTACCGAGGTGGAAGGCCTGCACGCCGGGGCTAACGCTATCAGCGGGGATTTCTCCCTGCTCTCGAAGGGTTACACCGTACGCAACGGCAAGCGGGAACGGCCTGTGGAACAGGTTACCGTTGCGGGCAACTTTTTTGAAATGATGAAGAACGTTCGCACCGTTGGCAGCGACCTTCGCTTCCCCTCGGGCGGGATCGGCTCTCCCAGTCTGGATGTCGGCACACTGAGCGTGGCGGGAAAAACGGAAGAGTAATACCCGTGCCAGCGATACATCAATCAGTCGCCGTAATCCCAACACACAGGCCGCAATCGGAACAAATCCGTTTGCGGCCTGTTTTTCTTTTCCTTAATTTACCTCGTAAGCCTGTACATTTTTTACCGCATTCATCGCCCCGGATGCAGGCTGGCATTTGGATTTTCTTCCGCAGCCTGCGCAAAGATTACGATTAGCGGCAGAAAGCCTCCCCGTCTCAGGGATGAGGTTCCGGCTTCGTGTCAGTCGTTGCCTTCCAGTAAGCGGAACCGTCCCTTTTCCGGCACAACAGGCCGCTTTCCACCAGTTCGCGGCGAAGCAGGAAATAATCGCCGAACGTGTGCCACTCGCCGCACACCGCATTTACTTCCCATTCTTCGTAGATACGATCCTTTTCAAAATGTTCGGAAAGATAGACAAGCACCGCATACCGCGCCGCCTGCCTTCGCGGCAGTTTCTGTATTTTACCCTCATCGTTGAGAAACTGTGATATTCCAACTGCCTGTTCCATTGTGTCATCCCCTCGTTCTCCCGTCAGATCATGGTTGCTTCTCCGTCCACATATCCAGCAGTACGCCCAAATCCTCCAGATATTCCTGCTCCGTCTGGGTTTCCTTTTTGGTCAGTGTTTCCAGAACCGTAAAGGAAAACGACGCTTCGCCGTATTGTTCCCATTCGGCGCGCATCCCCGGTTCCGGGCAGGAATGAATTGATATCGCGAATTCGAATTTATTCCGCTGGCCGTCCAGATTTCTTGCGGATCGTGTCCATGCGCGCTGGTTGCCCTCGCATCGAATCTGATATACTCCGCCGATGATCGGCTGTTCTTTATAGGCGTTTCGTAATTCCCGCTTCTTTGTTGCGTCCATATTCTCTCGCTCTCTGTTGGTCAGGCCGAAGGGTTACAGTTGATACAGGCCGTGTCGGGTGCAGTAATAGTACAACCCTCCGCCGCGTTTCCGCCGCAGCATGGCCGTGGTGGTGTCCGGCAGGATCACGGATGCCTCCTGTTCCGGATACAGTTTGATAAACAGCAGCCTGTCGTTGCGGATAAGCGCGACAAAGGAGATAAAGTGCTCCTTGCTCATCTCATGTTGAAACGTAACATACGTCGCTCCGTCGGTCTCTTCAACGGACGCGGCGTGCGCATCGTCCGCCGGTTTGGCGGTCAGCGCCGTTAACCTGCGCCCGCAGCAGGAAATTTCCGCATTTCCGGTATTGTTGACGATGTTGCCGCAGACCGGGCAGACATAGAATTTGATGTGCCGCAGATTACCCGCTTCCAACCCGTTGGTCTCCATGGATCCGTTCAGGATTTTTTCGATATTCACCTGAAACAATCCGGACAATTCCCCCAGCAGACTCACATCCGGGCATCCCAGTCCGCGTTCCCACTTGGAGATTGTTTTATTGCTGATATTCAGCCGGTCAGCCACCTGCTGCTGCGTCATACCCATTTCCGTACGCAAACTGTACAGCAGCGCCCCCACTTTACCGCAATCCATGCGGTATCACCCCCAAACAAGGTCTATCTTACCCGCCCTGCCGGGATTAATCAATCCACGCTCCGTAGAATCCGCCCCTCCGCCATCGCATTTTCCCAACGGATGGGCTTCTTACGTCCGCAATTCCCTTACATGGATTGAATGGCCTTTACAAAGAACGTGATTCCGAAATACATCAGCATCCCCCCAAGCACCCCGACAAGCACGCGATACACGTTCAGGTTGATAAACCTGCGCGTTTTGCCGATCAGCGTGGATATGCCGCCGTACCAGAAAAAATCCGTCGTAATATGCCCCACGTAGAACGCGGCGACGCCCGGTATGCCGAACGTTTGATAGGCATTCAGCAAAAAGCCCAGTCCGATGATCGCCCACCAGATCAGAAAATACGGGTTCACAGCGCTGATGAGCACCCCGGAAAGCACCAGACTTTTCGAGCCGCCCTGTCCGTTTGTTTCAATTTTCAGATGATTCCGCGCGGCGCTATACAGCATCTGCGCCCCCATCGCCGCCAGCAGCGCGCCCCCAACCAAGCCGATCACGATCTGAGCCGTATCCGACTTGAGCAGCGTATCAAACCCCAGAAAGATCAGCACCACCAGCGCCAGCTCCAGCAGCGCGTGCCCCAGAATAATCAGAAAGCCGGACTTGGAGCCGTTTTTCAACGCCTGCTGGATGGTATAAGTCAAAAGTGGCCCCGGCATGACGGAGCCGGAGAAGGCAAGCGCCACCGAGGAGAAAAAGATCGCCGCCATGCAGACACCTCCGGACTGATGATATTGGATCCAGTATACCATCCGGGCGACGGGGATACAATCCGCAATATAATCGGTGTATAGAAAGAGCCGGCGCAACTACCTACGATAGTTGCGCCGGCTGATTTACCAATTCTCCAATTACTTGCCAGCTTCCTCAATCGCCACAGCCAGCGCGACGGTCGCGCCTACCATGGGGTTGTTGCCCATGCCGATCAGGCCCATCATTTCCACATGCGCCGGAACGGAGGAGCTGCCCGCGAACTGCGCGTCGCTGTGCATGCGGCCCATGGT
>DAOPZG010000057.1:0-15454 GCA_035353235.1 Candidatus Limiplasma sp.
GCAATGAAATGGAACGCTTAGAACCCGAACAAAAAAGGGAGCCGCTGCTGTCCGTAAGGAAAGCAGCGGCTCAGGAGGAGGGTCCCGCGGCGATGGTTTACCACAGCTGGCTCTGCAGCGAACCGTTGTAATAAGGCGCGCGAATCAGCATGTTTTTATAATCGATCTGGATCAGGTATTTATACTGGTACTCAACACGGCCATCCAGCAAGCGGTTGCGGACCGAACGAAAAGAATAGCAATCGCTGGCCGTCAGTTTGGGCACGACTTCTTCCAGCAGCATCAGCAACGTTTCCTGCCGGTCGATTGTCAGGTTGGGATATCCGTGATCGGTTACGCAGAATTTCGTTTCATGCCCGAAAGGAAAGAGGAACCGGATGGTAAAGCCCGTCTTGTCGATCGTCAGGCTTTCGATGGAGTATTTCTGTGCCTGACGCAACATAGGACGCATCACTTCAAACAGAGGGGAGGAATACAGTTTTTTCACTTTTAAACGCTGCATCCGGGCGCGGCGGCGATCTGCGAACATCAGATAAACGACGACGATCATCCCGATGAAAGCTATCAGTAAATACGGCATCGACCTGTCCATAGGACTCGCCTCTTTCATGCGGAATATTGAACGGATGAAGGAGAAAAACCGAACGATTCTTAAACACATGTATTGTAACATATGTTTCTCTGATGTACAAGTGATTATGTGGAAAAAATATGGGGAAATAGAGGGAATATGCTTACAATATGGTTACAAAAGTTAAGAAAAAGTTACAATGTGGAATATTTGAACATGGATTCGAAAAGAAGATGGTTTTCCACAGAATTTCGAGGAAATGTGGAAAACGAAAATGAAAACGCGGGAAAGCATATAAAATGCGAAATCCGGTCCCGAGGCATTTTGCCGGTAAGTGAGAAAGCGAACAAAAAACGATTGGAATCTCCCGCTGATCTGTCGCAAAAAGAAGAAAACCTGAAGATGCAAGGAAATCAAAGCATTGCGGAGCAAATTAAACTGATATGCAAGTACTGACGGCGCTACAAACAGTCGATTTTCATGATATATATCGTTTGTATTCATGCAAAACGCACGCGACAGCAGATAACCAACATGTGTGATTGAGGAATGAGGACTGGTACATATGAAATCTTATTCCGTTTTTGCTTTAAGAGAGAACAATGCTTTGCGCGAACAGGTGAACGTACAGCTGCAGGAGGAATGGGGAAACCTCTCGGTGGCTGTCCATGGAGAGCTTTTTGATTTGGCGGGATGCGATGGTTTCGTATGCCTGGCCGTACAGACGGCACTGGGAGCGATCCATTACCGCAGGGATGGAGAAGCGTGCGAAGTGCTGTCGCTGTATGTGCTGCGGGAGCACGAGGGGATCGGACAGGCGCTGATGCGACGGGCGATTGACAACGCGCGCCAAAATGGCGCGAAGCGGCTTTACCTGTACACAACCAACGATAACACACGTGCCATTCGGTTTTATCAGCAGATGGGAATGAACCTGGAGGCATTTGATCTGAATGCGGTTGAACGTTCACGCAAATTGAAACCCTGTATTCCCCTGACCGGCTGTGATGGAATCCCGATCCGACATGAACTGCGATTTGGCATGGAGCTGTAAGCGATAAACATGCGAAAACGCGCATATCAACAGCCGGAGCATCAACCAGCTGGAAACAGATAAACCGACCGGCGCTCTTCTCCTCATTGGGAAGGAACACCGATCGGTTTCATTGCTTGCCGGATGAAGCAAAACAGGCAGAAGAGTGTTACAGAAATTCGGCCAGTTTCATCAGAGCGGACATGCTGCCCCGGACCTTGATCTTGTTCAGCATCAGCGCGACAGTCGCGCTCTGTTTCCGTTGAAAAACAGCCAACAGGTTTGTTTCTTTGCCGCTTACGGTCACATCAACCGTGGAAAGAGGAGAGAGCTCGGAGAAGGAGCCATCCTGCAGGGCAAACGTACAGGTATACCCCGTATCGATCGTCGTGAGCCGATAGGCGTAGGTGATGCCTCGCAGCGAATCTTCGTTGCGGCGCAATACGACATATAACGCGGGGATCAGCTGCGATAGGGTATCGGTCTGCTCCGCGAGTATATACATGGACTGAATGTCGCGACGGAATGCTTCAGTCATCAGCATATCCCCTTAAAACTCGGCGCTGCCGGTGGTGCGGGGGAAGGGGAGCACATCGCGGATATTGGTGATACCGGTCAAGTACATTACCAGACGCTCGAAGCCTAACCCGAATCCGGCGTGCGGCGTGGTACCAAAACGGCGGGTATCCAGATACCAGGAATACTGATCCTCGTTCATGCCCAGTTCGTGAATCCGGCCGGTCAGCACATCCAGACGCTCTTCGCGCTGGCTGCCGCCGATCAGTTCGCCGATGCCCGGCACCAGCATATCCACAGCCGCGACAGTCTTTCGGTCGTCGTTCATGCGCATATAGAACGCTTTGATTTCCTTGGGATAGTTATAAACGAACACAGGCTTGCCGAAGTGCTTTTCGGTCAGGTAACGCTCGTGCTCGGTCTGAAGGTCAATTCCCCAGGAAACGGGATATTCAAAGGTCTGGGCGCTCTTAAGCAGAATGTCAACGGCTTCGGTGTACGTGCAGCGCGCGAAGTCGCTCCCGGCCACGGCACTCAGCTTTTCAATCAGACCCTTTTCCACAAAGCTGTCCAGAAAAGCCATTTCCGCCGGGGCAGCCGCCATCACGTGGGAGATGACGTATTTGAGCATTTCTTCGGCCAGTGCCATATCATCGCCCAGATCGGCGAATGCGATTTCCGGCTCGATCATCCAAAACTCGGCGGCATGCCGGGGCGTGTAGCTCTTTTCGGCACGGAAGGTGGGGCCGAAGGTATAAACGTTGCGAAACGCCATGCAGAACGTTTCCACGTTCAATTGGCCGCTTACGGTCAGGCTGGCCTGCTTGCCGAAGAAATCCTGAGTATAGTCCACCGCACCGTTTTCCGTGCGCGGAGGTTGGTTAACGTCCAGCGTGGTTACCTGGAACATTTCGCCCGCGCCTTCGCAGTCGCTGGTGGTGATCAGAGGGGTATGCACGTACACAAAGCCGCGCTCCGCAAAGAAAGCGTGGATAAACTGCGCCGCCAGCGAACGGATACGGAACACCGCGTAGAATGTGTTGGTGCGGGGACGCAGGTGAGCAATGGTGCGCAGATACTCGAAGCTGTGGCGCTTTTTTTGCAGGGGATAACTGGGGTCGCACGCGCCGACCAGTTCCACCTTTTTCGCTTTTAATTCGAAGGGTTGCTTCATATCCGGGGTCAGCACCAGTTCGCCCGTGGCGCGAACGGCGCTGCCCAGCGTGATTTTAAGGGCGTCGGCGAAGTTTTCCGTCGCACCGTCTTCCAGCACGACCTGCAGGTTCCTGAAGTGTGTTCCATCGTTCAGTTCAATAAAGCCGAACGCTTTGCTGTCGCGCACGGTTCGCACCCAACCGGATACGGTGCATTCGGAGAGATTGTGATCGGGCTGTTGACGGAACAGGGATTCAACGGTATAGGTTGCCATGGGTTCAGGCCTCCTCGACGAATTGTTTGCCGAGCATCGCGGCGCCGATCATGCCGGCATCCGCACCCAGGCGTGCGATTTCCACCCGGGAATAGGGCAGATCTTTAAAGAGTATATAACGCTTCAGGCGTGCGCGAACCGCGTCCAGCAGGAAATTGCCGGCCTTGCTCACGCCGCCGCCCAGAATGATCACTTCCGGGTCTAAAAACGCGATGATGCTGTCCAGCGCCATGCACAGATAGTTAACATAGCGGCGGAAGACTTTCATGGAAACCTCATCGCCTTCTTTGGCGCAGTCAAACACCATTTTTGCGGTCATAACGTCCACATTCCCGCCACAGGCGTTATACAGGCTGCTTTCCGGGTGCTGCAGAGCGGCCTGTTTGCCCATACGGATCACTGCCGTGGCGCTGCAATAGCGCTCCAGACAACCGTCGTTGCCGCAGTTGCAGGGGTCGCCCTCTATATCCATCGGCATATGGCCGATTTCGCTGCCGACGCCGTGAAAGCCGCTCCAGGGTCGGCCACCGATCACGATGCCGCCGCCGACGCCTGTGCCCAGCGTGATAAATACGCTGGAATGGCTGCCGGAAGCCAGACCGTAAACGCTTTCCGCAAAGCCGGCTACGGTCGCGTCGTTGTCGATGTAAACGGGTTTATCAATATACTTTTGCAGTTCCACGCGAAGCGGTTCGTTGTGCCAGCTAAGGTTGGCACAAAAAACCACCACGCCGGTTTTCTGATTTGCCACACCGGGCACGCCGACCCCAACGGATACCACATCGGCGACGGTGAAACCGCCCTTTTCCAGCACGCTCAGCGCGCAGGCGCCCATATCCCTGACGATCTCGGTAAAAGGCCGGCCAGCCAGTGTGGGCGTTTCTCCCTGCGCAAGCAGCGTCCCTTTTGCATCAACGACGCCGACTTTAATCCCCGTGCCCCCGACGTCAATCCCCAAATATACCATCCATATACCCCCTGTGATTACGCCGGGCGGGTTCAATCGCTCCGGCGTGGATTCCGTTATTCGTCTTTATCCTTGTTTTGCGCGATCATTTCATTCAGGCGGCGGTCCAACTCGTGCGCTGCGCTGTACCCCAGCCTGCGAAGGCTGAGATTGCGGGCGGCGACTTCAATGATGATGGCGAGGTTGCGGCCCGGACGAACCGGCATAACCTGATAGGGTACTTTTACGCCGAGAATCGTAACGGTTTCCTCCGTCAGTCCCAGCCGGTCGTATTCCTTGCTCTGATCCCATTTTTCCATGTGGATCACCATATCGATGGATTTGGACATGATGACCGAGCCGACGCCGTACATGGCGCGGATGTCAATGATGCCAATGCCGCGAATCTCCATGAAGTGGCGCACCATTTCAGGCGCTTCGCCAATCAGGCGGTCATCCGCCACGCGGCAGATATCCACTACGTCGTCAGCGGCCAGCTGATGCCCGCGTTTGATCAGTTCCAGCGCAGCCTCGCTTTTTCCCACACCGCTTTCGCCAGTCAGCAGTACGCCGACGCCGTACACATCGACCAGCACCCCGTGACGCGTTACGTGCGGCGCGAGGGAGCGGTTGAGGTACATGATGGCCTGCAAGGAGAACTTGGTTGTTTTCGCGTTGCTCTGGAACACGGGGATATCATGCTGCCGGGCCAGTTCCAGCAGTTCTTTAGGCGGGATCATCCCCCAGCATACGACGATGCAGGGGAGCTTATAATTCATATAAACTTCCAGCACGCTGCGGCGCTTGTCGGGCTCCAGCGATTCCAGATAGGTCATTTCCACCTTGCCGATGACCTGGGGCCGCTCATAGGCGAAATACTCATAAAAACCGCAGAACTGCATCCCCGGACGGTTCAGGTCCGTGGAGGTGATATCCATTTCATCTTTACTGGAGGGGTTCAACACCTCAAGCTCCAGCGTTTTGGTAAAGTCCTCGACTTTAATCACTGAGAATCACTCCCTTGGGATACATTATCCAAGACATGCGTTTCGATAAATCTGGCGACTCCGTCTTCCGCGTTGGTGCCGCATACGTGACGTGCCGCGGATTTCACTTCATCGCGCGCATTGCCCATGGCCACGCTGTGTACCGTGTATTCCAACATGGGCAGGTCGTTCAGGCTGTCGCCGAAAACCAGCGTGCGTTCTGGCGATAAGCTCAACTTGTCCGCCAGCCTGCGAAGCGCCGCCCCCTTGCTGACCTGGGAGGGTTCCGCCTCTAAGAAGTACGGTTTGCTTACGGTGAAAGCAACGTTGGGAAATACTCTCTGGATCAGTGGATACAGCCTGGCAACCTCGTCGGGCGTTTGCACGCTCAGGATTTTCGGAGTCGGAAAGGTGACGAACGCTTCCAGATCAACCACGGCATACCCGAACATTCCGGAAGAGCGGCGGTAGTTCGCGCTGGCTTCACACTCTTTTTCAAAATAGAAGGACTCGCCCCGGTAACACTGCGTGTAAAAACCCTGTGCTTTCAGATACCGGATGATGTCGCGGGCCTGCTCCGGCGAAAAGGTGACGGATTCCAGCACCGTGTGATCCGGGCCTACCAGCTCCGCGCCGTTGCTGGCGATGTAGGGAAGCCCGGTGTTTAACTGCTTCACATACGGAAGCATACTGAACGCCGCACGCCCGCTGGCGGGAATGACACGGATTCCCCTTGCCTGCGCGCGGGCAAGCACATCCAGTGTATAGGGAGAGATTCGGGCTTCTGTATTCAGCAATGTATCGTCCAGATCCGTTACGATCGCGTCAATCTGCAATTTGATAACTCCTTTAGATCGATCAGTCGTCCTGCCTTCGGCGGGCAAAAAACGTGTTTAATAATGCCTGAGACTCTTCCACAAGCAATCCGCCCGTGCTGGACAGCCGCCAGTAAAAGGAGGGATCGCGGGTCAGCGCGTAAACGCTGCCGCAGCAACCCTGCCGTTCGTCCGAAGCGCCAAAAATGCATGCGCCCAGCTTGGCCATTACCATCGCGCCTGCGCACATGGGGCAGGGTTCCAGCGTGGTATACAGCGTACACTGTGACAATCTGCGATCCTTCAGCTTCTCCGCTCCCGCCCTTAGAACCAGGATCTCCGCGTGTGCCGTTGGATCATGGAGCTGTTCACGGCGGTTATGGGCGCTGGCAATCACTTCGCCGTTCATCACAAGGACAGCGCCAACGGGAATTTCCCCCTCCTGCGCGGCCTGCTGTGCCTCGGCAAGTGCCATCCGCATGAAACGTTCGTGGGCGCTCATCGCGTTTCCTCCGGCGCTTCCGGGCTTTTTTCCACCCTGCGTTCCGTTTCGGCGCGCGCGTTTACCTCGTCTGGCGTGTGAAAGGTGGGTAAAAGCGCGTGCAGGCAAACCATCATATCGCCGCTTTCGTCCACACAGCGATGCAGCGTGGCAAGCATTGTTTCCAACGTTTCGGTCGATACGGTTTCCGGCTGGGCAATCAAGATTTTTTCCAGTCCCGTTTGCGTCAGACTTTCGTCGGCGGTCAGCAGCTCCTCATAGAGCTTTTCGCCGGGGCGAAGTCCCACATAACGGATTTCCACCTGCTTTTGCCCGCCCTGCGCCGCATAAAGACGAATCATTTTCTCGGCAAGGTCGCGGATACGCACGGGTTGGCCCATATCCAGCACAAACAGCTCGCCGCCTTTTGCGATGGCGGCGGTTTGCAGCACAAGGCTCGCAGCTTCCGGGATCGTCATAAAATAACGGATAATATCCGGATGGGTGATGGTCACCGGGCCGCCTGCGCGGATCTGGCGCTCAAACAGCGGAACGACGCTGCCGTGGGAACCCAGGACGTTACCGAAACGCACGGCGGTAAACTCGGTTTTTCCCTGCCCGTTCAGCGCTTCAATCACCATTTCCGCTAACCGTTTGGTTGCGCCCATCACGTTGGTGGGGTTGACCGCCTTATCGGTGGAGATCATCACAAATCGCCTGACACCGTAACGAATGGATACGGCGGCGGCCGTGTATGTGCCAAACACATTGTTTTTCACGGCCTGCGCGGGGCAACCTTCCATCAGCGGCACGTGTTTATGCGCAGCGGCGTGCAGTACCACGTCCGGGTGCTGTTCCGCCATGACCTCAGATAATCGGGCTTCGTCGCCGATGGAGCCGACGCGCAGGATCAGCCGTTCGTCCAACCCTCCCGGATACCGCTCCTGCAGTTCAAAAAACAGGTCGTACATATAGTTTTCGCTGATGTCGTACAGCACGATTTTCTTCGGCTGAAATGCCATCAGTTGCCGGCAGAGCTCGCTGCCGATGGAGCCGCCTCCGCCGGTGATCAGTACGGTTTTGTCGCGGAAATACGCGGCGGTTTCCGTCATATTCAGCTTCTGTTCGGGGCGTCCCAACAGGTCCCCGATGTTCAGGTCACGCACATCGCTGCGTACGCCTTCTTCGTTCAAATCCTCCGGGGCGTTAACCCGTCGGACGCGGCAACCGGTCGCGAGGCAGGCTTCGATTAGCGGTCGTAAATCCCCGTTCGGCGTGGCAATGGCTACAAGAATATCGTCAATCTGATAATCTGCAGCGTATTGCGCCACCTGCGCCGTGCCGCGGACAACCCGCACCCCGTTCAGGCGTGCGCCTGCGCGGGAAGGATCGTCGTCCACCACAATCACAGGCAGCGAATTGCCGTAACGGCCGTTTTGCATATCCCGGATCACGCTGGCGCCCGCCCAACCCGCGCCGACAACCATGGTGCGGCGCACACTGTTGCGCTCGCCCCTGCGGAAGGGATACATGCCGTGCGTAACGATGATCCGGTAGGCAAAACGGGAGCCGCCGATTAACACGGTGAGCAGAACCCAATACAGTAAATAAACCATGCGATGGAGCAGGCTGTAGTTTTCCGGCTGGGTAAAAGCGTAGCAAAGAAGCGAGTACAGGTAGGTGGCCACGGCCCCCGCCAGCGTGGAAAGCACGATGGGGATCACGCTGTCCACCGAGGCGTATTGCCACATGTTACGGTACAGGCCAAACGCCCAGAAGGAAAGCAAACAGAGCAGTGTCATTACTGGGGCAAGGTTGACGTAACGCTGAAAAAACACTTCTGGAATCTGCACTTCAAAGCGAAACTGCTGCGCCAGAATCATGGCCAGATTGCAGAGCAGAATATCCAGCAAAACCCACAGAATGCTGCGCAACGAATGATTCAGCCTTGTTTTTCGATCTGTCATCAGGGAATGCCTCCGGCCTGAGCGGATTGAATGCGTTTGATGCGACGGGTTTGGGCTGTTACACAGAAAAACAGCCTATTCCGGGACAGGCGCACACACTGGTATTTTAACACAGAAAGACTGGGATGAAAAGCGCTTGCGCCGTAATGATACATACAACACAGGTTCAGCTGAACGGGGATGGAAAGGAACGGATTCATCTGTAACGGCCACCCTCCGCTTTCGCAGGGGTGGCCGTCAATAGTTGTGGTTATTTCACTTCCATCTTCAAAACCGCCATAAATGCTTCGCTGGGCACCTCCACGGTGCCAAACTGGCGCATACGCTTTTTTCCTTCCTTTTGCTTTTCCAGCAGCTTCTTTTTCCGGGTGATGTCGCCGCCGTAGCATTTGGCCAGCACGTCTTTGCGCATAGCTTTTACCGTTTCGCGGGCGATCACCTTGCCGCCGATGGCCGCCTGGATGGGGATTTCGAATAGCTGGCGTGGAATCACTTCGGTCAGTTTTTCCGCCATGCCGCGGCCGCGGGCATAAGCCTTGTCACGGTGCACGATCACGGTAAAAGCGTCGCATACGTCGCCGTTGAGCATCATTTCCAGCTTGACCAGATCGCTTTCCTGATAGCCTTTCAGTTCGTAATCGAAACTGGCGTACCCGCGGGAGCGGCTTTTCAGCTGGTCAAAAAAGTCGAAAATAATCTCGTTCAGCGGAATGTGATAATTTAACTTAACGCGTCCGCCCTCAAACTGCATGTCCAGAAAGGTGCCGCGCTTGTCTTTGCAGATTTCCATCAGCGTGCCCACGTATTCCTGCGGGGTGTACACCGACGCAAGCACGTAAGGCTCCTCCATATGGTCGATTTCTCCGGCGGACGGCAGGTTGGTCGGGTTGTCGATGGCGACCATTGTGCCGTCTGTTTTAAACACATGATAAATAACGCTGGGGGCAGTGGTGATGATGTTGAGATCAAATTCCCGTTCCAGCCGCTGGGTGATGATATCCATGTGCAGAAGCCCCAGAAAACCGCAACGGAAGCCGTACCCCAGCGCAACGGAGGTTTCCGGTTCAAAAGACAGGCTGGCGTCGTTCATGCGCAGCTTTTCCAGCGCTTCTTTCAACGCGTCGTAATCCGCGCCGTCGGACGGATACACGCCGCAGAATACCATGGGGGTTACCGCACGGTAGCCCGGCAGCGCTTCGGCGGCGGGGTTGGCGGCATCGGTGATCGTATCGCCCACGCGGGTGTCGGCGATGTCTTTGATGGAGGCGCACACATAGCCCACGTCGCCTGCCCGGAGCGCTTCGCAGGGGAGATAACCGGGGTGAAAAGTGCCGACCTCCACCACGTCGAACTCCGCACCGCTGGCCATCAGCCGCATCCGGATACCGGCTTTGACCGTGCCGTGCTTAACGCGCACAAAACAGATCGCGCCGCGGTAATTGTCGTAGTAAGCGTCGAACACCAGCGCCTGCAGGGGCGCGTCCTCATCGCCCTGCGGCGCGGGCACCCGCTTCACGATCGCCTCCAGCACATCTTCGCAATGCTCGCCGGTTTTGGCGGAAATGCAGGGTGCGCCTTCGGTATCCAGCCCAATCACTTCTTCGATTTCTTTTTTCACTTCGATGGGCTGGGCGCTGGGCAGATCAATCTTATTGATTACGGGGATGATTTCCAGATTGTGTTCCAACGCCATGTAGACGTTGGCAAGCGTCTGCGCTTCGATGCCCTGTGTGGCGTCCACCACCAGCAACGCGCCTTCGCAGGCGGCCAGCGCGCGGCTGACTTCGTAACTGAAGTCCACATGCCCCGGCGTGTCGATCAGGTTCAGGGTATAGGTTTCCCCATCCTGCGCCTTGTAGGTCATGTGTACGGCTTTGCTCTTGATAGTGATGCCACGTTCCCTCTCCAGATCCATGCTGTCCAGAATCTGCTCCACCATCTCGCGGTGCTCAAAAACACCGGTCAGTTCCAGCAAACGATCCGCCAGCGTGGACTTGCCGTGGTCAATATGCGCGATGATACAAAAATTGCGGATATGGGAAAGACGTTCGTTTTGCAATGTACATTCCTCACAAACCATGCCTGCGGTCTTTACCGCGGCGCGCTAGTTAACACAGCCCTTATGATAGCGCATTTCGGGCGGGTTGGCAATTGATGCCCTCGGACGCGGTCCGTGTGGAAAACCGCCGCGTTCCGTGGTATGATGGCTCTGCGACCCGCGTCGCGGGTTGGCGGGAGGCGAACCATGCTCTCATTATACTTGCATTTTCCGTTTTGTAAAAGAAAATGTTCTTATTGTGATTTCTGTTCCGCGGCTGCGGAGGAAGGCGAAATAGACGCTTACTGTGCCGCCCTCAAGAAAGAAATCGCGCTGACGGGCAGACAATTTGGAGAGACGCCTGTGGATACTGTGTTTCTGGGCGGAGGCACGCCTTCCATCGTTCCCGCCGGGCGGATGGGGGAGGTGCTGTCGGCACTGCGGGAGCATTTTACGATCCTGCCTGACGCGGAATTTACCAGCGAAGCCAACCCGGGCACACTGACCGGCGAATGGCTGGAGACGCTTAAAAAAGCGGGAGCCAACCGACTGTCCCTCGGCGTACAGGCGAAGCAGGAACGGCTGTTGCGCATTCTGGGGCGGATCCATACTTTCTCACAGGCAAAAGACGCGTTTTCAATGGCGCGGGCGCACGGCTTTTCCAACCTGAACGCGGATGCGATGTTTGCCCTTCCCACGCAGACGATGGCGGAATATCTGGAAACGCTGGACGCGCTGGCGGCTGAGAAGGTTACGCATCTTTCAGCGTATTCGCTTATATTAGAGGAAGGCACGCCGCTGTATACTGCGGTGAAACGCGGGGAACTGGCACTGCCGGACGAGGATGAAACCGCGGATATGATGGAGTGCGGCATAGACCGGCTGGAAACACTGGGGTACCGGCGATATGAAATATCCAATTTCGCCAGACCGGGTTACGAGTGCAAACATAACCTTGGATACTGGCGTCAGAAAAACTATCTGGGGCTGGGGCTTGCGGCAGCCAGTCTGTTACCGCCGGGAACCGGAGGCGGCGACGCGAAATATCTGCGAAGAACGAACACCGATCGGATGTCTGTCTATCTGAAAAGTCTTGTGGAAGATAAGTTGCCGGTCGGGGAAAGCCGAGCGGTTACACCGACGGAGGCGATGTTTGAAACGGTCATGCTGGGGCTTCGCACAGTGGACGGGGTCGGCTATGCCGATTTTGCGCACATGTATGGAAAGCGGCTGACGGATGTTTACGGAAAAGCGATCGGGAAGCTTACGGCGGAAGGGCTGTTGCGGCCTGTTACCGGGGAAGCTCCGCGTCTTGCGTTGACCCGGCGGGGACTTGCGCTGCAAAATACGGCGCTGATGGCCTTTATGGAGGAGCAGGACAGTACGCGGGCAGATTGAACGCGACGTGTAAACGACGGGCAGGGGTTCGTCATAACATTTTCCGATACGGATATAACAGGGCAGCTACATCCCGCTATGTAAGCCCGATACCGGATGCACAAAGTTCCGCAGAAAATTTGGTCAGTAATAGTCAGAAACAGGCGAAAACCGTTGATATATATAGCGTAAGCATCTATGAACAAATGATAAATTCCCCCGGGGGAATGCTTGACAAATGAAAGAAACAGGCATATGATATGTCCATGTTAGCACTCGATCCTAATGAGTGCTAACAAAACCCGGGAACAAAGCATCCCGATACTGCTTACGGAGGTGATCGCGGGATGATGGACGCACGAAAATTCCGGATTTTACAGGCAATCATCGACGACTATATCATGACCGCGATTCCGGTAGGCAGCCGTACCATTTCCAAGAAATACGAAATGGGACTGAGTTCTGCCACGATCCGCAACGAAATGAGCGATCTGGAGGAGCTGGGGTACCTGGATCAGCCGCATGTAAGCGCCGGGCGCGTACCCAGCGCCAAGGCGTACCGCCTGTATGTGGATCAAATGCTGCAGACGGGTAAACTGCACGGTGACGATGCGGCCAGTATCCGCGAGCACTTCAGCGAGCGCACCGGCAAGATGGAAGACGTCATCAACAGGGCAGCGCAGGTGCTGAGCAGCGTTACGCACTATACCTCTTTGGTGATGAGCCCCCGGGGCGGAGAGCTACGGATCCGCAACCTTCAGCTGGTACCGGTGACCGCTTCCACCGCTTTGCTTGTGGTTGTTACCGATAGCGGCATCGTTCGTGATTCCGTAATCCATGTGGACAGCGATCTGGATGCCGACGCTCTGTACGGGTTAAGCCGCATTCTCACGGAACGCTTAACGGGTCATACTCTTTCGGAATCGTTGGAACTCCTCAGAACCATGTCCCGGGAGTTTGCCGAGAAGCGCGCAGTGCTTAACGGTATCGGCGAGCTGATGGCCGACGTGGAAAACCAGCAGGAAAAGACACGCCTATCGTTCGGTGGCCCCAGCAACATCCTCAACTTCCCGGAATACAACGATGTGGAAAAAGCGCGCGCTTTTCTGGCGTTGCTGGAAACGAAGGATACACTGGTCAGGTTGCTGGAACAGCGGCAGAACGTCGCCTTTACCGTGCGGATCGGCCCGGAAACAGGTGTGCCGGAACTGAAAGACTGCTCCCTGGTTACTGCGACGTACTCGTTGGGTGACCATACCCACGGCACCATCGGCGTGATCGGCCCGACGCGAATGGAATACGGACGGGTACTGAGCGCACTGAGCGCCATGGGCGAACAGCTCACCCACCTGTTTACGAAGGATAAGGAGTAACCTGCTATGCCCATCAGAAAGAAAACCCATCAGAACGGGGGAAACAAGCCAAACATGCAAGCAGAGAAGAACCCGCAGAACGCTAAACCCAACCCCGCGCCGGAGAAGACGCCGGAAGAACAGGAAGCTATTGACGCGATGACCGCACAGCTGGAAGAGAACACTGCCTGCCAGACGGATGCGGAGACTGCCGACGCCGAGGTGGAGGCGCAGGCCCAAACAGTGGAAACCGAACTGACCGAGGCGCTGGAAGCTGCCAAAGCCAAATCCGACGAATACCTTAGTTTGGCTCAGCGCGTGCAGGCGGATTTTGACAACTACCGCAGACGCAACCAGAACGTGCGGGCCGAAGCCTACGAAGACGGCGCAAAAGCTTTTATTGTAACGCTATTACCGGTGCTGGATAACCTGGAACGCGCTCTCGGCGCGGCAGGCGACAGCTCCGACACCAGTTTGAAAGACGGTGTGGAAATGGTGTGTCGGCAACTGGCTGATACCCTGACCAAACGGGGCGTAGCCCCGATTGACCGAAAGGGTGAGAAATTCGACCCAAATCTGGAGAATGCCGTGATGAAGGGCACGCCGGAGGACGGCGAACCCGGCACCGTTTGCGAGGTGCTCCAGAAAGGCTATCAGATGGACGGCTATGTGCTGCGCCACGCGATGGTCAAAGTCGTTCCCGACTGACGGGAACCCAAACCCACGGATCAGGGTCCTGCGCCCTTCCGATATACCCCCGCGAAAAAGACATTGATCTGATTCTGTATACAGATTTGGAGGAGGAACCATTATGAGCAAAATTATCGGTATTGACCTTGGCACAACCAACAGCTGCGTCGCCGTGCTGGAAGGCGGCGAGCCCGTTGTAATCCCCAATGCGGAAGGCGCGCGTACTACGCCGTCCGTCGTCGCCTTTACCAAAGACGGCGAGCGGCTGGTGGGCCAGATTGCCAAACGTCAGGCCGTCACCAACCCCGACCGTACGATCATTTCCATCAAGCGTGAAATGGGCACCGACCATAAGGTGAACATTGACGGCAAGAGCTATACCCCGCAGGAAATCAGCGCGATGATCCTGCAGAAGCTGAAGACCGACGCGGAAGCCTATCTGGGCGATAAAGTGACCCAGGCGGTTATCACCGTGCCCGCCTACTTCAGTGACAGCCAGCGCCAGGCCACCAAGGATGCGGGCCGTATCGCCGGTCTGGAAGTGCTTCGTATCATCAACGAGCCGACCGCCGCGTCGCTGGCCTATGGTCTGGACAAGCAGGGCAGCCAGAAAATTCTGGTGTACGACCTTGGCGGCGGCACGTTCGACGTAAGTCTGCTGGAAATCGGCGACGGCGTGTTTGAAGTGTTGGCCACCAACGGCAACAACCGTCTCGGCGGCGATGATTTCGACGAGCGCATCATCAACTGGATCGTCGATAACTTTAAGAAAGAAAACGGCATCGACCTCAAACAGGACCGCATGGCTTACCAGCGCCTGAAAGAGGCTGCCGAAAAGGCGAAGATTGACCTGTCCGGCGTGATGAGCGCCAACATCAACCTGCCTTTCATCACCAGCGATCAGAACGGTCCCAAACATCTGGATATGACGCTGACCCGCGCCAAGTTTGACGAGCTGACTGCCGACCTGGTGGAAATGACCATCGACCCGATGAACAAGGCGCTGAAAGACGCCAATCTGACGACCGACCAGATCGACAAGGTCATTCTGGTGGGCGGTTCCTCCCGTACTCCCGCGGTACAGGCGGCTGTGAAGAAAGTAACCGGCAAAGACCCCTTCAAGGGCATCAACCCGGACGAGTGCGTCGCCATCGGCGCGGCTATTCAGGGCGGCGTGCTGGGCGGCGAAGTGAAAGACGTGCTGCTGCTGGACGTGACCCCGCTTTCGCTGGGTTTGGAAACCGAAGGCCACA
>DAOPZG010000058.1:0-15362 GCA_035353235.1 Candidatus Limiplasma sp.
ATGAGGAAAACAAGAGAATAATTACCTTCAATACAATTCATCAACCATTGTACTGATAATATTGGAGGGAATAAAATGGCTAATTTGGCGAAATCGGATTTCTATTACGGTGCAGTTCTATCCAAGCTATTCACAAGTAACAAAGAACACAAGCCCGCTATTATTGAAGAAGATGAACAGAAAAATGACAGGAGAGTATTCAGAATACTGACAGATCCCAATCATTTATATATACTTAGGACACATATGTCATCAAATCCTAGGCTGTTAAAAAAAGGATCAACGAGCTGGACTTTTCAAATTACTAATGATGAGGTTGAGAAAATTAGAACAACAAGCGAAGATAATGTAAAGACAATTATTGCTGTTGTACTATTGGACAAGAAATCTCTAGAGAACAGTAGTGTGGTTTATTTTAATTTTAAACATTTTGAAGCTAAAGGTATGTTTTCAGAGACTGATAAAGGAATTTCCTTCACAATTAGAAAAGAACAAGACAAGAATGATTACATTTTGTTTGTTGATCGACACGTTGACCCAACTCCAGTAAAAACTACTCTAAATCTCTCAAACATGTAACGGAAAGTGTAGATTGATACATAATGAAAAACACGCCTTTACATTGCGGCATCAGCCTGCGCCTGTACCGGGACGAGAAGGTGTTCGGCCCCGGCGTGGCGGAGCTTTTGGAAACCATTCGGGAGACGCACAGCCTGCGTTCCGCCGCGATGAAGATGGATATGGCCTATTCCAAGGCGTGGAAAGTGGTGAAGGCGGCGGAAAAGGGCATGGGGTATCCGTTGCTGGATTCCGCAACCGGCGGCAGCCGGGGGGGCGGCGCGACGCTGACCCCGCAGGCCGAGGAACTGCTGACCCGGTACCGCGCGTTCGAAAAGGAATGCAAAGAGGCGGTAGAAGCCGCCTATGGACGATATTTCGGGCAGGAGTAACGGAGCGCATTCTCCCTTCGTGCCATCAAAAAAGCCCCGTACCCTTTCGGGCACGGGGCTGAACGTTGTTTTTCGCTTATTTGTCGATAGAGACGATAGCTTTGGCCTTCTTGATGCGCGGGAGCACCGTTTCCGTAAGGCGGAAGAGGTGGTTGAGGTCGCGCTGCTCCAGATAGGCGGCGGCGATGTCCTGACCGATGACCAGATCAACGTTCTCAGGCTGGGCGCAAAGCAGGATCGCCTGATCCTTGCCAAGCACCGGGGACTTGATTAAGCGACCGTCTACCAGTTTGGATACGCGGTCGATCTCCATCATGCCCAGCGCCTGCTGCAAACGCTGCATCTGCAGGTACAGGTTGGGGCTGACCACCAGCGTGTATGCGCCGAATACGCCTTTGGAAGTAAGCGTTTCAATGGCGGCGGCCACGTCGGTAAAGGCGTTTTCTCCCACGGACCAGTCGCCCTTCTTCAACTTGTTCACGCCGGGCGCGGTCAGCAGGCCGTCGTAGCCCAACTTGGCGTGGCCGAAGTAGATCAGCCGATCCTCCCGCAGGGCCAGCGCCTGCGCGGCGGTCAGCACCGCGGAAAGGTCCGGGGTTATCCCGGCCTTTTCGCTCTGGGCCAGGTCGCGGGCATACAGGGTAAAGTCCTCAAACAGGGCGGGGAGTTGCACCAGCTTCCGGCCCTTGGTTGTCAGAATGCCATCCACGGCGACTTCCGACCTGGTTTCGGCATCGTCCACCGCCACGCTGTCCACCCCTGCGCCCAGCGGGCCGTTCAGGTGCAGGAAACGCCTGCCGGTAAGTACGTTTCGGGCGACGCTTACCGTCGCTTCGTCAATCTGCCGCCACAGTTCCGCGGCGACAGGGGATTGTTCTCTGTTCAGAAAATCCATATCAAAACCTCCTTCTTGGGTTTATCGGTATTCAAACATCATCCGATCATTTCATCAGGCTGCCCACGGTGGTCGGACCGCCGTCCGATCCGGAGGGCTTGGACAGGCCCAGTTCTTCCATCATTTCCTGTACTTCGGCTCTGCCGGAGGCGAAATGTTCGGCCTCCTGCGGATCCAGCGTGTGCAGAAGCGTCATCAGCTCGCCCACGTGGGCTTTTTCCTCGTCGCGGATGTCGGCGATTACCTTTTTAGCAAGCTCGATGTCCGTAGCCTGCACATGCGCGTCATACAGGAAGATGGCTTCCAGCTCTCCGGCAATGTCCAGCCGGATGGATTGGATCAGTTCTTCCTTCGTCATCTTGCGTGGAACGTTGCCCTGAAAAGGATTTGTAAAACTTGGCATTGAGATACGCTCCTTTCAAACGGTCCTTAAGTTTCCGTACTGCTAGGATAACCGTTTCGACGGGGTTTGAAACGTGTTTACTGTGCCTGCTCGCCGGCGAGGGCGGAAAAACCGTCGCTGCGGATCACAGAACCATCCGGTTCCACCCACAGCGCTTCCACCCCGGGGAAATCCCGAAGCAATGTCTGCCCCTGATCCACCGTCAGGGTGAAAAGCGCTGTGGAAAGCGCGTCCGCGAGGCCGGAATCCTGTGTGACCACGGATACCGCCCACAGGGTATCAGCGGGATACAGCGTGTCCGGGTTGATAATATGGTTGTACTGCTTTCCGTCAACCGTATAATAACGTTGATAACTGCCGCTGGTAACCAGCGACAGATCGGCGATGTTCAGGCTGGTCAGGCTCTGGTTGGCGGCGGACAGGTCCGGGTTTTGAATATTCACCTGCCATGCCACGCCGTCTCCACGGCGGCCGATGGCGCGTACATTGCCACCGATATTCAGAAGCGCGCTGGTGATGCCGTCGGCGATCATCTGCCGGGCCACCTGCTCCACGGCGTAGCCCTTGGCGACGGCCCCCACGTCCAGCCGCATCAGCGGATCGGCCAGGTATACAGTGCCCGCTTCCGTGTCGATCTCCACCAGGCTGATATCGGTATGTTCCGCGGCGGCCTGCAACTCCGCGAGGGTCGGAAGCGTCGCGTTTTCAGGGTCGGCGATGCCCGCTTCCCGGTGATCGTGCCAGATGGACAGAACGCTGCCCATGGCGACATTCATGCGCCCGCCGGTGCGAACATCCATCTCTTTGGCGAAGGTAAGCAGACCGGTCAGCCGCGCGTCTGCCGTCACCGGCGACAGGCCTGCGTTGTCGTTGACGGTTTTCAGGTTGTTCAGGCCCGGATAGTCGTTGTAAATATCGTACAGCTGGTGATAGGCCAACAACTCCGTATGCGCTTTGTCCACCGCGGCCTTCCCATCCGCTTCGCTGGCGGCGTACACGGTAATTTCGGAGTAGGTATCAAAAACATCAAAAAAACTGTCTTTATAACGAACGGTTTCGTTCGCCGCACCGGATGGCAGCAGGAACACGGCGGCCAACGCCAGCGCGGACGCTGCCAGAAATACGATCAGCCATGGTTTTCGCAAGTCTTATCCTCCTCACAGCAGGCAGGCGGAAGCCCATATCCGCCGAGAAGATTGTACCATAACCGCTGGCCGGTTGAAACGGGATAGGGGAACGTTCTAAAATGTCGGCGTTGAAACCCGCGCCCGCGAATGATATAATGGTTCGGATTAAATGCGGTATCCGCAGAGGGGATAATAAATGAAGCGAAGGGACTGGCTGATACTGGGTAGCGTGCTGGCTGCCAGCCTGATCCTGTTGCTGCTAAGGCCGCAGGCCTCGCAAAATGCCGGAACAGCATATCTGCGCATATCGGTACCCGGTCAGACCTACCAGCTGGTGCCTCTTACAGAAACGCGCGATATCGTGATTGAGCAGGCAGACGGTTCCCGCAACGTCGTAGAGATATTTCCCGGCGGATTCCGTATGAAGGAATCGAACTGCAGCAATCAGGACTGTATTCTTCAGGGGGATGTTACGGTCGATAATGTGGGGAGCCGTGTGCTGGCCAACGAGGTCATCTGTCTGCCACACAGGGTGGTGTTGGAGCTGGTAACGGCGGATGGGCAACCTGTTGAAAATACGGCTTCCGCACAGACTGCGCAACCTGCGGCGACGGACGATGCGACCCTGAGCGATACGCCGGAGAATACAGTTGCACCTGTGGAGAACACCCCATGAACCAGACGAGAAAACTGACGCTGGCGGGGATTTTGGTATCGGTGATGCTGGCCCTTGGCTATCTGGAAAGCCTGCTGCCGGTTTCCGGCGTGCCGGGGATCAAACTGGGCCTGTCCAATTGCGTGCTGGTGCTTTCGCTTTACTGGCTGGGCACGGGCGTAAGCTTTGAGATGATGGTGGTTAAAAATGTGCTTCTGGGCCTGATGCTGGCCAATCCCATGATGATTGTGTACAGCCTGGCGGGCGGCACGCTGAGCCTGACCGTGATGAGCCTGCTAGTGGGGCGGAAAGGCGTGAGCCCGATTGGGGTGGGCATTGCGGGCGGTGTTACGCACAACATCGGGCAGGTGGCCGCGGCAATGCTCATCTTGCAAACCCCAACGTTGATGTATTATCTTGCGCTGCTGATGCCGGTGGGAGCGGGTATGGGTCTGATCACCGGCACCCTCGCGAAATTGCTGATGCGACATGTGCCGCCGCTGAAACGCTTTCAGTCGACGGAAGAAGATCGAAATACAGGAGGAGAATCATCGTGAAGAAACCCGCGTGGCTGGTACTTTGCATCATTACCGTTGTGGCAGGGCTGGCGTTAAGCGCAACGAACCTGCTGACCGAAGGGCCGATCGCCGAGCAACAGTTGCTGGCCAGCAACGCCGCACGTATTGCGGTGTTTACGGATGCCGATGCTTTTGAAGAAATGCCGGTAGAAACGGACAGCAAGATGGACAGCGTATACGCTGCGAAACAGAAGGGCGAAACTGTGGGCTATGTGCTGCAAACAACGGTGACCGGTTACGGCGGGCCGATCGAGATTGTGATGGGCATTGATAACAATGGGAAAATCACGGGGATTTCAGTAGGCGGAAGCAATTTCGCCGAAACCGCCGGTTTGGGCGCGCGTACCCGTACCCCCGAGTTTACCGATCAGTTTATCGGGCTTAGCGAAGCGCCGATTCTGAAGCAGAACGTGGATGCGATCAGCGGCGCGACCATCAGCTCCACCGCCGTTACCTCCGGCGCGAACCGCTGTTACCTGTATTGGCAGCAGCTGGTTGGTCTGCCGCAGAGCGCAGCACAGCCGGACGCCGAAACCGCAGCAACATCTGGTGCAACTGAGAAGAGCGACGGTACGGGTGCAGCCACCGCAGAAACAACTGCCGCCCCCGCCGCAGACGCAACGACCGGAGCAACTGTGGAAGGCGACGGCACGGGCGCGGCCACCCCAGAAACAACTGCCGCCCCCGCCGCTGACGCGGCAACCGGCGCAACTGCGGAAGGTGACGGCACAGGCGCGGCCACCCCGGCGCAAACGACAGCCGCACAATAATTTCAATACGAAAAGCCCTCGCTGGCCGTTTTTCGGCCCGGGGGTTTTTTCATATCTGGCGTGGCTTTACACTTACGCAGACTTCACGTTCACCGGTTGGCAAACACGAAACAGTGATCGGAGAAAGCCATGGGCTTTGCAGATAGGATGTTTAATTTTTTGCGTCCTGCAATCGGGCACCCAGAACCCGGTGGATGGTCTTCAGGCTTTCGTTCAGCGCGCGCAGGTCTGCGGCGCTCAACCCGACGGCCCAGTCCCCGACCTGATCCCGCATTTTTTTGCGGATGGTTTCCAGCTCGGCAACTCCGGAGGGGCAGATGCTTACGTTCACCATCCGGCGGTCCTTCTCGTCGCGTCTGCGCTCCACATAGCCTTCCGCAATCAACCGGTCGATCAGCGGTGTAATGTTGGGCTTGGCAATGCCCAACTTGCGGGAAATCTCGCTTACGTTCATCGAACCGTTGTCGAACAACATGGCCATCACCTGCACATGCGACAGCGGAATATTGAATTCACGCTGAATAACATCCATATGCAGCAGGCGCTTGCGGAAAATTGGCAGTGCCAGAAACAGGTTCCGGGCAACGCTGTCGATCAGTCCTTCGTTTACAGTTTGTTTACGAGGCATATGAAGCACCTCCTGCGAAGATCGTCTCCCCCTCATTGCACATTTATGGTAAGAACTGCTATGATTATAATAATTTTTTTGTATAAAAGCAAGTATAATTTTACATACCCAATTGATGGTAATGTTCGGATGAAACCATTGCAAAAATCGGGCGGTTGTCCGGCGGGAAGTTTACAGGATGTGAAAAAAGTGTTAAGATGAACCTGATAAGCAAAGAGAGTCCTGGGGGGTGACGGCATGATCGACGATTTGATCGCCCAGCTGGTATCCCATATCAGCGGTACCCTTGTTTACGTCGCCATCGCGTTGGTAACGCTGGTAGGAATTTTGAAATGTATTTATCCTGTATTTCGCAACAGCGCATTGTTGAATCACGCGATTACCAAGCTGGAACGCAGCGCCGGCGCCGGGGAACGACCAGCGTGGCGGGAAGCGCGCTTCCTTGGGCAGGCGTTGCGGCCGGATTGGCAGCGTTTTCTGCTGAACGCCGGTCAACTTGATATGCGTGGGATTCCGTGCGATACGCAGGAATATATTAATGAAGATACCGTTATTTACCGGCCAGGGCATGCGCAGCTGGCCGAACTGATCCCCAGCCTGCTGACCTCGCTGGGTATTTTGGGTACTTTCATGGGGCTGATGTCGGGCTTGTCCAATCTGGACCTTACTGACGCCAGCAAAACGATTGCCAGCATTCCCACGCTGCTGAACGGGATGGAGTTTGCCTTTGCCACATCCGTCGCGGGTATTGTCTGTTCGTTGACGTTCAACATGATCAACCGGATCGCGGTCGGGCGCGCGTTCAAGGCATTGGATGCTTTTGACGAGGCTTTCTACGAGCTGGCCATGCCCCGGCCGCTGGACGCCGAAGTACAGATGATCTGTCAGAAACAGGATGACGAAGCCAACCTGCAGCGTGCCGCCGACCAGATCGGCAGCCAGATGGCAGGTGCGGTGGAAATGGCGGTGAGCCGTGCGGTTCATCCGCTGACCATGTCGCTGGATAATTTTATCCAGGGAACTTCGCGCGATCAGGCGGAAAGCATGCAGCGGGTTGCGAACCAGTTTATCAAGCAGATGAACCTGTCCATGAACGGCCAGCTGACCGCGCTTGCGGATACGCTGTCGCTGCTGAACCAGAATCAGGCGAAGACCCATCAGAATTTGCAGCGCACGCTGGCGATTGCGGAATCGCTGGTGGACGACATGAAGCGTACGCAGATGAACGCGAACCGCCTGCCTGCGGGAACCGACCCTGAAGCGCAGCGGCGGCAGAACGAACTGCTGAACCTGCTGAAACAGACGGCGGAACAGCAGGCAACCGCGGCGACGGAACTGCGCAAAGCGCAGGCTGAAATGCTGCAGGCGCTGCGGGAAACGGAAGAGCGGCTGAAACGGGAAACAACGGTTGCCGAGAGCGCCGCGCTGGCGGACGAACTGCGTCGTACCCGAAAGGCAATTGAGGCCCTGTCCGATAACAGTGAGAAGCCCGCCTTAAGAGATGCCACAGTTAAACGCCCTGCCACCGGATTGGCGGGGCAGGCCTGATATGGCGCGCAGGACTATGTCCCGGCGGCGGGGTGGCCGTACGGATGCGGGTGCGGCCTGGATTTCGTATTCGGATATGATGGCGGCGCTGTTGCTGGTGTTCGTTTTGGTACTTACATACAGCGTATATCAGTATTTTGCGATGCTGCAAACGAAAACTGCGGAGCTGGATGCGCAACAGTCCCAGTTGCTCAGCAAGCAGAACGAACTTGCGGGAGCGTTAACGGCAATCGAATCTCAGAAAGGTCTGCTGAACACACAAACGCAAACCCTGAATGAACAGGAAGCGACCATCGCGGCTGCACAGGCTGCGCTGAAAGAAAAGGAAGACGCGCTGGCCTCCGCGCAGGAGGAACTGGATAAAGCCAAGTCGCTGGTACAAACTCAGCAGACAACGCTTTCGGATCAGCAACAGAAGCTGGATGATCTGGTCGGGGTACGCACGAAAATTATCCGTGACCTGAGCGCGGCGCTTGCGTCCGCGAACATCAAAGCGTCGGTGGACGCGCGTACGGGCGATATCATGCTGGAAAGTACGGTTTTCTTTGATGTTGGCAAGTATACGATCAAGGATTCCGGGCAAACCTTTCTCAGCCAGTTTGTACCGCTTTATTTATCGGTTTTACTCAGCGATAATTATGTGGATTATCTGGGTGAAATCATCATTGAGGGGCACACGGATACGCAGGGGTCGTATCTGACCAACCTGGAACTCTCCCAACAGCGGGCGTTAAGCGTGGCGACGTATTGCCTGCAACTGCCGGGCCTGACCGCGCAGCAACAGGAGAAGCTCCGGCAGGTGCTGACCGCCAAAGGCCGCAGCTATTCCGACCCGGTATACGCTGCGGACGGCACGGTGGATATGGATGCTTCCCGCCGGGTGGAGTTCAAATTCCGCCTCAAGGACAGCGAAATGATTGACGAAATGCGCGCCATCCTTTCTTCGGATGATCAGTCCGCACAGGGGACGGTGACCCCGGCCGATCAGGCGACCGCTACCCCGGTTCCGCAGCCGACCGCACAGCCGTAACCGAAAGGGGAGTCACGTTTGCGAATCCTGAAAACCGCGATGTACCTGATGATTACGCTGGTGGTTCTGGCGCTGGGCGTGGTGGGTTACTTTTTCGCCACAGCGAAAGTAACGATTACCGCTTATGACGCAAAGGGCGCGCAGGCGACCCAGAATCAGGCGCTTTTCGATCAGCTGAAAGACGATGTGGCGCAGAATACGCTGCAGGGGACTCTGTTTAAAACGGCTACGCTTGGCAACGCGACCGATTATGCGTTCATTACCTACACGGTTCGCCTGAGCAACCAATGTCTGGTGCCCATCGACATGGTGGAGATACAGGTGGAACCTGATCCCGAGGATGTATTGCAAATGGGCGATACGGCGGTACGTTCGCTGAATGCCCGGTCGGTGGGAGATATCACCGCCACCATCCTTACCGCGAAAGACAAGGACGCAGTTCGGGAAGTAATTGTTTCCTACTACGTATGGGGCGTTAGCTTCACCATTCGGCAAACCATCGGGGGCTAAGTGGGGGAGCGGATGAAACCGCAGGTTTGGAGGAAGAATGAAAGTTCTTCCTCCACTTTTCTTTTTAAGCGCCCAGCGAGCGCGGGGTTTCGCACCTGCGGGTGCTGCGAGCAGGGGTATGTGTCTGCGGACACACTAAAGGGCTTTCCGCTCGCCCTTTGGAAACCTTCGGGGCATGCGGTTGGGGGGGGAAAGACTCCCTCTGGGAGTACTGGAATATCGTCCGCTGCTACCTACGGTAGCGCGACCGACGATCCAGTCCATCCTGCGAGGGAGTTTTTCGCCCCCACAGCAACAATGCGTATGCGGAGAAAAACGAGGATCGGGAAAAGAGAACTTTTTACCCTTGCAGTAATAATATGCGTACGAAAGAAAAACGGGGAAACGAGAGACAGAGATGCATTATATCCACATCATATCCCTGAAATAACTATTGGAATATTATCTTGCTTATCGGTGTTTTACAGCCATACTGGGTCGTAATTTTTTCCATCGCCTGAATACCAGTAGGCGGGGCGCGGCGGGGGTCGCTCGATGGATGGACGGGCTTGTCGGTCGCGCCACCATAGGTAGCAGCGGACGACTATCCCGTACTCCGAGAGCGACCCCTGCCGTGTAGCCCGCCGTGTAAAAGGCGATCCCGAAGGATGCAGGGGCGAGCGGAAAGCCCCTGCCCATACCCACAGGTATGGTTCCCCTGCGCCCGCACCCGCAGGTGCGATACCCATGCTGCCCTTACCCGCAGGTATGGTTTTGCTACGCAAAAAAGGAGAAGGATTTCTCCTTCTCCACATATGCACCGCGACGGGCAAAACCGTCGCAATCCTCTGCCTTTCAGGCAGCTCTTAAATTTCCATGATGATCGGCAGTACCATCGGGTTGCGCTTGATTTTTTCAAAGATGTAGCGATGCAGTTCGTCTTTGATGCGGTTCTTCATGTTCTGCCACTCGCTGCCGTCGATGCGGCCGTAACTCATGATGATGTTGCGGGCCAGATCGCGGCTGCTCTCGATGATGTCTTCGTTTTCCCGCACATACACGAAGCCGCGGCTGATGATATCCGGGCCGCTGACGAGTGTGCCGTTGTCGCGGTCGATCGCCATCACCACGATAATCAGACCGTCCTCGCTTAAATGCTTGCGGTCGCGAAGCACCACGTTGCCAACGTCGCCGATGCCCAGACCGTCCACCAGCACGCCGCCGGTGGGTACCACGCCGGTTATGGCGAGGCTGTCCTTGGACATTTCGATGATCTGCCCAACCTCCGGAATGACGATGTTCTGGCTGGGCATCCCGAGGCTTTCCGCCAGCTCGGCGTGCTGCCATAGCTTGGAGTATTCGCCGTGATAGGGGATAAAGTATTTCGGCTTGACCAGCACATGCAGTAATTTGATCTCTTCCTGGCAGGCGTGGCCGGATACGTGCACTTCGGCGATCTGGCCGTAAATCACGTTCGCGCCGCAGCGGTACAGCTGGTTGATCACGCGGCTGATGGGCTTTTCGTTGCCAGGAATGGGGTTGGCGGAGATGATGACCATATCGGTCGTTTTGATCTGAAGCTTCCGGTGCTCGCCGTAGGCCATACGGGTAAGCCCGGCCATCGCCTCGCCCTGACTGCCAGTGGTAACCACCAGTAGTTCCTCGTCCGGGTAGTTGTCGATATCGTCAATGTCCACGATGTTTTCTTCGGGAATGTTCAACTCCCCGATGGACATAGCGACCCGTGAAACGTTCACCATGCTGCGGCCGACAAAACAAACCTTGCGGCCGAACATCGCCCCGGAATCCACCACCATCTGCACGCGGTGAACGTTGCTGGCAAACATGGCGACGATCACGCGGCCTTTGGCCTGCTGGAACGTGTCGATAAAGGTTTGGCCGATCTTGGTCTCGCTCATGGTGTGGCCCTTGCGCTCCACGTTGGTGGATTCGCAAAGGAATGCCAGAACGCCTTTTTTGCCGATGGTGGCAAACTCCGCCAGATCGGTCACTTCGCCCTCAATGGGGGTATAGTCGATTTTAAAGTCTCCGCTGACGACCAGCGTGCCCGCGGGGCAGGTGATGGCCAACGACACGGCTCCGGCGATGGAGTGGTTCACATGGATAAACTCCACGCTGAAACAACCCAGCTGGATCGTATCGCCCGGTTTGATCACATTCAGCGGGATGCCTGAAATACGGTGCTCTTTCAGTTTCAGGTCCACCAGCGCCAGCGTGAGCTTGGTGCCGTACAGTGGCATGGGAACCTGACGCAGCACATAAGGCGTGGCGCCTATATGATCTTCGTGACCGTGCGTAAGCAGCATGCCGCGAAGGCGATCCTTATTCTTAATGAGATAGGTCACGTCCGGAATGACCAAATCGACGCCCAGCATATCCGCTTCCGGGAAAATGGAGCCGCAATCCACCACCAGCATGTCTTCGCCGCATTCGATGACCGTGATGTTTTTGCCGAACTCATCCACCCCGCCCAGCGGGATAACGCGCAGCTTTGGCTGTTCGATTTCCGTCATGCGAGAACCTCCTTTCAAGTAATGGCGACGCATGGCGACGCACAAGATTTGGGTCGTCTTCCTCGTGAAAAGCGCGGTGCGCTTCCCTCGAGCGAAAATCTTCTTAGCGTATATTGGCAGCGGCACTATCGTGCCAGCTTTCAATCCTGGAGAGCGATCCCGTAAAGGGAATGCACTTTTCGCACGAAATCGGCTAACGATCCCCTATAACAGTCCCATTATATCACAATACCCTGCGCTTGAACAGAGTAAAGCGTTACGAAGTTACATCGCTTCCGCCGTTGCGATATGGTATGAAACCCCATGGATGCAGGGTTTTCGCAGAACCGATGGCAAGGCTGGCGAAAACATGGACAAACCGACGCCGCTGTATCGGCTGGCAGAAGGATAAAGCAGGCGCCGCATCCGAAAAATTGCTCTCAGACGGTACCCCTTACTCCCGTTTTTGGGCGGGTAGATGAAAAACTCGTCACTCCACACGACAGCCGATCTCTTCCTCAGTTGGAAGGGTGTCGTAAACAGCGGTAATGCGGGGCGTCCATTCCGGTTTGCCGGAAACCCGCTTTTCCACCAGGTACAGAATACCGACCGACAGGCCCAAACCGGCCAAAGCGCCCAGCAGCATCCCCACATCGCTGCCCGCGCCCAGCAGCCAGCCAAACCCAAGCCCGGCAAACAGGCCCACCAGCGGGATTACATAGGCGATCGTGGTCGCCTCTAAAAACCGGCCTTCCGGAAATTCTACCCGTACCCAGTCGCCGGTTTTACAATTCCCCTTCAGGCTGATCGTGCCGGTCTGCGTGCCTGCGCCGCAGGCGCCGCACTTTTTACAGGCTTCCGGGCGCTCGAAACGGATGGAAGCGATTTCTTTTTTCTCGTCATATGCGTAAACCTGGCCAAATTTCGTCATGGATCCATTCTCCTTGCAGAAATTAAAACGCGGAAACAATCCGTCCATCGCGGAGCAGTGCTTGACAGCGGACGCCGCGAGTGATAAAATATAAACTTGCATCAGTATCGTTACTATGCGGAGCCATGCCCACCCGTTAACACGTATTGTACATGCACAACGGGAAAAAATCAACAGGAACTTTCCTGATGACGGGTCCCCGGCGACCGTATCCTGCGACGCGGTGCGAGAACATAAGGGGTGATTGCATATATGGTGCATGAGGTACAAATGGGGAAGCTGAGAAAGCGCATGAGCTTCTCGCGCGTCGATGAAGTATTGGACATGCCCGATCTGATCGAGGTGCAGAAGAACAGCTACGAACGCTTTCTGAAAGAAGACCTCCGTGAGGTGCTTGCCGACGTTTCGCCAATCACCGACTACACCGACAACCTGGTTTTGGAGTTTGTCGATTATTCCCTGGACGAACCCAAAAACAGCGTGGAGCGCTGCAAGGAACGCGATATGACATACGCGGCGCCGCTGAAGGTGTTTGCCCGGTTAAAGAACCGTGAAACGGGCGAAATCAAGGAATCCGACGTCTTCATGGGTGACTTCCCCCTCATGACCGAACATGGTACCTTTATCATCAACGGGGCTGAACGCGTCATTGTCAGCCAGTTGGTTCGTTCTCCCGGCGTCTATTACGGAGATACGATCGACAAAGCCGGAAAACACCTGTTTTCCACCACCATTATCCCAAACCGCGGCGCGTGGCTGGAGTACGAAACCGACTCCAACGATGTGCTTTGGGTGCGCATTGACCGCGCCCGTAAACTGCCCATCACCGTGATCCTGCGCGCCCTCGGATACGGCACCGACGCGGAAATTGAGGCGCTTCTGGGGGAAGATGAACGCCTGAAGGCCACCCTGCAGCGCGGCGACAACGCCAGCAACCAGGAAGAGGGCCTGATTGAAATTTACAAACGGCAGAAGCCCGGCGAGCCGCCCACACGGGATAGCGCGCAGAGCCTGCTGAATTCTCTTTTCTTCGATCCGAAACGGTACGACCTGATGCGCGTAGGCCGTTATAAATTCAATAAAAAACTCTCGCTGGCCACCCGGATTCAGGGCCACGTAGCGGCGCAGGACATCGCGGACCCGCAAACGGGCGAGCTGTTTGTGAAAGCCGGAGAGAAAATTGATATCGACGTGGCGCGCGCAATCCAGAACAGCGGGATCAACACCGCTCTGATTGATCTGGACGGTCACGTTCACAAGGTGGTCGGCAACCACTTCGTCGACGCGAAAAATTATCTGCCTTTCGACCCCAAGGACTGCGGCGTGCTGGAAATGGTGCATTATCCCACGCTGAAAGCCATTCTGGACGCATGCGGCAGCGACGAAGCGCAGCTGAAACAGGCAATCTGCGACAACGCCCACAATCTGGCGCCCAAACATATCCTGACCGACGACATCGTCGCCTCCGTCAGTTATCTGCTGGGGCTGCCTTACGGAATCGGCAACACCGATGATATCGACCATCTGGGCAACCGCCGCCTGCGCCGCGTGGGCGAGCTGCTGCAAAACCAGATCCGCATCGGCCTGAGCCGTCTGGAACGCGTGGTGCGCGAGCGCATGGCCATTCAGGACGCCAACGATGTGCGCCCCGGCGAGCTGATTAACATCCGCCCCGTCAGCGCCGCCATCAAGGAGTTCTTCGGTTCCTCCCAGCTGTCCCAGTTTAGGGACCAGCCTAACCCGCTGGCGGAACTGACGAATAAACGCCGTCTGTCCGCGCTAGGTCCCGGCGGTTTGAACCGCGACCGCGCCTCGTTCGAGGTCCGCGACGTGCATTACAGCCATTACGCGCGCATCTGCCCAATCGAGACGCCTGAAGGCCCGAACATCGGCCTGATCGGATCGCTTGCGACGTATGCCCGCATCAACGAGTATGGCTTCATTGAAGCGCCTTATCGTCGTGTGGATAAGAAAACCCACAAGGTGACCGGCGATATCGTATACATGACCGCCGACGAAGAGGATTTTTACAAGGTCGCGCAGGCCAACGAAGCCCTGAACCCGGACGGATCGTTTGTGAAAGACCGCATCACCGTGCGTGATAAAGCGGAGATCATGGAAGTAACCCCCGATCAGGTGGATTACATTGATGTAAGCCCCCGCCAGGTGGTATCCGTAGCGACGGCCATGATCCCCTTCCTGGAAAACGACGACGCGAACCGCGCCCTGATGGGTTCCAACATGCAGCGCCAGGCGGTGCCTCTGCTGGTGCCTGAAGCCCCCATCGTGGGGACCGGCATGGAGTTTAAGGCCGCGCAGGACAGCGGCGCCGTGATCCTGTGCAAACAGGACGGCACCGTGGAAAAGGTCGCCGGCGACGAAGTGATCGTAGTGGACGAGCATAAGGAACGCCACCGCTACCACCTGCAAAAGTTTGCCCGCAGTAACCAGGGCACCTGCATCAACCAGCGCCCGCGCGTGAAAGCGGGGCAGAAGATTGAAAAAGGCGACCTGATCGCGGACGGTCCTTCCACCGAAATGGGAGAAATCGGCCTGGGCCGCAACGTGCTGATCGGGTTTATGACCTGGGAAGGTTATAACTACGAAGACGCCGTGCTGATCAGCGAAAAGCTGGTAAAAGAAGACCTGTATACCTCCATCCATATTGAGGAGTTCGAGTCCGAAGCCCGTGAAACCAAGCTGGGGCCGGAGGAGATCACCCGTGATATTCCCAATATCGGCGACGACGCTGTGAAGGATCTGGACGAGGAAGGCATCGTACGCATCGGCGCGGAAGTGCGTGCGGGCGATATTCTGGTCGGCAAGGTAACGCCCAAGGGCGAAA
>DAOPZG010000059.1:0-15141 GCA_035353235.1 Candidatus Limiplasma sp.
GCTACCAACTGCGCTAATGCCCCGCAACGGAAAAGAATATACCATAATTTTTTTCGTTTGTAAAGTGCTTATTGCAATCTTCGGTCAGCTTTTTGCACGCAGAAAAAGGAATTGTTACCGGGCCACAGCCCCGGGCCTTGCGCCGCACCCAAATGCAAGCCCGGCTCCCGCGATCCCCTCCCTTGTACGCGGGTTGGTTTTCGTGGTATGATACATTCAGTATGGCGCGCCAGCGGCTATTTCTACAACGCTTCCGACCCCAGCGTTTCTTTGCCGCCAGCCTGCCGCCCTTTGGCGGAAAGGTGTGTTTTGTGCGCAGGATCACTTGAAAACGGAAAGGATTTACCGATATGCAACTGTATACGACTCTCTGGCAGAATAACGAACCGGTTCAAGCCATCGCAAAGGCAAGCTTTATCCCGGATATGCAAACGGAAACCCCGTTGATTAACCTGTACCCGGAGATGCGATTTCAAACCCTGCTGGGTTTTGGCGGCGCGTTTACCGAGGCGGCCGGATCGGTGCTCAACCAATTGCCTCCGGAAAAGCGCGAGGCAATCTTACAGGGGTATTTCAGCCGGGACGGACTGGGGTATACGCTTGGCCGCGCTTCCATCGACAGCTGTGATTTCAGCCTTGGTCACTATTGCGCCGTAACCGACCCTACCGATACGGATTTTTCCACCATGAACCTGCTGCATGATGAAACCAATATCCTGCCGCACCTGCGCCGCGCGCAGGAAATCGCGGGGCGCGATATCCGCATGCTACTCGCCCCGTGGAGCCCGCCCGCCTTCATGAAGACCAACGGGCAGCGCAACGGCGGCGGATCGCTGTTGCCGCAGTATCGGGACGCATGGGCCAGGTATATTGCCAAATATATCGGAATGCTGGTGGATCGCGGCGTTCACCCGCTGACCGTAAGCACTCAGAACGAACCCAAGGCGGTGCAATCGTGGGACAGCTGCGTGTATACCGCCGAAGAAGAACGCGATTTTGTGCGCGATTATCTCTCCCCCGCTCTGCGCGCCGCCGGGTTGGATGTGGGCATCGCCCTGTGGGACCATAATAAGGAACGGATGTTTGACCGTAGCCGGGAGATTCTCGCGGACCCGCTGACCGACGCGTCGGTCGCTGGTATCGCCTTCCACTGGTACAGCGGCGATCATTTCGAGGCCGTGGAGCTTACTCACCTCGCCCACCCGGATAAACTGCTGCTGTTTACCGAAGGCTGTGTGGAATACAGCCGCTTTACCGAAAACCAGCTCTTCAACGCGCAGATGTACGCGCACGATATCATCGGCAACCTCAACGCGGGGGCGCACGCCTTTGTGGATTGGAATCTGGTGCTCAATCAGCAGGGCGGCCCCAACCATGTGGGTAATTTCTGTGACGCGCCCGTGATGTGCGACGTGGAAACCGGCACGGTGCATACCAGGTTGAGTTACCACTATATCCGGCATTTCAGCCATTTCCTGCGGCCCGGCGCGGTGCGCATCGGTAAAACCGTGTATACCGCGGGGCTGGAAGCCTGCGCGTTCCAGAACCCGGATGGCAGCCTGGCGTGCGTGGTACTCAACCGTGGGGAAAAGGAGCTCCCCTTCACGCTTCGGCTTCGCGACCATACCTGCAGGTTAAGCGCACCCGTCGGGAGCATCCAGACCGCGGTGATTGCCGCCGACGAGGTATAACCGCTCTTCACCGCGGCCCGGCGCATTGCCGGGCCGCGGGTTTTCATCCGGTCTGACCGCGCCGCATTGCGGCGAAGGGAGGATTTTCACATGCCGGAGAACCCGTCGTCCCTGCGTCCGCATGCCTCCATCCGCACCAAGCTTCTGTGGGGGATGCTTTCGGTCATGCTTTCGCTCATCCTGCTGGTCACCTATTTCTCGGTTCGCACCACCTATCAGGCAATGTATAACCAGCTGATCGAAAATAAACGCACGGGCATTGATTGGCTCAGCAAGCGACTGGCGCTTCAGCTCACGGAATACTCCGACAGCTTTTACAGCTTCGAAGTGAATAAAACCACGAAGGCGGATATTCAGGGGTGGTGCACGCCGGGCGGCACGCTGGGCTATGCCGCGCAGTGGCGCATCATCACCGGGCTCAACAGCATCATGGGGATGGATTCCACCCTGAATGCCATTGATATTTATAATCTGGTAAGCGGCGATGTGCTGACCGCCATGCGTTCCGGCGCGACCGTCACCGCCGCCGGGGATCGCCTGTCGTTTTGGACCTCGCGTGACGCGACGCTGCAAACCAACCTTGCGATTTACCCGCAGGGACAGGAGCTGTTGCTGTGCCACCAGATCAACCGGTTTGAAACCGGCGCGCCGCTGGCGCTGGTGGTTTTTCATGTCAAAACGTCGGCGCTTGAGGATATTTTGCGCGATATGCGCGCCTCCGACGACGAGGGCATCTACCTGTACAACGACGAACAGACGCTGACCTGTAAAGACAGCGGCGCGGGCCTTCCGCTCAGCGATGCGCAGACCGCCGCGCGTCTGCCTGCCGCGGCGCAAAGCGGCGAGTTAACGGCGGACGATTGTTTCTGGTTTTACCGCAGTGTGGAACGGGGTAAACTGGCAATTCTGCAGGTTCTGCCACGCAGTGTAATCACTTCGGTGGTGGGGAAAAACGCGGTGGTCGGCCTGTCGGCAGCCGCTGTGGCGGTGCTTGCGGCCATCGGGTTTTCACTGTTCTTCTCCCGCAGGGTCAGCGGGCCGATCGTCTCTCTGGCGGAAAAGATGCGCCATGTCACCATTCGCGATTACGACACCGGCAACGCCACGCGCAGAAGCGACGAGGTCGGCCTGCTGGAAAACAGTTTCGACGTGATGGTGCAGCGCAATCAGGAACTGATCGCTCAAAAATTTCAGACCCGCATCGAAAAGCGCAGCGCGCAGCTCCGGGCGCTGCAGGCGCAGATCAACCCGCATTTTATGTATAACACGCTGCAGATCATCGGCGGGATGGCGCTTAAAAAGAACGCGCCGGAAATCTACGGCGTTACCGTGGATCTGAGCGACATTATGCGCTACAGTCTGTCCTTCGGCAAGGAAATGGTGCCTCTTCGGGAGGAATTGCGCTATCTGGACAGTTATTTTAACATCCAAAACCGCCGCTTCGGCGACCGTATCCAGATTGAAAAAACGATGGACGAGGCGCTATTGGATTGCTTGATTCCCAAGCTGATCCTGCAACCGCTGGTGGAAAACAGTCTGGAACACGGGCTGTCCGGAAAAGGCGGCACGTGGCATATCGTGCTCACGGGCACGCTGGATAACGGCGATATGCGCCTGACTGTAGAAGATAACGGCATGGGGATGGACGGAGAACGGCTGCAGTATATCCGATCCGAGATGGCCAAAGGCGCGGAAAACGCCATCGGCTCCAGCGCGCATATCGGGCTGGTCAACGTTAACAGCCGCATCCGCCTCAAGTACGCCGCACATTACGGCGTAAGCGTGGACAGCGTAAAGGGCGAAGGCACGCGCGTAACGCTGCTTCTGCCCGCCCAGTGGGAGGAATAGGCATGGGGTATCGCGTGGTCATCATCGATGACGAACCGTGGACGCGGGAGGTGCTCCGCAGCCTTGGCGAATGGGACCGTCTGGGGCTTAGCGTCGCGGGGGAAGCGTCCGACGGGGAAAGCGGGCTGGCGCTGATCCGACAGCTCCACCCGGATATTGTGCTGACCGATATCAGAATGCCGCTGATGAGCGGGCTGGAACTGCTGGAAGCCCTCCGCCGCGAAGATTCCCGTGCCCGCGTAATCATGGTTAGCGGTTACGACGATTTCGGTTATGCGCGCAGCGCCCTGCGGATGGACGCAACCGACTACCTGCTGAAACCCGTGAAGGCGGCGGAACTGAACGCCCAGCTGCAAAAGTGCATTGATCAGCTGGACCGTGCGCTGCCCGGCGGCCCGGCGCAGGACGTGAGCGGTTTTATGGACGCGCCGTGGGTGCAGCGCTATATGCCGCTTCGCGCCGCGTTGCAGGCACAGCTGACCGCCGGGGATACGGCGGCGCTTTCCTCCTCGTTTGCCAGAATTGAAGGCGTGATTGATCCGCCTCCCGCCCGCACCCTGCTGATCGCCCTGTATTATGATCTGGTGGGGATGCTGGAGCGGCACGTGGTCGCCGCCGGATACCGGATCGGCGAAGTGGTCACCGGCGGCGGTATCGTGTTCAGCGGCGAAACAACGCTTGCCGAAGTGCTCGGCCATGTGCAGGCGCAGTATGCCGAGGCGCTGGAACGGCTGGAAGCGTTGATTCGCAGCCAGCGCGGCCTCAACATGGCGCAGGTTGTCAGCTACGCGCAGGCGCACGCCACACAGGGTGTTACGCTGGAACAGACGGCGCGACAATTTTTCGTGACGCCGGAATATTTAAGCCGGGTGTTTAAGGCGCACACGGGGCAGGGTTTTTCGGAATACACCATGGGCCTTCGCATGCAAAAAGCGAAAGAGCTGCTGGCATCCGGCGCCCCCGCCAAGGAGCTGCACACGGCGCTGGGCTTTTCCGAACAGGCGAATTTTTACAAGGTGTTCAAGCGTTATTTCGGCGTTACCCCGGGTGAGATGCAGAAAAAGTTTAAAAACGGATAATAAAGTACATCGTTTTTTGCCAATGACGCTTCCCGACCGGAGGTGTATCCTGTTGCCAAGGTCGAGAACGAACCACAACGCAAAGGAGGATTTCCCTTGAAGAAATTTGTATCTATCCTGTTAACGCTGGCAATGCTCGCGGGCATGGCCACGGTCGCGGTCGCGGAAGCGCCCCGCGAAGCCCAGTTGAACGTGATGATGAGTTTTCCCCAATACATGGACCAGTGGGAAAGCTACGCCAAGCAGTTTGAAGCCAAAATGCTGGCCGAGCAGAACGTAAAAGTGACCGTGAATATCGAAATGCCCAGCTCCGACCAGTACGACAGCGTCCTGCAGGCCCGCCTGACCGGCGACGACGCGCCGGACCTGTACACGCTGCACTGCAACAACATCGGCGTTTATAACAAGGCCGGGTATCTGACCGACCTCACCAGCCAGCCGCTGAGCGCCAAACTGTATGACAATGTGCGTGCCACCGTGACCGTG
Source organism: Candidatus Limiplasma sp. (assembly GCA_035353235.1). Classification (GTDB taxonomy): domain Bacteria; phylum Bacillota; class Clostridia; order Christensenellales; family Aristaeellaceae; genus CAXXOK01. The sequence goes on from DAOPZG010000059.1 coordinate 5,105, forward strand.
GACGGCAAGGTGATGGCAGTGCCGATCGAGAGCATGGCGTGGGGCGTGCTGTACAACAAGGACATCTTTGAAAAGGCCGGCGTGGCCGTGCCGGAAACCCTGACCGACCTTAAAACCGTGTGCGCCACCCTGAAGGACAAAGGCTACACCCCCTTTATGCTGGCTTTTCAGGAGCAGTGGGTACCGCAGCTGATGACCGCGCTAACGCTGGGCGGCCTTGTGAGCGGCGAAAAGACCGACTGGCTCAGCCGGATGTACGAGGATAAGGGCAGCTACGACGAAGTGCGCTCCATCTTCGACGTGATTGACGTGATTATCCAAAACGGCACCGAGCGCGCCATGGAGGAAGGTTCCCAGCAGGGCGCGGCGGACTTCGCCAACGGCAAAGCCGCCATGTTCGTACAGGGCACCTGGGCCGCCAGCACCATTATGGAAACCAACCCGGATATGAAGCTCGGCGTATTCGCCCTGCCCGTGAACGACGATACGAACTGCACCCGCGTAGACCTGTCCACATCCACCACGCTGGCCGTGTACCCGGGCACCAAGGAAATGGATCTGGCGCTGGCCTTTGCCAACTACGTGCTGGACGACACGGATTCTTCCGCACTGTTTGAAGCCTGCGGCTTCAACCCCATCGCGTCCTGCCACACCTTCCAGCCGCCTTATTGGGTTGCGGACGCAACACAGTACGTTTCCGCCGGCCGCTCGTTCCAGGATCTGGTACTGCCCAACGCCGTAACCGACGAACAGGGCAAACTGCTGCAGGAATACTACGTCGGCAGCGTGACCGTGGATCAGATTGTGGAGCAGCTGGACAAGGCGTTTCAGGAAGCCAACAAAGTAAGCTGATCACACCAGCGGATTTCTATCTGGGCGGACACAGGCCGCGGGCAACCGGCGCCTGCTGTCCGCCCTTTCCATGCCCTCCGGCGGAAAGCGTCGGACGGGTACCCCTCTTCTCTGCGGGGGCGCATCCCCCCATTCCATAAGGCGGTGACGATCCATGCTGACGAAACGAAAACAAAACCTGTCGCTGTTGCTGTGCGTACTGCCCGCGTTGCTGGTGTACTGCGTGTTTAAGCTGTATCCGGCGGTCTCCGGCGTATATTACGCCATGACGGACTGGAACGGCATCAGTAAAACCAGTTCCTTTGTCGGGCTGGCCAACTTTGCCGAGGTATTCGGTGATGCCAACTACTGGCGCTCCATGGGGTTCACCCTCAAGTATGTGCTGGTGATGGTTGTGGTTGCCAATGTGGCGGCGCTTGCGCTGGCCGTGGCGATTGAAAGCCGCAGGCGCGCAAAGGGCCTGTACCGTACCCTTTTCTTTATGCCCAATATGATCAGCATGGTCATCGGCGGGTATATGTGGATGTTTATTTTTACCAAGGTGCTTTACTATCTGGCCGACAACTGGGGTATGGTGTTTCTGGATCACAGCTGGATCGGCGATCCCCAGTACGCCTTCATCGCCATTATCATCGTGGCGGCCTGGGGCGCAATCGGTTATCTGATGATCATCTTTATGGCAGCGCTGCAGGGCGTTTCCCCGCAGTTGAAGGAAGCCGCGTATCTGGACGGCGCGAACGCCTGGCAAACCTTCTGGCGGGTCACGTTTCCCATGATCAGCCACGCGCTGACCATTTGTATTTTCTGGACGCTCAACTCTGCTTTTCAGGTGTTCGACGTGGTTTTCGTGCTCACGGGCGGCGGGCCGGGGCGCGCCACGCAGAGCGTGGCGCTGAACATCTACGAAGAGGCATTCAAGGGGAACGTGCGCTTCGGCTACGCCACCGCCAAATCCACAGTGCTGTTCCTGATCGTGCTGGCCGTTACCATGGTGCAGCTGCGGCTGATGAAAGGCAGGGAGCAGGAACTGTGAAAAAGAAACGACTGCTTGCCGACTGGCTTGTCTACGCCGCGCTGACGCTGGCCGCGCTGTTTACCCTGTTTCCGCTGCTGATGGCGCTGATGAACTCCTTTAAAACCAACGGCGAGCTGCTGACCGACGTGATGTCGTGGCCGCAAACCTTCAACTTTGATAACTACGTTCGCACGCTGGATAAGATGCACTATCTGCGCAGTCTGGGCAATACCCTGCTGTTAACCGTTACCAGCGTTACCCTGATTGTGCTGTTTTCCGCGCTGGCGGGCTGGCGGCTGTGTCGCACGAAAACCCGGTTTTCCAGCGCGCTGTTCTCCCTGTTTGTTTTCTCCATGCTGATTCCGTTCAGCTCCATCATGATCCCGTTGTATCGCGTGGTGCTGGCGCTGAAGGTGAAAAACTCCCTGATCGGGTTCAGCTTCGTTTACGCCGGGTTGGGCGTCAGCATGGCGATTTTCCTGTACCACGGCTTTGTCAAGGGGATTCCGCTGGAACTGGAAGAAGCGGCGGCGATAGACGGCTGCAACATGCGGCATACCTTCTTTTCCATCGTGATGCCGATGCTTTCGCCCATCACGGCAACCATCGTCATCACCAACGCCCTCTGGGTCTGGAACGATTTTCTGCTGCCGCTGATCGTGATCAGTAAGAGCGAAAAATACACGCTGCTGCTGTCCACCAACACGCTATTCGGGCAGTACAGCAGCGACTGGACCGCCATCCTGAGTTCACTGATTCTGGCGGCGATTCCGGTAATCATTTTTTACGCATTTTTTCAGCGCCGGATATTGGAAGGCATTGCCGACGGCGCGGTAAAGGGGTGAGCCGATGGGTTTTATCCATGCGAACGGAGCCATACTCGAACGGGACGGTACGCCGGTGCTGCTGCGCGGGTTCGGGTTGGGCGGCTGGTTGTTGCCCGAAGGATACATGTGGAAGCTGCCCTCTCCCTGCGACCGTCCGCGCCGGATGGAGGCGCTGGTGACTCGCCTGTGCGGGCCGGAATACGCCGCAACTTTCTGGCAAAATTACTTGGACCGCTATATCACGGAAAGCGACATCGCGTGGATCGCCGCGGAGGGCTTCAACTGCGTGCGCCTGCCCATCAACGCCCGCCATTTAAGCGACGGGCAGGCGTGGCCGTACATCGACGCCTGTGTGCAATGGGGCAAGCGGTACGGCGTTTTTGTGATGCTGGATATGCACGGCGCGCCGGGCGGCCAGACCGGGCAGAACATCGACGATTGCGAACACGACCAGCCGGAGCTGTTCCAGAACCCGGCCTTTCAGGAGGAGCTGATCGGCTGCTGGCAGGCGCTGGCCCGCCGCTACCGGGACGAAGAAATGATTGCGGGGTACGACCTGCTCAACGAACCGCTGCCCAACTTCTTTTCGCAATATAACGATCAGTTGTTGCCCCTTTACCGCCGGCTGGCAGCCGCGATCCGGCGGATCGACGCCCGCCATCTGCTGGTTGTGGAAGGGTTGCACTGGGCCACCGATTTTTCCGTATTTAATCCCCTGCGGGAAGAACCGCTGGACGATAACCTGATGCTCCAGTTTCATAAATACTGGTCGGAGCCGGACGAGGAGAGCATCCGCCCCTTTCTGGCCTGCGCCGAAACGCTGAACCTGCCGCTTTTCGCGGGGGAGAGCGGCGAAAACAACCTGGACTGGTACGCAGCGGCTTTCCCGATGTACGAGCGCCGTAACGTCGGCTGGTCGTTCTGGTCGTACAAAAAAATGGCGTGCGACAATTCGCCCGTCACGTTCGCTCAGCCGGAAGGGTGGGCAAAAATACAGGCCTGCGCGACAGGCGGAACCCTCCCCCGTGAGGAAGCGACGCGCATTTTCGACGCATTTCTGGCCAACCTGCAAAACGCGGCGCATAACGATGCGGTGCTCCGGGCGCTCACCCGGCGCGCGCCCCTGCGCCTGCCCGCCGAGCACTTCGATGCGTGCGCGGGGCATTCCCCGCGTCAGGGCACGGCGGAATACCGCATGGACGAACCGGTACGCATCGTATTTGCCGATGGGCACGCAGGGAAAGTCCGTTTCGATTGTAACGCCGGGCAGCCCCAGCCGCCGGAAGACAACCTGTTTGTTTTGCTGGCCCCCGGAGAAACGGTGCGCTACAGCTTCGCTGCTAACGGGGTATGCAGGGTTACGGCGCTGTGCCGGGGCGAAAGCACCCTGTTCATGCAGGGGAATGGACAGGCGCGTCTTTTTTCGCTGACCTCCGGCTGGCAAACGGTCGGCATCGAAGTTCCTCCCGTTGGCGGGAAACTGGAAGTTTCGCTTGCCTGCGAGTCGGGTGAAGTGACACTGGAAGAAATCGCGGCGGAACCTGCGCGCGAGGATACGCTGTAACGGATATGGGCCGCAGTCCCGGGTAACATCATTCATAAAGCTGGGCCGGATCGCGTTTCATCAATGCGATCCGGCCCAGACCGTTGACAAACCCTTATGGCTGTTAACCGCAGCTTGCTCAAAAAGGTTCAGATGCGAGGAAGCAAGGGTGGCAAGGGGTTGAGCTTACCGTTCGTAAGTGATGCCCCTTGCCATCCCATAGCTGACAACGCAGATGAGCCTTTTTCAGCAAGATGGGCCGGATCGCGTTCCATCAACGCGATCCGGCCCTGTTGCCTTTTCTTCCTTAACCGGGGATTATTCTTTCCAGAGCACCACGCGGTTGCGGCCCTCGGCCAGCAGCGCCAGCGGCCCCGGGAGCACCCGGTCACCACGGTGCGCACCCAGCAGGTCCACGCCGAAATCAATAGGCGATCCGTCCGTGTTTTCGTAATTCTCCTCGGTGATGCGGGGCATACCCAGCCGCGCCGTAGTCGCAGGCTCGCAGGCAGCCTGCGCCAGCTCCGCGGGCACGTTCAGGATCAGGGAATAAGTTCCGTTTTCGCATTCCACTTCCGCGTCGATCACCCCGGCGCACCGCACCGCGGGCTTTTCCGCGCGGAAATTCGCAATGTTGCTGCCGTATGCGTTTCCGCATACATAAGCGGGCTGCGGCACCTTGTAAAACTTGCCCGCGTCGGTGTTGCCCTCCGCCGCCAGCTGCACCGGATACTCTTCCGGCGTGGTGCAGCCGTCGTACACGGCGCTGCCGAAATGCTCGCCCTCGTCCAGGCAGGGGCGTTCACCCGCAAAAATGTTGTTCATCAGGCGGTCGTCGCCGCCGTATACCACCGCGCAGCCCGCCGCCTGCGTGGAGTGCGCGAAATGGTAGGGCGTGGCGCGGTCCAGCACGCTCTGGCGGTGGATGTATCCACAGATCAGGTTATGCACCATCGCCGTGCCCTGCGCCATGTTGTCGAAGAAGTACGCCGAAGCGAACACGTTGTGGTCCAGCAGGCAGGGGCCGTGCGAAACTTCCACCATGATGTCCCGGTCATTATGGTGGTACAGGTTGCGTGTCACGCGCGTGCCCTGCGCCTCCCAGTCCAGCCAGGTGCCCAGCGTGCAATGGTGGATGTTGTTGCGTGCAATCACCACGTCGATGGCCGCGTGCAGCTTGATGCCGCCGATTTCCCAGCCGAAAAACTCGTGCTTCACGGCGATGTTGTAGATATGGTTATGCTCAATCCGGCTGAACGCGCAGCCCATGTGGCCCACTACCGCGTTCTGGCCGCAATCGTGGATCACGTTGTCCCGCACGATGTGGGAACCGATTTTTTCCTTGCACCATCCGGCCTGCAAGCCCAGAAAAACCGCTTCCATCTGGTACTGGTAACCCGGTTTGCGGCCGAAACGGGCATACAGGTTATGCCCGGTCGTCGCTTCCTTACCCAGGCTTACGGCGCTGCATTTAGCATCGTGTAGATCATTGTTCTCGATGATCCACCCGCGGCTCCAGTGCGCGCCCACCATGCCGGGCTGATCCGCCGTCGGCGGCGTAAAGGGGCAGGCCGCCTGGCAGATTTCAAACCCACGCAGAGTGATATAGTTGATGCCCACCTGCCGGGGGTAGAAGCAGCACTCGCGCACGTTGATCTCCACCCGTTCGCGGTTGGGATCGTATGCCTGAAAATTCGCGTACAGCGTAGTCGTTTCCTCGCCCACCTCGGCATACCACTGGTATACGGTCTGTTCCGGATTCCGAATCTTTTCCTGCGATTTCAGCGGGTGCTGATACCCCGTTTCCCGGCGTTCCGCCTTCAGTACGTCCTGATACGTTCTCGCCTCGTACAGCGAGGTTCCGTTCAGGTACACGTCGCCCGTGTGCAGGCGGTAGTCCTCGGGGCGGATCAGCCAGTCCCCTTCGATCGCCTCGGCAAACGGATTCCAGTCGCCAAACAGGCTGTTTGGCAGCGTTTTCTTCCACACGGTGCCCTCGGCTTTATCCCAGCCCGTCACTTCTTCCGAGCCTTTGATCACCGCATGCTCGCCGGGCGCAACTTCGTAGGTGACGCGGCAGGTATCGCTCAGTCCGCCGTTACGGGGGTCCACCCACTCGCGGTATTCTCCGCTGTGCACCACCACGGTATCACCAGCCACCGCTACGGCCGCCGCATGGTTGATGGTTAAAAAGGGCTGTTCCGCCGTGCCGGCAGCGCGGTCGCTGCCCTGTTTGGACACATGATAAATCGCCATTGTATTCCCTCCTGGTTGATTCTATGGTTTTTTATACTCGCACCGGATGTTCATCTGTAGTGTATCCGCAAACGAAAAAAACATCAATATACCACAGCCCCGATTCGGTTTCACTTTCCCGTCAGGTTCCCGTTTGCCTCCCGGGAAGATGGAGATAAACTGCAATCCCGCACATCCGGACGCTCCTGCAAAGCGGGCCGGGCATCCGTTCCTCAACCGGCGTCAGCGCTTATCCGGCGATGATACACACCGGGGCCGGAATACTTAAGACGCTGAGGCATTCGCCAATGGATCCCTTTTCAGGGTCCAGCGCGAACAGACGCACCTCGTCCGCTTTCTGATCGGCTGCCAGCAGAAAACCGGGCACGATACAGAAATTACGCACCGCATTCGCTCCGCAGGGAAAATTCGTCCTTTGGGAAAGCGTGCCGTCGTCTCCGATTGCAAAGCGGATCAAAGCATCCGTTCCGCGTACCGAAGCGAAAAGATAGCGGTTATCCGGCGTAAGGTGTATATCCGCCGCCAGACAGGTCCCGGGATCTTGGTCCAGCAGGGCGCAGCGCTGCCGCAACGTAAGCGTCCCTTCCCCGGCAGCATAGTCAAACAGAAGCACATGGCAGCTCAGTTCCGTAATCAGATACGCATACCGTCCGTTTGGATGGAACACAAAATGCCGCGGGCCGTCCCCAGCCGGAACCACCGCTTCGGCATGCGGTACAAGGCGCGTCCCCTCCGGCCGGAAGATACGCAGCCTGTCGGTGCCAAGGTCCGCTTCCACAAAGAACCTGCCCGCCGGGTCCGCCGTCAGGGAGTGCACATGCGGCCGTTCCTGCCGCGCGGGGTTCACGCTTTTTCCTTCGTTGGGCAGCCACTGCATCTTTTCACCGTCAAGCGATCCGTCCGGGCAAAGGGCGCAGGTCAAGACCCCTCCGCCCAGATAGCTGGCAAACGAAACCGCTTTCCCGTCGGGCCACACGCAAGCATGGCAAAGCGCGGGATACGGCGCGTCTATCAGCGCTGTCCGGGTCAAAGCGCCACTTTCGTCCACGCGAAAAGACGCTATCGCCCCGCCGTTTTCCCGCTCGCTAGCCGCATACAGGCATTCTCCTCTGCCCGCCACAAAACTGGGACTTTCTAATCCGGTATAGATCGGTCCGCAGGATAATTCCGCCCGACTGCGATCCAATCGAACCGTAAACAGGTCACCGCCGCCCCGTGAATAGGTACCCACGAAAAACCGTTGTAACTTCGTCATATGATCCCTCTCTGTATTGTTTACACCCGCATTCCGCCCACAGCCATCGAAACTTTTCCCCAGTGCTTAACGATTCACCGCCTGTTCGCATCAATACGTTCCTGTAATGCAGGCGTGTGGTCCTCCCTAAAAAGACGTTTCTTCTTCCGGTGTTTCCGTACAGAACGGGTTAATGCCAGAGGTATGGAGATATGTGATGTATTCCTGCCCCCACTTGCCCAGTTCCGCCAGCACGCCCTCAAACTTATGGCCAATATCGGTCAACGAATACTCCACCCTTGGCGGAATCTGGCGGTAATCCCGACGGGCGATCAAGCCCTCTTTTTCCAGTGTTTTCAGCTGTCTGGAAAGGGTGGTGTGCGTCATTTCCTCCGGCATCAGACGTTGCAGCTCGTTAAAGCGCAGGGGTTCCTCCGATAAGAGATACAGAATATATATCGACCATTTCCCCGTAAGCACCTTCTGGGAGGTTACATAAGGGCAGATGCCCATCAACTTCCTATTTTCCACAAGCAGTATCCTTTCCGGTATCGGTATCAATAATGATCGTAGTTTACTTTTTCGTTCTACGCTATATACTGTACCTGTAACCATTATATCATAGGGATCGGGAAGGAGCAATCGTTATGGATGAAATCGTTACCTACCTCAAACAATGCGGTGCTTTCTATCTTGCCACCGTCGAAGGCGACCAGCCTCGCGTGCGCCCGTTCGGAGCCGTTTGCACGTTCGAAGGAAAGCTGTATATCTGCACCAACAATCAAAAACGGGTTTATGCTCAGATGCTCAGCAACCCGAAGGTGGAAATATCCGCGATGGCGCAGGGCGGCTGGCTTCGTCTGGAAGCGGAAGCCATCCCCGACCATCGCCGCGAAGCCCGGGTCGCGATGCTGAAGGACAATGCGGATTCCCTTTCCGGCATGTATACGGCAGACGACAACCTGTTTGAAGTGCTGTATCTGAAAAATGCGGTGGCCAGTCTGAACACTTTCGGCAAGGAACCCCGTATCATCCGGTTTTAACAACAGGTTCCCTTTCCCGTTCAAGTCATTTTTCACGCCTGTTTGCCCAAGTTTGCAGCAGGGAAAGCGCCTGTATCGAGCTTGCTTTTTCCACGCCTTTGCGATATAGTCTATTCTCAACGCAAAGGAGGATGACCGATGAACGATCAGCATGCCACCATTGAGGAAATGACCGAGACCGCGTCCCAGAAAGAGAAGCGCGACCGGAAAAACTGGGTCGCATTCGTGGAAAGCGACGTCGTCAACTTTTTAACTCTGAACGGGATCGAAAAAATGACCATCGACGACGGCGAGGGCAACAAAGCAAAGTTGTCGCACCGCAAGGACGGCACCGTGTATGTGGAGTGCACATCCAGCAACGTGCTGTAATATTCTGACGGAATTGGGCGCGGGGGCCGGGCGTAGATACGCCCGGCCCTGATCTGTTTCCCGGTTACCGCGTATAAGAAATCATGTTTTCCTGTGCGTTCCTGAAATACATGAAAAGAACAGAATCCCTTTCCATTTTCCGTTATAATAAAATGATTCTGTTAACGGGAATCGCTGCGATACCGGGAGTCGTTCCGAAAGCATGGCAGCGGAGCACCAATTGAATAAACGCGGCCCCTCCGGTCTCCGTCACGACGTACAGGGCGTTGTGATGGAAAATCAGGTGGGGATTCGCCGTGTTCCGGCGTCCGTTTCCGGGCCGTTTCCCCCGGCGTGCGTTGCGATGGCTCAGTCATACTGAAAGGGGTTTGACTTACCATGAACAACTACACCGTCCGCGTGCTGGATGGACTGAAGGCACGCAATCCACACGAAACCGAGTTTCTCCAGGCCGCAACCGAAATCCTCACCAGCCTCGCGCCCGTGTTTGAAAAGCACCCGGAATACGAGCAGGCAGGGCTGCTGGAACGCTTCGTGGAACCCGAACGCACCATTCTGTTCCGTGTTCCCTGGGTGGACGATCAGGGAAAAACACAGGTCAACCGCGGCTACCGCGTCCAGTTCAACAGCGCAATCGGGCCGTATAAGGGCGGCCTGCGGCTGCACCCGAGCGTGAACCTTTCCATCCTCAAGTTTCTGGGCATGGAACAGATACTGAAAAACAGCCTGACCGGTCTGCCGATCGGCGGGGGCAAGGGCGGCAGCGATTTTGACCCAAAGGGAAAAAGCGACCGGGAAGTGATGGCTTTCTGCCAGAGCTTCGTAACGGAATTATACCGCCACATCGGCGCGGATATGGACGTGCCCGCCGGGGACATCGGCACCGGCGCGCGGGAGA
>DAOPZG010000060.1:0-15120 GCA_035353235.1 Candidatus Limiplasma sp.
TGAAGTTCCTCAACCTTACCTTTACTGATCCGCAGATAGTAAACCTCGTAATCTATGGCGTTGAGGGCCGCGATTATGTGAAGAACAGCGATGGAACAGTGAGCTATCCCGAAGGGCAGGAAGCTTCCACCGTGCCTTACACCGCGCAGCTTTCCTGCGGTACTTTGGGTAACTTCTTCCTCATGTATCCCATGGCGGGTACGGATCCCGCATCGCTTACGTGGGAACTGGAACAGAACAAGAGCGCGAAAACCTCCGTTGCGATGGGCTTCACCTTCGATAACAGCAGTGTAAAGACCGAATATACCGCCGTTACCAACGTGATTGAGCAGTATCTGCCCGGTCTGCTGTGCGGCAGCGTGGACCCCGCAACGGAAATCCCCACGTTCCTGCAGCGCCTTCAGGAAGCCGGGCTGCCGGAAATTATCGCCGCCAAACAGGCGCAGCTGGATACCTGGGCCGCGACAAAGTAAAGCCGGCACGCCTTGCCACAGCCGTTGACAAGCGATAATGGCAAACAGATTCCTTGCGGCGCGGAACAGGTTGTCTGTCCCGCGCCGCAAACATCGTGTTCAGTTAACTTAACCCGCGTTATTCGACTTTGATGAAGATTTGGGGTATGCACATGGGAAAGCGCAGGGGAAAACGCCTCGCCAAGACCGGCCCGCTGCTTTTAATCGCGGCGCCGGGAATCCTGTATTTGCTGATGAATAACTATCTGCCGATGTTTGGCGTATTTCTGGCGTTTAAAGACTATAACTACGTGAAGGGTATTTTTGGAAGCGACTGGAACGGTTTTGATAATTTCCGTTTTCTTTTTAAAACCCACGACGCATGGGTGATGACCCGCAACACACTGCTATATAACGCCGCCTTTATCGTGATCGGAACAATCGCGGCGATCTTTATTGCCATTTTAATTTATGAGCTGGGGGAGAAGCGCCGGGTGAAGCTTTTCCAATCCGCATTGATGCTGCCCAACTTGTTTTCTTGGGTGGTGATTGGCTTTATCGCATACGCGTTCTTAAACGCCGACACGGGATTTATCAATAATACATTGCTAAAATCCTTTGGCGCGGAGCCGATCAGCTGGTATTCCACCCCCGGCCCGTGGCCGGTGATTCTGCTCATAACCTACCTGTGGAAGTATGTCGGCTATTTTTCAATCGTTTATATCGCAAGCATAGCCGGAATTGATAAAAGTGTGTACGAAGCCGCGCAACTGGACGGAGCGAGCAAGATGCAGCAGATTATGCGCGTTACCCTCCCACTGCTGAAGCCGACGATTGTCATTATGACGCTGATGGCAGTCGGACGTATTTTCTATTCTGACTTCGGGTTGTTCTATCAGGTGCCTCAAAACTCTGGCCGGCTGTTTGAAGTGACCCAGACCATCGACACCTATGTGTACCGCGGCCTGATGGAACTGCATGACGTTGGTATGTCCGCGGCCGCAGCGCTGTATCAGTCGATCGTTGGCTTCCTGCTGGTAATGGGCGCAAATGCCCTTGTGCGCAGGCTGGATAATGAAAATGCGTTATTTTAGGAGGGAACCATGAAACGCCCGCATAATGATGTGAAACGCTTTCAAAGATTCGCAACGGCAGCGCTTGCCATTCTGGCTGTTTTCGCGCTGCTGCCGATCCTCCTGATCGCGATTGCCTCGGTAACCGATGAAAACGTACTGGTTTCCTCGGGATACTCGTTTCTTCCTGCGAAACTGAGCCTTGACTCCTATTACTACATGGTGAAGCAGAGCCAGATGATCCTTCGCGCTTATGGAATTACCATCAGCGTTACGCTACTGGGTACGCTGGGAAGCGTTCTGTTAACCACAACGCTTGCCTATCCAATGGCCAGGCCGGATTTTAAATACCGCAATTTACTTTCATTCTTCGTTTTCTTTACGATGTTGTTTAATGGGGGCGTCGTATCCTCCTACATTATGTGGACGCGCGTTTTTGCAATTAAAAATACGATATGGGCGCTGATCGTGCCGAATTATCTGGTAACGGCGTTCAACGTTTTTCTCGTCCGTAACTACTATACCAACAGTATCCCGCATGCAATGGTGGAATCCGCGCAGATTGACGGGGCAGGCGAGCTGCAGATTTTCTTCAAAATCATGCTGCCGATGGCCGTGCCGACAGTCGCGACGATCAGCCTGTTTACGGGTATGATCTACTGGAACGATTGGGTGAACGGTCTGTATTTCATTTCCGACGCTAAAATGTACGGGCTGCAGAACCTGCTGATCCGCATCATGAACAACATCCAGTTCCTGAAGGTGAGCAGCAATACGGCGTTGCTGGGCACACAGAATATCGACCTGCCCGGATCATCGGTCAGAATGGCTATGGCAATGATTGGGATACTGCCGATCCTGATTCTTTTCCCGTTTGTGCAGAAGTATTTCGTAAAAGGCGTAGTGCTGGGCGCGGTGAAGGGATGACCTTATGGTCCCCTGAAACGCAGATCACGGAAAGCCCCTGAACCAATAGGGTCTGTACCGTTCACAATACCAACATAACGAAGAATGATCCGATAGACAGAGGAAGGGAGAATGATCCATGACAGTACAGCAAATTATTGACGGAATGATTAAAAAAACAGGCGTATCTCCGTTGCCGTATGAGAAGACCTGCGACCATCTGATGACCGGTAAACCCGATCAGGAGGTAACCAGAATCGTCAGCACCTTTATGGCGACGGTCGATGTGATCCGCAAGGCTGCCGAACTGGGCGCAGAATTTATTATCACCCACGAACCAACGTGGTTTACCGGTGCGGACGATACCGCGTGGCTGGCGGGAGACGAGGTGTACGAAGGAAAACTCGCGATGATCCGAGATGCGGGCATTGCGATCTGGCGCTTTCACGACCATATGCACATGGATCCCAACGATGGAATTTTTCGCGGATTCAGCGAGGAGATCGGGTGGGATCGGTATAGCATGGCGGAGGAAGAATGCCCCGCGTTTCCGGACGGAAAACACTTAAAAGGTTTTTACCAAATCCCGGAAACCACACTGGGCAACCTGGCAGATTTTTTAAAGCAGCGACTGAACATGCCGACGACCCGTTTGATCGGCGATCCGGAGATGCCTGTGGAGCGGGTAGCGCTGATGCCGGGCGGAGGGAGCCTTGGGTTGGGTTCGGAATCGATGCCGATGGATTGGCTTCGCAAATACAGGCTGGATGTGATGTTATGCGGTGAGGTGACGGAATGGACATTACCTGCGTACGTACGTGACGCGTATCAGCTTGGTCTGGCCAAAGCGATCATCATACTGGGGCATGAACGCAGCGAAGCATGGGGCATGAAACACCTTGGGGCGTGGATGAAATCCATTACCGGAGACATACCCGTTACTTATGTGGAGTCCGGGGAACCTTTCCAATACCGGTAAAGAAAGCGAGCCGCTCCCGCGCGTTTCACGGCTGAGACCGGCTTGTTAATTTTACGCAGATGTGATATGGGTAAAGGGAGGAAATTGATATGGCGGTTATCTCCTGTAATTTTTACTCTCGTGCAAGGGTTGGATTTCAAAGTTTTACGGCGATTCTACCGATAGACCCGCCGCCCGAAGGGCCGGGGCCACAACAGTATACCGAAGGCCCGTGGCCGACGCTATATCTGCTGCACGGATTCTCCGGCAACCGGAACGACTGGTTGCTGCGTTCGGATATAGAAACCTGGGCCGGGCAACGTGGCTGGGCAGTGATCATGCCGGACGGCGCGAACAGATTTTATCTGGATAATCCCGATATAGGCGAATACTACGGCGCTTATGTGGGGGAGGAACTGGTAGAGATTACACGCCGCATGTTTCCTTTTTCCCGCGAGCGGAAAGACACGGCGATCGGTGGTCTTTCCATGGGCGGGTTCGGCGCGATACGGAACGGGCTTTTTTATGCAGACACCTTTGGCTCGATCCTTGGGCTTTCTTCGGCACTGATTACTGAAGAGGTTGCCGCCATGACACCGGAAACCGGCGGTAACGCGATAGCGCCCTACGGTTATTTTCGACATACGTTTGGGGACCTTACCAGCCTGCCGGGCAGTGACCGTGACCCACGACATCTGGCTAAGATGCGGCTGGCGGAGGGAAAAGCGCCACGATTGTTCCTGGCCTGCGGTACGGAAGATTTCCTGTATACACAGAATATGGACTTCCACACATATCTGGATCAGATTGGGTATGCGCACGAGTGGTGGACTCGTCCCGGAGTTCATAATTTCGAGTTCTGGAACCAGGCTGCGCCGGCTGCGATGGACTGGTTAAAACTGGGATGAAATCAGGCAAAGCGAAAAAGTGGTTTCGACTGAACGGGGTGAATTACACATGAACGTACAGATGGAAAAAATCATGACCCTGCATGTACGGGTCGCACAACCGCAAAGGGTCGGGCAGACCTCTGAGGGAATCCTGACAATCATCCCTATTATCGGAGGCACGTTTGAAGGTGAGCGACTCTCGGGGCGTGTATGCTCCGGAGGAGCGGACTGGAACGTAACTGTTTCGGACGTATTATGTCATGTATTGGCACGATACTGGATTGAAACGGATGACGGCGTTGTGATTGCCGTTGAAAACGAGGGCTGGCTGGATTTGCTCCATCAGGACGCGGCGCTGCGTACAACGCCTCGCTTTTCATGCGATCTGAAAGGCCCGTATGCATGGCTGACACGTGGCGTTTATGCTGGCGAGTTGCGTGGCGAAGGTGAAAACGGGGTAACGATTGTTGTATGGAAACTTGGTTAGCGCATAATAAAAACAACGGAGTGTCACTCGGTTGACAAACAAGGTCTGTCATGCTATTGTGTGAATACTGAAGCCGTGAGGTGAACACGATGGCAACGCTTAAGGAAGTGGCGGAAAAGGCAGGGGTTACGGTTACCACCGTATCCCGGATGCTGAACAAACCGGATAAGGTGCATCCCTCTACGATCAAACGTATCCAGCAGGCAATGCGGGAGTTGGATTATCAGCCTAACGAGATTGCCCGTTCCCTGTCTAAAAAAACGAGCAACATGATCGGCCTGATCGTACCTTCGGCCCGCAATGCCTTTTTCGCTAAAGTGATCGACAGTATGGAGCATTACACGACGGCCTGTGGGTACAAGCTGCTGCTGTGCGTTTCCAACCATGAGCGGAAAAAGGAAATCGAGTACTTTTCCATGCTGCGCGCCAACAAGGTGGCAGGGGTAATTATCGCCAGCCATACGCAGGATATCGCCGAAAGCGTCTCGTTTGACGCGCCTATCATTTCGATCGACCGTATCATTTCCCCCAGTATATCCGCCGTTTGCTCCGATAACTACAGCGGCGGGCAGCTCGCCGCGGAACTGCTGATCCGAAAAGGCTGCAGGCGGATTGCATATTTCAGCGGTGGCGTCACGCTGAAGGGGTTAAGCGCTTCGCTGCGACAGCAGGGTTTTGAACAGGTTCTGCGGCGACATGGCATAGAACCCATCATCCAGACCCATCTGGAGGATCGTTTTATTTCCATGAAGTATCAGGATATTATCGCCGCGTTCTGGGAAAGTCACCCCGACATTGACGGCGCGTTCTGCTCCAACGATATCCTCGCGGCGGAGTTAATCCGTTTCGCCACGAAGAACGGGATCGCTGTGCCGGATCAGCTTCGCGTGATCGGTTATGATGATATCGATCTTGCGGAATTGTATACTCCCTCCATCACGACAATACGGCAGTCGGTGGAGGACATCAGCCGGTTTGCGGTGGAAAGCATCGTACATTTTAACGACCGGCCTTTACCCTCTCAGACGATCTTTCCCGTTCACCTGATCGAACGCGAAAGCACTTGATTCGATACGGGAATAATGTGCTGCGGGATAATGAACGATAAGTTCGTTGTCATACGCAGCGCTTTTTGATGGAAGACGGGATTTACTCTTTCTTTGAAACAATGGGCGCTGGAAGCGGCATTTCTTAATAAGAAAAAATATGGAATTGAATCTTTCTTGGATAGAACCTTGATTATTTTCATAATATAATGTCAAACGGTTGACATTAACATCGGCCCGGGTTATAATCAGACTATATTACGGCCCGAACCACAGGGGCGTGAAAAAGTATAAGGAGGATCCATCCATGAAAAAGAGTCGGTTTCTTGCGCTCGTACTCACCCTGCTGATGCTGACCACCATGGTTTCCGTGGGCGCAACAGCGGAAGGCGAGGTTAAGCTGACGTATTACAGCACCTCGGCCGAAGTCAACTCCATGTTTGAAGAAATGTTCGCCAAGTACCATGAGGAGAACCCGAACGTAACCATCGAGCTGATCCCCACCGGCGTCGGCATGGGCCAGCAGGAGCAACTGCAGTCGCTGTATGCTTCCGGCAACGCGCCTACCTTTATGAACATTGATCCCGCTAATATTCTGGATTATCAGGATAAACTGGTTGTGTTTGACGAAAACACGGACTGGTTCTCCAACCTCAACCCCGGCGCGATCGAAGCCGGACGTGTGGACGGTAAAGTGTACGGCTTGCCCTTCTCCACGCAGGGTTATGCGCTGTGCTACAACAAACGTGTGGTGGAGTCCGTGATCCCCGGCTTTGATCCGGCCACCATCAACACGCAGGACGCGCTTCGCACCTTCTTTGAAACGCTGGATGCCGCCGGGGTGCCCCCGACGATGATCCACGGCGCGAACTGGTCGGTGGGCTGCCATTACCTCGGTCTTGTGTATGCTGTGCATGGCAAGGATACCGAGAGCGGCAACAAGTTTATCGAAAGCCTGATCGACGGCACGCAGGATATCGCGGCCGATCCTCTCTTCCAGGGTTACATGGACACCTACGACATGCTGGTGAAGTACAACTACCGCAAGGATGATCCGCTGGTTGGCGACATCAACGCGGACGATCAGGCGTTTGCCAACGGCGAATGCGCCACCTTCTTCATGGGCGACTGGATGTGGTCCATCATCGGCACGCTGGAAAAGAAAGATATGGATTACGGTTATATGCCCCTGCCGTGGAGCAACGACCCCACCGCGTTCGGCAATAACGAGGCTGTTGTGTCCATGCCGAAAGTAATGTGCATCGACGCTTCCCAAAGCACGCCTGAGCAGCAGGCTGCCGCCATGGATGTGCTCAAGTGGATGCTGACTTCCGCTGAAGGACAGGAGTATTTTATTAACGCAGGCTTCTCCATGCCCTACAACAATGTTCGCAAGGACGCCGTTTATAACACCATGACGCAGTCCATCGCCGCCTATTCCGCTGCCGGTAAAACCATCAATATCGGCTGCTTCACCTACCTCACCGGCGATGCGTGGGCGAAAACCGGCGACATGATGCTGAAGTACACGGTTGGCGCGATTGACCGCACCGAGCTGGCCCAGGAGATCAACGATTTCTGGAAGACGCAGAAAAAACACTGATCCCGCTAAAGTTCAAGCGGCGTCGGCGCAAACGCGCCGACGCCGCAGTTACAATACCGAGGGAGTGAACCCCGATGAGAGAAAGCAGTCTGGTCAGGCGCGGCGGTTATTTTTTAGCCTTTAATGGATTAACCCTGTTCTCTTTCCTGTGCGTACTGGTGATTCCTTTTATTTACGGATTTATCCTTACGTTTACGAACTGGAACGCGATTTCCGATGCGTATGATTTTGTGAGTCTGCAAAACTATCTGACTGTGTTTTCGGATAAGGAATTTCTGCGCCAGTTCCTGATTACGCTGAAATATGTTGTGGTCTCGGCGGTGCTGTGCAATATTTTCGCATTTACGATCGCCTATTTTCTCACCAGCGGTATGCGGGCGCAGAACTTTTTACGCGGCGGTTTCTTCGTGCCCAACCTGATCGGCGGCATTATCTTGGGTTATATCTGGAAGTTCATGTTTGCTAACGTACTGACTCAGGTTGGCAAAACCTTTGGGATCGCGTGGCTGAAAACCTCGTTTCTCACCAACCCCGACCGTGCGATTTGGGCGATGATCATCGTTACCGTTTGGCAATACGCGGGTTATTTAATGATGATCTATATCGCTGGATTTGTGGGAATTCCCAAAGATGTGCAGGAAGCGGCGGATATCGACGGTGCGTATGGCCTCCGCAAACTTTTCCGTGTTACGATTCCGCTGATGGTTCCGTCGTTTAACATCTGTATTTTTATCACGCTGTCGCGTACCTTCATGGCCTACGACCTCAACCTGTCGCTGACCAATGGCGCGCCATACGGCTCTACCCAGCTTGCGGCCATGCATGTATACCAGAAAGCGTTTATGTCCAAGCAATTCGGGGTTGGGCAGGCGGAGGCCATCGTACTGTTTGTGGTGGTAGCGCTGATCTCCGTAACGCAGGTGATGCTGAATAAAAAGCGGGAGGTGGAGGTATGACCGTCCATCTGCGTAAAAGATACTGGGGGCGCACTGTATTCGTTTTTGCGCTGCTCATTCTTTTTCTGGTTCCGTTTTATCTGGTGCTCAACAATTCTTTCCGTTCTACGGAACTGTTCGTCTCATCGCCGTTTCAGCTCACAGACAGCCTCGACCTGAAAAATTATGTGGACGCCTTTACCAAAATGCGTTTCATGAACGGTCTGGAAAATTCGGCGATGATCACGCTGTGCAGTGTTGCGGTGATCCTGATTACCGCCTCCATGTCTGCGCACTATCTGGTTCGAAATCATAACCGCCTTACCAGCGCGATCTTCGGCGTAATGGTCGCTTCGATGATCGTGCCCTTTCAGGCGGTTATGATTCCGCTGGCGAAAATTTATGGCTCCATGAACCTTTACAATAACCCCTGGACACTGATATTCTTCTATATGGGATTTGGGCAGGCATTCGCGGTCTTTATCTTTCACGGGTTCATCAAAGGCATACCGGTGGAACTGGAGGAAGCGGCTCTGATTGACGGTTGTGGGAGACTTAAGAACTTTTTCAGAATCGTTCTGCCCAACCTGAAACCGGTTATGGTGACGGTGTTGATACTGGATGTGCTGTGGATCTGGAATGATTATCTCTTACCGAGCATGGTGCTGCTTTCGCCGGATCTGCGCACCCTGCCGCTTTCCACCTACAGCTTCTTTACCACCTACAGCGTGGATTACGCGCCGTTGATGGCCGGTCTGGTGCTTACGATTATCCCTGTGATTACGCTCTACCTGCTTTGCCAGAAACAGATTATCGAAGGCGTTGTGCAGGGAGCCATTAAGTAAGAGGTGTAAACGGATGGATTACCATATCGAACCCGAGGAAAGCCGGATTCGTTTCTTTGGCCGCACACTTTACGATAAAAAGCGTGCAGCGATGTTTTTTAACTGGACGGCATCCGGCTTCGAGATGAAATTTCAGGGCCGAAAGGTCGAAATGGAAGCGGTCACGTTTGGCGACGGTTATCCTGGGGAAGGCGATAACCTGCCATGGCTTGCGGTATTTGTGGATGATGAGGCGGAGCCGAAAACCCTGCTGAAACTGCAGGAGGGAACGCGCCGCTATACGCTGTTTGAAAGCGACACACCGCAAATCCATACGCTGCGCGTTGTCAAACGATCCGAAAATTCAAAAGGGCGCTCGGGAATCAGCATGCTTTCGCTGGAGGGAGAATTACTGCCCCGCCTGCCCGCACAGCCGCGCCTGAAACTGGAGCTGATCGGGGATTCCATTACCTGCGGCTTTGGAAACGATATGGCTGCCGATGAAACGGTGTTTGACACAGCCAAAGAAAACGGGTTAACGGCATATGGCGCGGTCGCGGCCAATCTGCTGAACGCCGATTACCAGTGCATCTGCATTTCCGGCATTCCGCTTTGCTGGGCCAGCGACCCCGCCTATCGGCTGATCCTGCCTGACTGCCCCGGCTTTGTGCCGCCGGTACGCTCTATGGAGGATTTTTACGCCTACGCCGACCGCAACCATGAGGAGGCCATGGGGAAGACCGATGGGTTTACTCCGTGGGCATTTGAAAAGTTTCAGCCTGATGCGATTGTGGTGAATTTGGGTACCAATGACGGGTTCAGGCTGCGCGTATCCGGTTGTACACAAGAGGAAGAAGCGCATTTTACCCACAGGTATCAGGATTTCCTGCATCAATTGCGCCGCCTGAACGGGGCGAATCCGGTAATTGCATGTACGCTGGGGTCCATGGATTACTACCTGTATGACGCGATAGAAAAAGCAGTGGACGCGTACCGGAAGGAAACCGGCGACGGAAGAATCTTTTGCATGAAATTCGCGCCGATTGACCCGTGGAACGAGGGCTTTGGCGGGTTGGGACACCCCAACACAAAAACGCAGATCAGAATGGGCCATGAGCTGGCAACCGCGTTAAAACCATGGCTGACCGGGGAGGTAACTTTATGATGAGCTGGACCCACAATACGGAGAAAAACTGGATTCCCCCGGAACTGCCGGCGGAAATTCCGCACGGCGATATGCCCGGGGACAGTATCCATATTGGAGAGACCCATCGGCAAAAGGCGAATGTGATTTTTCCGGAACTGCTTTCGATACTCTCAGAGATGCAGGCGACGAATCCTCACGAGCGCGCGGTCATTTCGGTTTGCGGCGGATCTGGCGTCGGCAAATCGGAAACCGCTTCACTGCTTGCGTATTACTTTCGCTCATTAGGGGTAGGCAGTTACACGCTCAGCGGCGATAATTATCCCCGCCGGATTCCGCTGTATAACGATGCGGAACGGATGCGTATTTATCGACTGGGCGGCATGAAAGGGCTGGTCGCCAACGGTGTTTATACCCCGGAGCGCGGCGAAATCGCGCGTGCGTTGCAGGCAGAAGAACGGGATGCGGACCCGTCGCTTACAACGGAATATCCGTGGCTGAAAGTGTATCAGCGCGAGGGGCGTACCTCGCTGGCCGGATACCTCGGTTCACCCGCCGAACAGGATTTTGAGGAACTGAACGCGATTGTTTCGCAATTTAAAAACGGCACGCAGACAATTGCCCTGAAACGAATGGGGCGTGAAGAAACAGCCCTGTGGTATGAACCGGTTGATTTTTCCGGCATCAGGGTGCTGCTGATCGAATGGACACACGGAAACAGTGATCACCTGCATGGGGTGGATATTCCGATCCTGCTGAACAGTACGCCCAGCGAAACGCTGGCCTATCGCAAAGAACGCCACCGCGATGGCGGTACGGACAGCCCTTTTACTACGATGGTTCTGCAACTGGAGCAAAAGCAGCTGGAAATGCAGGCCGGTAAAGCCCGCCTGATTGTGGCGAAAACCGGCGAACTACTGCCTTACCGCGAGTATCGCAGGTTGATGGCGGAGGAATAAACATGAACACACCGGATAACGAAGCGCTTTCCTGCGGGCCGATGCTGAACGCTTACCCGGACAGTATAGGTGGCACGCTTGGTGATATTGTTGGCATTTTGCAGAAATCGGAACTGGCGCGCGCATTTTCTTCAGCGTATATCTTGCCCAGTCTGTTTAACACGGATTTGGACCGCGGCTTTTCGGTGATTGATTATGGCTTGAACGAGCAGTATGCTTCCAGAGAAGACCTCAACGCGCTCGATGCGCTTGGCATCGACCTGAAACTGGACTTTCTGCTCAACCATGCGTCGGTGCTTTCTCCGCAGTTTCAGGACATTTTGCAAAAGGGAGACGCCTCCCCTTACCGGGATTTCTTTATCGACTGGAACCGTTTCTGGCAGGGCCATGGAGAAATGACCGAGGGCGGGTATATCCAGCCGAATGAAACGGAAATTTGCGATATGTTTTTCCGCAAACCCGGCCTGCCGTTGCTGATGGTGCGCTTTCCCGACGGACACAGCGTGCCTTATTGGAACACGTTCTATCAGGAAGTGCGTTACCCGCGCGTGGATGAGCAGGACTTGATGCGCGTTGCCAAACTGCAGTATGCTTCCGCCCAAAAACTGGCCGCAGTTGTCAACAGCGCGCTGGATGCGGGAAAAACACCCGCAGGGATAGACTTTGGCCCATGGGAGTACGCGCGTCCCGCGGTAACAGACCTGTTGGAAAGCGGACGCAAATATCTGGGGCAAATGGACTTGAACATCCGGTCTCCCAAGGTGTGGGAATACTACGAGCAAACCCTTGTGATGCTTGCGGGCTATGGCGCGCGGATTGTGCGGCTGGATGCTTTCGCTTATGCGCCAAAAACGCCCGGTAAACGCAATTTTCTTAACGAGCCGGATACCTGGGAGCTGCTGGGCAGGGTGCGCGAAATCGCCGACCGGTATCATCTTACGCTGTTGCCGGAAATTCATTCCAGTTATGCTGAAAAAACGTATGAACGGCTGGCAGCGGAAGGCTATCCCTGTTATGATTTCTTCCTGCCGGGGCTGGTGATTGACGCGCTGGAACGTGCTGACGGCGACTTGCTGGCAGGCTGGGCGTGTGAACAGAAGAATAAGGGAATCCGTACCGTAACCATGCTTGGATGCCACGACGGCATACCGTTGCTGGACTTGAAGGGGCTTTTACCGGAAGGACAGATCGAAAAGCTGATTCAGGTTGTGGTCAGTCGCGGCGGACTGGTCAAGGACCTGCATGGGCAAAAGAATGTGTACTATCAGGTGAACGCAACCTATTTCAGCGCCCTGGGAGAAGACGAACGGAAAATGCTGCTGGCACGAGCACTCCATCTGTTCATGCCGGGTAAACCGCAGGTGTGGTATCTGGATTTGTTTGCGGGCCGCAACGATCTGGCTGCTGTACAGGGCGCAGGCGCGGCCGGACACAAGGAGATCAACCGTACCAACCTGTCCCGCGCGCAGGCAGAAGAAGCATTACAACGACCTGTTGTACGCGACCAGCTTACTTTGCTTCGCTTCCGTAACACCTGCCCCGCATTCGGTTTTGATGCGCAGATGGAAATTTCTCAACCAAAGAGCAATATGCTTTGCATTCAATGGAACCATCAGGGCTGCTCTGCCTTCCTGTCAGCTGACCTGCGTACATTCGCCTTTACGGTAAGCGGCACAGACACTGCCGGGATCGAAACCTGCGTGTATCAACAAGTCTGATTTTATCGCATTGTTCGGAACAAGGCGAATGCGTCGGATGGAACCACGGGATTTCTGCATTGTCGGGATAACTTAAAACAGAAATGATGGATGTAATATGAACTTCGAACGACTTACGCGCTATCTGGATTCGTTGCCGGAATGTTCTGGTATCCCGGCGGTGGATTGCATGATTACGCTTGGCTACGATACGGTGTACCGCCATGGCGCGGGCTACTCCGACGCGGCAAAAACCAAACCAGTCACACCGGATGACCTTTATTATCTCTATTCGGCTACCAAAGTAATTACGGTAACGGCAGCTATGCAGTTATGCGAGCAGGGGAAGCTGAACCTGTACGAATCGCTGGATACATATCTGCCGGAATACTCGGAAATGGTATACGCCGATACTTTCCAGGTGGGGCCATGGCCAGTTCGCTGGCCTACCCGTCAGGATCATCTTTGCAGAGCACAAAACCCGATTCGGATTCTCGATTTGTTTCGCATGACGGCCGGGATGTCCTACGACATCGAATCGGCGGAGATACAGGCAGCGCGGTGTGCCGGCAACTGCGGAACGCGTACGATGGTCGGGGCTTTCGCGCGGATGCCGCTCTTGTGCGAGCCGGGCACACGCTGGATTTACAGTCTTGCGCACGATGTATTGGGCGGCGTGATCGAGTCGGTTTCCGGCGAAACGCTGGGCGATTACTTCCGTAATCATCTGTTTGAACCGCTGGGTATTACAGATATGTATTTTTCGCTGGACCAAGGCAGCCGGGCACGCCTGAGCGCACAGTATGAAGCAGAGCCAATGACGCATGCTATCCGACCCGTTCCGCCGACCAATCGTTACCGCCTTACGGAGACATACGAAAGCGGCGGCGCGGGGCTGATCTGCACGGTAGATGCTTACAGCCGATTTGTTGCAGCGTTAAGCAACGGTGGCGTTGGAGCAACCGGAAAACGCATCCTTCAAAAAGAAACCATTGACGAAATGCGGAAAAATCATCTGGATGACCGGATGCAACAAGATTTTAACGCCTCCGGCAAATTGGGATACGGTTACGGATTGGGGTTGCGCACGCTGATTGATCCAACCGCGTCGAAAAGCCCGGTGGGTGAGTTTGGCTGGGACGGGGCGGCAGGCGCGTATGTGCTGATGGACCCGGAGCACCGGATTGGCATCTTCTTTGCCGAACATGTACTGGGGCTGGAAGAGAATTATCATGTGATTCATCCAATGTTGCGCGACCTGGCATATGATGCCATCCTGGGATAATACATCATGCTTTATATGACTGAATGATCATTATACGTACGCAGTTGAAGAATGGCATTGTGAAGGCGGATGAGGTCCCGGATCGGATTTATGAGTGTACAAAGGTTTGAAGAGTCTATGCAAAAAATCCGCCCGTCTCTTACCGAGACGAGCGGATTTTTCTGGCGGAGAGTTAGGGATTTGAATTATAACAGTATCATAAAACTAAATAAAGCGGTTTGATATAGAGTTGTTTGTAGTCAACAAAATCAAAGCATTTATATACTTGCAGAAAACCAGATACAACCAATTTTCAGCGACGTTGTGGTATGCGTTGTGGTATATAATCAGTTACAATATATAACCATTAACTACTACACCACTCATGTGCAAGGCGGTGCGTTTTACACGGCACTTCCTGTCGGTGTAGCGGGTTCCCTATGTTGTATATTACGATGGGGGATGCCCCTGCGGTGGCACGCTATCAGGCAGCGCCAGCCAAGCAAGGCTGCTTACCTTGCTGATTGCCCGCCCGCAGGGCGGCGGCTCTTACCCCCCATGATCGCGCCAGCAGGGCAAGAGAACGCACACAGTACAGAAACCACAGCGTAACCCGCTGGGTCGCGCGTGCCCCCCACATGCAACGTCGCGTGGAATTATTACATACCATATTAGCGTGTCCGAAAAAGCAAAGCGGCGGAAGTACATAGTCCTCGCCGTTCGCCGCCTCACTCGTGTTCCTGTGGTGTTTTTGTGGTGTTCCTGCGGTACTTTTGCGTTACTTTTACGCTCACTTTGCGACACATACAAAACCTTATATTGCCTTAACTTTGCCTCCATTTTGCTTTCCTGAAAAGCGATATACTTTTAGTGCCATTTAGG
>DAOPZG010000061.1:0-14609 GCA_035353235.1 Candidatus Limiplasma sp.
GCTGGACGTGACCCCGCTTTCGCTGGGTCTGGAAACCGAAGGCCACATCTTTACCAAGTTGATCGAGCGTAATACCACCATCCCCACCAGCAAGAGCCAGGTGTTCTCCACCGCGGCGGAAGGCCAGACCACCGTGGAAATCCACGTGCTGCAGGGCGAGCGTCCCATGGCGTACGACAACAAGACCCTCGGCCGCTTCCAGCTTACGGGCATCCCGCCCGCGCCGCGCGGCGTGCCGCAGATCGAAGTAACCTTTAACATCGACCGTAACGGCATCGTAAACGTGTCCGCCAAGGACAAGGGCACCGGCAACGAGCAGAAGATTACCATTTCCGCCTCCACCAACATGACCGAGGAAGAAATCCAGAAGCGCGTGAAGGAAGCCGAGCAGTTTGCGGAGCAGGATAAGAAGCACCGTGACGAGGTGGAAACCGTCAACCGTGCGGATAACCTGATCTACGATCTGGAAAAGCAGCTGAAGGACAACGCCGACAAGCTTTCGTCCGAAGATAAGGCGACCATCGAAACCGCGATTGCGGACTTTAAGAAGGTGCGGGAAACCAACGACGCCGACCAGATCAAGTCCGCCATGGAAACGATGACCCAGAAGGTTTACGCGATCTTTGGCAAGCTGTACCAGCAGGAAGGCGGCCCGCAGGGCGGCGCGCCTGAAGGCGGCAGCGCCGCCGGCAACGGACCGGTTGAAAACGACGACGGAACTGTGAACACGGATTACGACGTGAAGTAAAATCGGGTGCAACAAACCCGCGGAGGATGGGGGAAGGGACTGATTCTCTCCCCCTCATCCCCGAGTAGGAAGACAATCAGACATCCCGCCTTTTACCCGAACCCGACGACGAACGCGGCGGTTTCGGCGAGCCTTGCAAAGCAAGGCTTCTGTGTGTCTTTGGGCGACTGCGATCAAATGGTGCGACCCGGGACATGACAACAGTCAGGAATGTTGCTTAAGTAGGTGAGCATTTGGCTAAACGCGATTATTACGAGGTGCTCGGCGTGCCCAAGACGGCCACCGATGCCGAAATCAAGAGCGCATACCGGAAAAAAGCCAAGGAATGCCATCCCGATCTGAACCAGAACGATAAGACCGCCGAAGCGCGTTTTAAGGAGCTTAACGAAGCCAACGAGGTGTTAAGTGACCCCGATAAACGTGCCAAGTACGATCAATTCGGTTTCGACGGGCCCAACATGCAGGGCTTCGGCGGTGCAGGCGGCGGGGCGGGCGATTTCAGCGGCTTTAGCGGGTTTGGCGATTTCGGTAACATCTTCGATTCAATTTTCGGCGGCGGCATGGGCGGATCGGCCCGCAGGGAAGGCCCCGAACAGGGCGACGACCTTCGCCATGACATCGCCATTACCTTTGAAGAAGCCGCGAACGGCTGTCAGAAGACTTTCGAGTTCATCCGCAACGAGAACTGCGAAACCTGTGGCGGCTCGGGCGCCAAACCCGGCACCACCGCGCAGACCTGCCCCATGTGCCACGGCACCGGTCAGGTGCGGCAAAGCGGCGGATTTATGGTAACCGTTCGCACATGCCCCACCTGCCATGGCGAAGGCAAGATTGTGAAGGATAAGTGCACCGCCTGCAACGGCAGCGGGCGTGTACGCAAGCGCCGCACCGCTACGGTAAAGGTACCCGCGGGCATTGACGACGGTCAGACCATCGTGATGCGCGGTCAGGGTGAACCCGGTGCGCACGGCGGCCCCAGCGGTGACCTGTATGTTCGTGTAACGGTACGGCCCCATAAGCTGTTCCGCCGCGACGGGACGACGCTGCTGCTGGATCTGCCCATCACCATTTCGCAGGCGGCGCTGGGCGCAGACCTTGAGGTGCCAACACTGAAACAAACGGTGAAATACCGCATCCCGGAAGGCACGCAAAACGATACGGAGTTCCGCTTGAAAGGGTACGGGCTGCCGAACCTTCGCGGCGGCGGAACCGGCGATCTGCTGGTGCGTGTAAAGGTGGAAGTGCCAAAAAAACTGAACGAAAAGCAGAAAGAACTGCTTCGCCAGTTTGAAAACAGCACATCGGGCAAGGAATACGAGGGAAAAAAGTCTTTTGTGGATAAACTGAAGGGAATGTTCCCGTAAATCCTTACAGAATATGATCTTTGGGGGATGCTCCCGCGCGGCTTGCGCGGCGGCATCCCCTGTGATATGCTACAACGGATGAAAAGCGAGGAGGAACCCCCGATGGAATGGTGCGAGGCAATTGTGCACACGACGAGCGCGGCCAGCGACGTAGTGAGCGACTGGATGATACGTTTCGGCGCGACCGGAACGGAAATTGTAGATCGGGCGGATGTGCCGGATCCTGCCAAACCGGGGGTTTACTGGGAGCTGTACGATCCGAAAATGCTTGCTGCTATGCCGGAAGATGTGCTGGTGAAGGGCTGGTTTGGGCAGAACGAACATACGCATGATGTGCTGGCAAACCTCCGTGCGCAACTCTCTGCACTGGCAAACGCGCAAACGGGGCTGGATTTTGGCTCCCTCACGATGGAGTTGAAGAATGTAGCCGACGAGGACTGGGCCGAAAACTGGAAACAGTATTACAAACCCTTTCGTGTCGGGAAACGGCTGGTGGTTAAGCCTTCGTGGGAGCAGTACCGCGAACAGCCGGGCGATCTGGTGGTGGAGCTGGACCCCGGGATGGCCTTTGGCACCGGAACGCACGAGACGACCGGGATGTGCATGGAACTGCTGGATAAGCATCTGCAAAACGGCACAGCTGTGATGGATGTGGGCACCGGCAGCGGTATCCTCGCCATCGCGGCGGCCCGGTTGGGCGCGCAAAACGTGCTGGCGGTGGACATTGATCCCGACGCGGTGAAGGTTGCCAAAGAGAACGTTGCCAATAACGGGGTAGAGCAACAGGTTCGCGTGGTGCAGGGCGATCTGGTGAAAGGTGAAACCATGCCCTGTGAGCTGGCGGTGGCTAATATTGTTGCGGATGCGATCTGCATGCTGTGCGGGCCGTTAAAGCGACATCTGGCGCCGGGCGGGCTGTTCATCTGCTCAGGGATTATTAGGGAACGGGAACCTGATGTACTGGCTGCCGTGCAGGCAGAGGGATATACGATGGTGGAACGTATTACGAAAGGCGAATGGGTCGCGTTGTGCCTGAAAAACGAGGCGGCTCGTGCATAGGTGCTGGCTGGGGGAAATCGGCCCGCTCACGGTCGGCGAAACGGTTGCGCTGTCACCGGAGGAGAGCGCCCATGTGGCGCGCGTGCTGCGCATGAAGCCGGATGAAACCGTGCAACTGATTGCCGCGGAACGCCTTTATGAAGGCAAACTGTCGCAGGTAGACCAGCAGGCGGTCACCGTGCGGGTGCTTATGGAACTGCCCTCGCCGGAAGCAGTGGTACACGTAACGCTTGTGCAGGGCATGCCGAAGCTTGACAAGATGGAATGGATCATCCAGAAGGCAACGGAGCTGGGCGTTTGGGACATCCTGCCGGTTGAAATGGAGCGGTCGGTCGCGCGATTGGACGAAAAGGAACCGCAGAAGCGCGAACGCTGGACCCGTATCGCGCTGGAAGCCGCCAAGCAGAGCGGCCGCGCGCATGTCCCGGAAATACTACCGGCGCGCAAACTGGCGCAGGCGGTAAGCTACCTCAAGACCGGCGGGTACGACGCGGTATTCGTCGCATGGGAAGAGGAGGGGGAAACCTCTCTGAGCCATGCGCTGCAAAAGATGCTGGCATTGGGCGCACAGCCGCGTGCCGTTGCCATCATCATCGGGCCGGAAGGCGGTATCGGGGCCGCTGAGATTGAAAAATTAAAAGGGGCCGGAGCTGAGTGTGTAACGCTTGGCAAAAGGATATTACGTACGGAAACTGCCGGGCTGTGCGCCCTGGTCGTTACCATGAGTACTTTCGGGGAGATGTAACATGCCAAAGACGGTACGCTTTTATACGCTGGGCTGCAAGGTAAACCAGTACGACAGCGAAGCGATGCTGGAGACCTTTGTTCGCAGGGGATATACCCCCGCGCTTCGGGGGATGCCCGCCGACGTGTATGTGGTGAACACCTGTACGGTAACCGGTACGGGCGACCAGAAAAGCATGCAGGCCGCGCGACGGTTTAAGCGGCAGAACCCGGGCGGAGAACTGATCCTTGCGGGCTGTCTGGCTCAGCGGATGGGCGAGCAGCTGCGGGATACGGGCGCGCGGCTGATTCTTGGCACACAGTTTCGCGGGCAGGTTGCGGAACTGTTGGAAAAAGCAATCGCAGAAGGAACGCAGATCGTTGCGGTGGACAGCCTGGAAAGCGCAGTGTTCGAGCCGCTTTCCATCCATGCGCACGAAGGGCATACCCGCGCCGTGATGAAGATACAGGAAGGGTGCGATAACCGCTGCACCTATTGCATTATCCCCTCGGTGCGCGGTGGCGTGCGCTCCCGCCCGCTGGAGGATATCCGCAGCGAGGCGCAGGCGCTGGCGGACGCCGGCTTTACAGAGCTTGTGCTGACCGGTATCCACCTGACCAGTTACGGACGTGATCTGGCGGAAAAACCGACGCTGATGGACGCGGTTGCCGCCGCCCACGAAGCTTCGGGCATCCGGCGTATCCGGCTGGGTTCGCTGGAACCCGTGGTGGTCAACGACGCGTTTGTTGCGGCCGCGGTCAGCCTGCCTAAACTTTGCCCACAGTTTCATCTGGCGCTGCAAAGCGGGAGCGACGCGGTGCTGGCCCGGATGAAGCGCCGTTACAATACCGCGCAGTTCATGGCGGCGGTAGAAAAGATACGGGCGGCTTTCCCGGACGCAGCCTTTACCACGGATGTGATCGTGGGCTTTCCCGGCGAGACGGAGGCGGAGTTTGAACAGACAGAGGCGTTTTGCCAGCGCGTTGGGTTTTTGAAAATCCACGTTTTTCCGTTCAGTCCCCGTGAAGGCACGCTCGCGGCCGAGATGCTCATGCAGATCCCGGAAGCGATCAAAACGGAGCGTGTGCATCGTTTGATTGCGGTGGGGGAACATCTGGCGACGGCTTACCGAACACGACTGTTGGGTACGGTGCAGCCGGTGCTGCTGGAAGAAAAAAACGCATCCGGATTGCCATGCGGCTATACGCCGCAGTATGTGCACGTTACCTGCCGCGGCGGACAGACAGGAGAAATCGTAAACGTCCGCTTATCTGAGCTTACCAAAGAAGGAATGGCAGGCGCACCTGTGGAAACCATTCCGTAACGCCTGGACTGTGCGGGCTGATGAAGGGAGAAAAAAAGATGGACGATTGCCTGTTTTGTAAAATTATCAAAGGGGAAATCCCGTCTCGAAAGATTTACGAAGATGAAGATACCTATGCGTTTTACGATATTCACCCGCAGGCCAGGGTACATGCGCTGGTGGTAAGCAAGCACCATATACCGGATCTGGCGCATAACACGGAGCTGACCGACCACGAACTGGCCGCCTGCCTGCGCGCGTGCGCGAAGGTGGCGCAGTTGCTGGGGCTGGAGGAGGGCGGGTTCCGCGTTGTGAACAACTGTGGCAAGGATGCCTGCCAGACGGTGCAACACCTTCATTTCCACATTATGGGCGGCCAGCCGATGGCCGAACGGATGGCGTAACGACGCGGAGACGTCGAAAAACGCAACTTCCTAGTTGACGGGACGCATTCTTCGCGATATAATGCCTGTATGGTCGTTGTGTACCCTTTTAGAAAGTCCCACTGAGGAAAGGGGCCGCGGCGGAATGAGCGAGGGGAGGGATAACAGTGTCCGAGGTACGCATCCGCGAAAACGAATCCCTGGAAAGCGCTCTGAAGCGGTTCAAACGTCAATGTGCTCGCACAGGTGTTTTGGCAGAGGCTCGCAAGCGCGAGCATTATGAAAAGCCCAGCGTGAAACGCAAGAAGAAAGCAGAAGCTGCTCGCAAGCGCAAGTGGTAATAACCTCCCCCTCTCCGGTTTACCGGAGAGGGGGTTCTTCGTTTTGATACACGGCGCTTTCCGGTTGTCGTAACGGCGGTAAAGGCTGGTTGTTGTGCCGACCGGAGATGCGTAGTTTACATCCGGGTGAAGCGAAGCAGACGCAGGATACAAATCGTACAGTATTATATAACGGTAACATAAGTAACATCGCTTGCAATTTGTCAGAAACGCCAGAAAATCGCGATTTTTCCGTACGCAAGCGGTAGATACGGGCATTGCCAACCGCGATAATTTATGATATGATCATCACAGAGCGAACGATTCTTGAAGTATGTTATTCATTCGGAAGAGAGGAATCCCGTGCAATTTGCTCTGCTCGTGAAATCTCACGCCAACGCACGTTACGCGCAGTCCCTGCAAAAGCTGGCTGTGCTTGAATGTGAGTGTCTGTTATCTGCCTTGGATGTCCGGGCCGTCGTCGCGATCGAAACGATTGCTGGCACGCCGTTTCTCACAGTCGAAACCGATTCGCTCAACGAGGAAGCATGGGCTTATCTGTCGCGCCATTCCGGTATCGCGTTCGCGGCAGTGAGGGATGGGGAATGGTTAAAGCCGCTGGCGCTTCGCCGCAAGGCCTATCTGGATAATGATCTGTCGCAGGTTTTGAAATATAAAGGAAAGACAAACGCGGATTTTACGGCGATGATGCTTCACTGCGCACGATCTGCTTCGGCGTTTGCTCTTGCTCCGTCCCCCCTGATCGTGATGGACCCGATCTGCGGACGGGGAACGTCGCTTTTCTGCGCACTGGAGGAAGGGGATTGCGCCATCGGCGTGGAAACCGATGAAAAAGCGGTGCACGAAGCCGATACCTACTTTGAAAAATACCTGCAATACCACCGTTACAAACATAAACGCGAGGAGCGCTCGCTTACGCTGCGGGGCGGCGGCGCAATGAAGGAGTACCGATATACGCTTGCAAACGACATAGAACGTTACAAACAGGCCGACACGCTTACGCTTCGACTGATTCGGGGCGACACGGCCCGTGCGGATGAAATAGCGGGCGCGGAAGGATGTCACCTGATTGTGGGGGATTTGCCTTATGGCGTGCAACACGCTCCACACGAAGGGCGCGGTATGGCTACGCTGGAAACGCTGCTGAAAAAGGCGATGCCCGCCTATGCCAGGGCACTTTTACCCGGAGGGGCGATCGCGATTGCATTTAACACCTACACGCTGCCTAAAGAAACGCTGGTTCGAGAAATGGCCGTGTCTGGCCTCGTCCCGTTGATCCAGCCGCCGTTTGATGATTTTTCCCACTGGGTGGAGCAGGCGGTCAACCGGGACATGGTCGTGGCGCAAAAGCCGCTCCGCGCCCGCTGAAACCATTCCAGTGATGATGTTATAATCGTGTTCGTTCTGCCCGGATCTACCCGGGTTTATCAAAAACCATCCTTTTCTGCCAGGACAGGCTTCCATCGACCATATCAATACAGGGAGGAATTTTTTTGCTGACAAGTGAATTGCATGCCATGACAGTGATTGATCTTCGCAAGCTGGCACGCGCCAATGGCGTGAAGCTGAGCGCGGGGATCGACAAGGAAGGGATCGTGCAGCGCTTGTCCGACGCGCTTGGGGCAACCGCGGAGGGCGAGGAAACGGCGAAAGGGGCTGTAACCGAAACCAGAACGGAAGTACCCCCTGCGAAGGACAACGATGAAACAAAACAACAGCCGGAGGCGCTTTCGGCAGACGTGACCAGTGTTAGCCCTTTATTACCGCAGCAATGGAAGGAACGCACCGGGGAAACGACAGACCGGGGTGATTATCAGCCGGCATATCGGCGCGCGATACCAACCCGACAAAGTACTACGTTGAAACAACCCCTGCGGCAACCGGCCTGGCAGCAGGCACATACCACCGGAGGCCCTGCGCGCTTTGGCCCCCCGGTGAATTTTGCCCAGCCGCAATCTCCGGAGAGAAGAGTGGAGGAGGTTCACCTGAACGATCTCCAGCCTGCTCCGGCACGCCCCGCGTTTCCCCAGCAGACGGTGGACGGATACCGGCTGGGTTATCGTGCCGCGCCCGCGCGGGAGTACGGCGGCCGCCCTGATTACCGGAACAACTATCGGCAGAATCCCCGCACGGATTATCAGCGCCCCGGATATGGCAGCGGATATGCCCCGAGCGGATACCAGCAGCCGCAGCCCGGTTATGTCGCGCCACGGGTTCCGGAAGGGTATTACAACGACTCGGTCTATAAACCGACCCGTGATCCCGCTTTTTCCGAGCCTTACGACCGTGGTCAGCCGGTGCCGGAGGCCTTGCAAGCCGCAGAAGGTACGCCTGCATCCGGTATTCTGGAGATATTGCCGGACGGATACGGCTTTTTACGTTCGCAAACCCTTCTGCCCGGGAAGAAGGACATTTATGTTTCCGTTGCGACCATTCGCCGCTACGAATTGCGTACCGGGGATCAGGTAGA
The DNA here is from genome assembly GCA_035353235.1 of Candidatus Limiplasma sp. Lineage (GTDB taxonomy): Bacteria > Bacillota > Clostridia > Christensenellales > Aristaeellaceae > CAXXOK01. Next base: position 8,393 of record DAOPZG010000061.1, read on the forward strand.
GGGCAAAGCGCGGCCACAGCGGGATACGGATAAGTTCGCGGCGCTGATGTATGTGGAAAAAATCAACGGGATCGCTGTCGGGGAGTCCAGCGAACGGCTGTCTTTCGATACGCTGGTACCGATTTACCCCAACCGCCGGATTGTTCTGGAAAGCGAGCAAAGCTCCCACAATTGGCCGATGCGCATCGTGAACCTGATTGCGCCGATTGGCTTTGGCCAACGTGCGATGATCGTGGCGCCACCGGAATCCGGTAAAACGGTATTGCTGAAGGAACTGTGCAAAGCCATTAAACAAAACGACGCGAACGCTTATGAAATGATGCTGCTGATCGACGAACGGCCGGAGGCGGTTACGGAGATTCGCGAGGCCGTTGGCGACGCCGCGGAAGTGTTTGCCACGACATTCGATGAAGCGCCTGAAAGCCAGACCCGTGTGAGTGAAACGATGCTGGAACGCGCCGAGAGGCTGGTGGAGCAGGGGAAGAACGTGGTGATCCTGCTGGACAGCCTGACCAAGTTGACCCGCGCCTATCAGGCGACGCTCACGCAGGGCGGACGCGCGATGACCAACACCGTTACCCCCGCCGCGCTGGTGCGCCCAAAGCGCTTTTTTGGCGCGGCCCGCAACACCCGCGATGGCGGCAGCCTGACCGTAATCGCCACGATCCTAGTGGAAACGGGTTCCCGCGTGGACGACATTATCTTTGAGGAGTTCAAGGGAACGGCCAACATGGAACTCTGGCTGGACATTCCCGAAGATAACGAACCGATGTTTCCGGTGATCGACATGCAGAAAAGCGGTACCCGTAAAGAGGATATGCTGCTGAACGATCAGGAAGTGGAAGGCCTGAAAGCAATCCGTACGGTATTGGGTTCCGCCACCAACCGGGAAGCACTCAGCCAGCTGATTGACATGATGGAAAAGACAAAGAGCAACGCCGACCTGCTCAACCGCCTGAAAGAATGGGTGGCGCTGTGGGAGAAAAGCGGTTACCTGATCCGTAACCCGAGTGCGAAAAGCTGATCCGGTGACTGCTCTTCGTATTGAGCAAATGGCCCGTGAAGGGCTGGATGCTGACTGCAGGCGGGTGGAACCTGTAATGTACGTGCAGCGGGGAAAATTCATTGTGTAGAAAACCGCCCGACAGCCATTGCGTGCTGCCGGGCGGTTTTCTACATTATCGTGTGGATTGCTTTTCTACCAGATGGCCCGCGCCGTACCGCTCGCGGAGTTTCGGCTTTTCAATTTTACCGGTTGGGTTGCGGGGTACTTCCGCGAAGATGATTTTGCGCGGGCGTTTATATCGCGGCAGTTCCAGACAGAAATCTTGAACTTCCGATTCGGTCAGGGTTTCGCCTGCCTTGGCCTCGATCACAGCAGCGGCGATTTCTCCCAGTCGTTCATCGGGCATGCCGATGACGGCCACGTCCTTGATCTTCGGATTGGCCCGTAAAAAGTCCTCGATCTGCACGGGGTACAGGTTTTCGCCGCCGCTGATGATAACGTCCTTTTTCCGATCCACCAGAAAGATGAAACCATCCTCATCCTGCCGGGCCATATCGCCGGTGCAGAGCCATTCGCCACGGAGTACTTCGGCGGTCGCCTGCGGGTTTTTATAGTAGCACTTCATCACGCCCGGGCCTTTGACTGCCAGCTCGCCCACTTCTCCGGCAGGCACGTCGTTCATGTGGTCGTCCACAATCCTTGTTTGCCACAGATAACCGGCTTTTCCGATCGCGCCGACCTTGTGTACGTTCTCCACCCCCAGATGCACGCAGCCCGGGCCGATGGATTCGCTTAAGCCGTAATTGGTGTCGTACTGCTGATTGGGAAAGACCTTCAACCAACGTGTGATCAGGCTGGGGGGCACGGGCTGCGCGCCCACATGCATCAGCCGCCACTGGCTGAGGCGATAGTTGGAAAGCTTGATGTCCCCCCGGTCGATGCTGTCCAGAATATCCTGCACCCAGGGCACCAGCAGCCAGACGATGGTTGCTTTTTCGTCGGATACCGCCTGCAGCACCCATTCCGGCTTTACGCCGCGCAGCAGCACCGCCTTGCTGCAGGTGATAAGGCTGCCGAACCAGTGCATTTTCGCGCCCGTGTGATACAGCGGGGGAATGCACAAAAAGACATCGTCCTTGGTTTGGCCGTGATGTTTCTGCTCCGTAAGGCAGGCGCTGACGAGCGCTTCGTGGCTGTGCAGGATCGCTTTGGGAAAGCCTGTGGTGCCGGAGGAAAAATAGATGGCCGCGTCGTCCTGCTCCAGTAGTTCCACGGCGGGGGCAGTGGAGGAACAGTAGCCGATATAGCTTTCATAATTGTCCGCAAAGGCGGGAGTATCGTCGCCCACAAAAAAGAAATGCCGGATCGCGCCCAGACGCGGCATCACCTGTTCCACACGGCCCACAAATTCCGGCCCGGTCACCAGCACCGAGGCATCGGACAGGTCGAGGCAGTAGGCGATTTCTTCGGCGGTATAGCGGAAATTCATCGGAACGGCCAGCGCGCCGGTTTTGAGAACGCCGAAATAGATGGGCAGCCACTCGATGCAGTTCATTAACAGGATGGCAACCTTATCGCCCTTCTGCACGCCGCGGGACAGGAGCAGGTTCGCAAAGCGATTAGCCTGCCGGTCGAATTCCCGCCAGGTGATTTCCCGGCGGTACTTGCCGCTGGACGCGGACTCGATCAGATTATATTCCCGCCAGGTTACGGTATGGTCAGGCTGCAGCGCCGGGTTAATTTCCACCAGCGCTACGCCGTCGGGCTTTACACGCGCGTTTTTTTCCAGAAAGTCAGTAATGACCATGACATTTCCTCCCTACAATTCTACCAAACTACAGAGGTGCAAGTAACCGTATTATAAAGCGGCGGGGCCGGGTTGTCAACGCGGTAGAATATCATATAGATTGATTGAATCATCAGCTATCAAGAAAGGTCATGAACAACAGCATCCCCCACGGGAGCCGAAGAACCGGCGCACGCGGGGGATGAATCTGTTTGAAAGGAAATCAGGCGCGCTGTCCGAGGGCGTGCACTTCCCGTGCGACCTGTGCCGGATCGTCGGCATGGAAAAAGGCGGTGCCCATCACCAGCGTATCCGCGCCCGCGGACGCGAGGGCGGGGGCGTTTTCCAGGTTCACCCCGCCGTCCACCTCAATTTCGCCGGTAAAGTCCATTTCGCGCAGCGCGCGAATCTTATAGAGCATATCCGGGTTGAACTTCTGCCCGCCGAAACCTGGCTCCACGGTCATCACCAGCACCAGGTCCAACTGGGGCAGCGCGTCGCGCAGTTTCTCGGCCGGAGTGCCGGGGCGAAGAGAAGCGCCTGTTTTTAACCCCAGCTCGTGGATGCGGGCGATCGATTCCGTAAAATGGTCGGCTTCCACATGCACCGTGATGCCGTTCGCGCCGTTTTCCGCGAACACGTCCACATATTTCAGTGGATCAATCAGCATCAGATGCACGTCGAAGAACAGATCAATCTCCGCTTTCATATCCTTGAGAAGCGCCGGGCCGAAAGACAGATTCGGTACAAACACGCCATCCATCACGTCAAAATGAACGTAATCACAGCCCGCCATAACGATCTGCCGGGCCGCGTCGCCCATGCGCAGGGTGTTTGCCGCCAGGATGGACGGCGCAATTTTACTCATACCGATTCCTCCATGCCTGCCTGACCCGGTCAAGCAGCTGATGATAGCGTTCTACCCGCGCCGCGGACAACTCCCCGCGCTCCACGGCGGCCAGCACCGCGCAGCCCGGCTCACTCTGGTGGTAGCAGGGTTGGAAGCGGCAGTCGCTTTCATAGGGCGCAAAATCCGGGTAATAATCTTTCAGGCGGATGGGGTCCATGGATTCCCAAAGCGTTAACAGGCTGAAGCCCGCCGTGTCAAGCACACGATAACCATCTTTGATCAACAGCTCGGCGCGCCGGGTGGTGTGCCTGCCGTGCGCGGTCTTGGGGCTGATCTCCCCGCTTTCCAGAGAAAGACCCGTGAGCGCGCTGACCAGCGTGCTTTTTCCGACGCCGCTTTGCCCGGCAAAACAGCAGATGCCTTCCCGAAGAACTGATTGCAATGCGCTTAATCCTTGCCCGGTCACTGCGCTTACTTCCGCTACGGGGATATCTGCGTGGGCGTACTGCCCTCGCAACAAATCGGCCAGCGAAGGGTCCAGCTCACATTTGTTTACGACCAGCACGGGGTCTATCCTCTGTTCCCGCGCCATCACCAGCATCGCGTCCAGCAACATCAGGTCCGGTTCCGGCTCGGGAGCCAGTACGAACAGCAGGTGACGGATGTTGGCGACCGGCGGGCGGATCAGGCAGTTGTCACGGGGAAGAATTTCCTCAATCCAGCCATCCGACTCTCCCTTGCCGGGAGCATAGCGAATCCGGTCGCCGATCGTAGGGGTTATCCCCAGTCTGCGGAACGCTCCCTTGGCGCGAAGCACATGGACCGCACCGGAAGCATCTATAGCGTAGTACAAACCGCCGATCCCTTTCACAATGACGCCCGTTTCTTCCTGTTGCGTCATTGTAAGGTGACCTCCTGTTCCAGCAGAATTTCTCCGTTCAGATAGACCCGGCAGGTAAGCGGGCCGGTCTGGCTGGAACTGACTGGAACGATCATGGAATAGGCGTCTCCGGCGGAGGTCATGCCGTTATACTGCTCCACTTCAATACCGGATTCCATGAGCGTTACCCGCAGAGGCACGCTGGTATCCGACGCGGGGATATTTACATTCATATCGGCGTGATATGGCTTGCTCTTGGTGCCGACGGTCAGGGTCACCTGTGTGTCCAGCACTGCCATGGTGCCAGCCGTCGGCGTTTGGGCCAGCACCTTGCCGATCTGGTCATCGGACGCTTCTCCGTACACAACCTTGCCGGCGGAAAGGCTGTTATCCTTAATCATCTGCAGCGCATCCTCGTAGGTATGGCCGGAAAAATCGGGTACGAGGGTGCTGCCGCCGGAAAGGGTCACTTCGATTTCCTGGCCTACAGAACAGGGCTGGTTTTCCTGCGGGTTCTGGGCGATTACGGTATCGACCGGCTCGGTGGAAGGGCTTTTGGAAACGACCATGCTTAAGCCCTTGTCTTTCAGTTTGGCGGCGGCTTCGTCACGGGTGAGACCGATGATTCCGGGCGCGAGCAGGCGCGAAGGGCCGAGGCTGATGGTGACGACGACGCTGTCCCCTTTGCGCAATTGTACGTCAGCATCCGGCGTTTGAGAGATTACAGTGCCTTCAGGGATTTTATCGTGATTTACCTCCGTTTTTTGCAGGTTGAGACCGGCACGCTTCAGTTGTGCCTCGGCATCCTCCACAGTCAGCCCAACCAGATCCGGAGCGTACGTATTATCCGTAATCGCGTGATATACCGTTACGCTGCCCACAATAAGCCCCAGCAACACCAGACAGCCTGTTAAAACGGTAAACAGGGTACTGAAATGTTTTCGGCGTTTACGCAGTGTCGTCTGTTGTGCAGGGTTCTGACCACTGGTCGGCATACGTGGGGCGGTGGGAGTGCGCTGTTCCTGCGGAACAGGTGGCGTCACAGGCGCTTTGCGGTCGGAGTATTGCGGGGTGTTCGGGTCAGCGCGCCCCTCTTTGGCGCGTAACAGGGCATCCGCCATTTCGCGGGCGCTCTGATAACGCTTTTTAGGGGACTTTTCCATTGCTTTCATCACAACGGAGATGACTACGGGAGGCACGTCCGGGTTCCAGGTTTCGATGGGCGGGGGCGTAGCGTTGATATGCTGCATGGCGACCGCGACAGGTGTATCGCCGACGAAAGGCACATGCCCGGTCAGCATTTCGTAAAGTACGACGCCGGTAGAATAGATGTCGCTGGTAGCTTCCACCACGCTTCCGCTGGCCTGCTCGGGCGAAGAATAATGCACGGAACCGACGACCGTATCCCCCTTGGAGATGGTAAATGCGTTGGTCATGCGCGCGATACCGAAATCTGCCACCTTGATGTGGCCGTCGGCATTCACCAGAATGTTCTGCGGTTTGATGTCGCGGTGGATGATGCCGTTATCATGCGCGTGCTGCAGCGCGCTTAAAATGCGCACGGCAATCTGCACAGCCGTGTTGGTGTTCAGGTGCCCGCGTTGCTGGACGATATCCTTTAGCGTGCTGCCGCTTACATATTCCAGCACCAGCTAGCGGAACTCACCCTCCACGCCCACATCCAGACGGTTAACG